>JAZQKI010000035.1:0-7115 GCA_045542075.1 Eubacteriales bacterium
ATTACCAATGACGTGCTCTACCGACTGAGCCATACCAGCGAAGTATGAGCGGTGTGGCGCAACGAGGTAGTGCAAAACCACCGAAGGTGGTAAGATACCGACTGAGCCATACCAGCATGCCGCTTTGTGACGACTTGTGTATTATATCAAATAAAATTGCATTTGTCAAGGGCTTTTGAAAAAATTTTCGGATTTTTGAAAATCTCTTGCAAACCTCCCTCGCTTATGGTATAATGTATCTACAATAACTAAAACCACCAAGGAGGTAAATATATGGATCCCAAGGCTTTATTCAAAATAGGCTACGGTCTTTACGTTGTGACTGTTAACGACGGCGTCAAGGACACGGGCTGTATCCTCAACTCCATAATGCAGGTCACAGGCTCGCCCGCGAGAGTAGCGGTGACTATAAACAAATCAAATTACACATACGAGGTAGTAAAAAACACGGGTAAGATGAACATAAACTGCCTCACGGTTGACGCTCCATTCTCGATTTTTGAACAGTTCGGCTTCAAAAGCGGCAGAAACACGGACAAGCTCGGCGGCGAGTTCCTTCCCCGCTCAAAGAACGGTCTGGGCTATTTAACCAAGTATATAAACTCGTATATTTCTCTTGAAACCGAGAAGTTTATCGACCTTGACACACACGTTATGTTTATCTGCAAGGTTGTTGACGCGCAGGTGATCTCCAACGCAGAAACTATGACGTACAGCTACTATCACGCAAACGTCAAGCCCAAGCCCCAGAAGCCCAAGACAAAGGGATACGTGTGCAAGATATGCGGATATATCTACGAGGGCGAAACGCTCCCCGAGGACTTTATCTGTCCTCTCTGCAAGCATCCCGCGTCGGATTTTGAACCCCTTGAATAATTAAAAAATCAAAATCTCGGACGGATGTCCGAGATTTTTGTTAATAATTTTTTCAAAATGATTGACAAGCCTGTTTTTATTTGTTATAATATAGTGTAAATTTTCAAACGCTTTGAGCGGGAGTAGTAGATTGTGAGTCCTTTGCAGAGAGTGGGCGGTCGGTGCGAGCCTACAGGGATAGCCTTTGAAGTCGTCCGTGAGCGGTGTGGGTGAAGGCGTATGCTGTGTAGTCCGCGACGGTTGTGCCGTTATAACATAAGAGAGATATTTACCTGCGGTCATTTAACAGATAACCGTTTGCTTAAAAATTTTTGAAGGCAAGGCGCACCACAGAACGCAAGGTGCAGGCGTAGTTCTCTACGTCAAACCGCGTTCGCGGACAGCAAGCTTCGCTTGCGTATAGAGACACAGCATTCGGAAATTTTTATCAAACGACGTAGGAAATATAAATTAGGTGGTACCGCGTGTATTATTATGCGTCCTGATGTGCTTTGTGCATATCGGGGCTTTTTTATTTCAAAATCAATTTCAAAGATACAGGAGAGAAAAAATGAATTCTTACAACGAGCTTCCAAAAACATATTCTCCCTCCGAGTTTGAGGACAGAATTTATGAAAATTGGTGCGAAAAGGGTTACTTTACGCCTGACGTAAAGAACGAAAACCCCGCATTTTCCGTAGTTATCCCTCCCCCGAACGTCACAGGTCAGCTCCACATGGGTCACGCGCTTGACGAGACTCTGCAGGACATTCTCGTCCGCTACAAGAGAATGCAGGGCTACAACACACTCTGGGTTCCCGGCACAGACCACGCGGGAATCGCTACGCAGATAAAGGTTGAAGAGAGACTCCGCGTTGACGAGGGCCTTACACGTTATGACCTCGGCCGTGAAAAATTCCTTGAGCGCGTATGGGGCTGGAAGGACACGTATGAGGCGCGCATCACAAGTCAGCTCAAAAAGCTCGGTGCGTCCTGCGACTGGTCACGTCAGAGATTCACAATGGACGAGGGCTGCTCAAAGGCAGTTCGCGAGGTGTTTGTAAACCTTTACGACAAGGGACTTATCTATCGCGGTCACCGTATTATCAACTGGTGCCCCAGATGTCTCACCGCTCTGTCCGACGCAGAGGTTGAGTACAAGGATCAGCCCGGATTTTTCTGGCACATAAAGTACCCCATTATCGGTGAGGACGGCTACGTTGAGGTAGCGACCACACGTCCCGAGACAATGTTCGGTGATACCGCTGTCGCAGTAAATCCCGAGGACGAAAAGACCAAGCACCTTATCGGCAAGAAGGTTCTTCTTCCTATAGTTAACAGAGAAATTCCCGTGATCGCAGACGATTACGTTGAGATCGGCTTCGGTACGGGCTGCGTTAAGATCACTCCCGCACACGACCCCAACGACTTTATGGTAGGTCAGAGACACAACCTTGAGCAGATCAAGGTTATGAACGACGACGCGACCATGAATTCAGGCGCGGGCAAGTACGAGGGTATGGACAGGTACGAATGCCGCAAGGCTCTCGTTGCAGACCTTGAGGCTGAGGGTTATCTTGTTAAGGTTGAGCCCCACGATCACAACGTTGGCGTTTGCTACCGTTGCGGCACTACAGTCGAGCCTCTCACAAGTGACCAGTGGTTCGTTAAAATGAAGCCCCTCGCCGCTCCCGCTATTGAGGCAGTTGAGTGCGGTGACGTCAACTTCGTTCCTGAGCGCTTCTCAAAGAACTACTTTAACTGGATGAACAATATTCTTGACTGGTGTATCTCCCGTCAGCTCTGGTGGGGACACAGAATTCCCGCGTTCTATTGCGACGAATGCGGCGAGATGACGGTTTCCAAGACCGACATCTGCACCTGTCCCAAGTGCGGCGCGCCTGTTCGCCAGGATCCCGACGTGCTTGACACGTGGTTCTCGTCCGCGCTCTGGCCCTTCTCTACTCTCGGTTGGCCCGAGTCCACTGAGGACCTCAAGAAATATTACCCCACAAGTGTTCTTGTAACAGGTTATGATATTATCACGTTCTGGGTATCGCGTATGATATTCTCGGGACTTGAGCATATGGGAGAAAAGCCCTTCTCTACCGTATTCATTCACGGACTCGTAAGAGACGCGCAGGGACGCAAGATGTCCAAGTCTCTCGGCAACGGCATAGATCCCCTTGAGGTTATTAAGACCTACGGCGCGGATGCTCTCCGCTTTGCGCTCGCAACGGGTAACTCCCCCGGAAACGATATGAGATTCTCTGACGAAAAGATCGAGGCGGCAAGAAACTTTGCTAACAAGCTCTGGAACGCGTCGAGATTCGTAAGAATGAATCTCACTATTGATGAGATAGTCCTCCCCGAGTCCGACAAGCTTGCGCTTGAGGATAAGTGGATACTCAATGAGTACAACAAGCTCGTAGAGAACGTAGTGGGCGCGCTTGACAAGTTTGAGGTCGGCGTTGCGCTCTCGGCAATCTACGACTTTGCCTGGGATATCTTCTGTGACTGGTATATCGAGCTTGCAAAGGCAAGACTCAACGACAAGGAAACAGAGGCAAATATTATCTGCCAGAACGTAATTTCTTACGTTCTCACAGGAATTTTGAAGCTTCTCCATCCTTTCATGCCCTTTATCACAGAGGAAATTTATCAGAGCCTTCCCCACGAGTGCGAAAGCATCATGATCTCCGAATATCCTAAATTCTGTGAGTGTCTCACATTCACTCAGCAGGCTGATGAGATGAGCAAGATAATTGATGCTATCAAGGCTATAAGAACCCGCCGCAGCGAGATGAACGTTGTTCCCTCTCGCAAAGCAAAGGTTTATATTGAAACAAAATATCAGAGCATCTTCGGTGAGCAGTCCGCTGTATTCTTCAGCCGCCTTGCTTCCGCCTCCGAGGTTGTGGTAGCAGACAAGTTTGACGAAAATGAAGTTTCTGCTGACAATTCGGTACAGATAATCACCGACGCCTGCACGATCTACCTTCCCCTCTCCGACATTATCGACTTTGAAAAGGAAAAGGCAAGACTTGAGGGCGAGCGCAAAAAGCTTCTCGGCGAGATAGAGAGAATTGAAAAGAAGCTTTCAAATGAGGGCTTTGTTTCCAAGGCTCCCGCCGCGGTTATTGATGGTGAGCGCGCAAAGCTTGCCAAGTACCGCGAAAACCTTGACGGCGTTCTTTCGGCACTTGCAAAGCTCGGATAAAATAATTTCAAAAAAACAAAAAAATTCTGTAACCTAATAAATAATTTAGCGACCTTATAAGTAGAAGGGGCAAAAAGCTCCGGAAATCTGCTTATAAGGTCGCTTTTTTGCGACGGAAAGGAACTGATATGAAGAAAATCAAAATTTTAGCTTTATGTCTTATACTCGTTATGGCTATCGCATTTACGATGACATCCTGCGACAGTGCCTCCAACAAGAATGACGCCTATATGGGCGGCATGGAGATGGCTCCCGAGGCTTCCGAAAAGCCCGGCGCATCTGATTCTATTGACGTCAACATCGGTTCAAGCATCAAGGACCCCTCGGAATATGAGAGAAAAATAATAAAGACCGTCCGCATTTCCGCGCAGACTCTGAACTTTGAGGAGTCAGTGACGCTCGTTGAGGAGCTTTGCGACAGGCTCGGCGGATACATTGAAAGCTCATCCGTATCAGGTCACGGCGTAAACAGCAAGGGCGGCTCGCGCTATGCAGACTACACGATCCGTATTCCCGCTGAAAATCTTGACGGATTCAACGACGGCGTGGACGAAATACTCAAGGTCACATCCTCCTCAAGCAACTCCGACGAGGTTACGAACACATATTACGATATAAAATCCCGCATTGAAGTACTCGAGATGGAAAAAGAAGCTCTTACAAAGCTTTACGAGGAGTACACCGACTACGGAAATATCGGATATCTTATTGAAATTCAGGATAAGCTCTATAACGTAATTGCGGAGATAGAGGCATACGAAACACAGATCCGTCTTTACGACAGCAAGATAGCATACTCCACAGTATATCTGAGCATCCGCGAGGTCGAGGAATACGTTGAAGTTAAGGAGACATTTGGAGATAAGATAAGCGGCGCGTTCAAGGACGGCTGGGAGGTATTTGGTGACGTCTGCTCAGCTCTTGCTATCGCTTTCGTCGCTTGCCTGCCCTTCATTATCACAGGCGGCATTATCGCTGCGGGAATTATCATCCTTATTAAATCTATAAAAAAGAGAAATCGCAAAAAAAGACTTGAAGCGGAGCAGAAGAATAGCCAGGAGTAAATCTGACTAATTGCATCACCCGTCTTGACATTGATGAAAGATTTTGATATAATTCAATAGAAACAATCAAAATTTAGCCCCCGCGCAGATATGCCTCCGAGGGCGAGGGACAAGACAATGAATACAAAATATATCTTCCTTGACGTTGACGGTACGCTTGTAAACTTTGAAGGCGTAATCACGCAGTCAACTGTCGCAGCGCTTAAGGAAGCGCAACAAAACGGACACAAAATAATAATCGCAACGGGCAGACAGAAGTCGCAGATATATCCCCAGCTACTTGAAGCAGTGGAATTTGACGGACTTCTGTGCTGCTGCGGCGCATATCTTGAATATCAGGGCAAGGAGATATTCTCCTCCTACTGCGCTCCCGAAAAACTGAGCTTTATTATAGACTTTTTTCACAGCCAGGGTATGTATTACTGCTTGCAGACAAAGGACGCTCTATATGTGGAGCCTGACGATCTCGCGAAGATCCGCAATTTTATGGTGGAGCGCGGAAGCACGCCCGAGCTTATTGAGAGTGTCATCGGTAATGCTGTAACCACAGAAAACCCCAAGGCGCACACCAACATTGAAAAGCTTGCGTATTATCACTCACCTTACGGAATAAAGGAAATGTCAAGCCTGCTCGGTGATTATTTCAAGGTGGTCACCTACAGCCTCGGCAAAGCCCCCGACGGCAAGCGCGAGACATATTATGGCGAGGTCAACTTCGACGGCATAACCAAGGCAAGCGGAATTAAGAAATTTATGGAGATAGTCGGCGCGCCTCTGTGTGACACTATCGCGTTTGGTGATAGCGGCAATGACCTTGAGATGATAGAGTTTGCCAATATCGGAGTGGCTATGGGCAACGCCTCGGACGACGTAAAGGCGTTGGCAAACCTTGTCACGACCGATGTGAACGATAACGGCATCTATAATGCGTTTACTAAGTTGGGACTTATATAAAACAAGGCAGGTTTCCCTGCCTTGTTTTATGCGCAAAATTAATAAAGCTCTGCTCAAAAATTATTACATATGATCTGTTGCTCCTGATTTCAAAAATTTTATGGAATATATATAAGGAAAGATACTATGTATTTGGTGATTATAACGATTTTACATTTTGATTGTGAATTTTTTAACATGGTGGTTGAAAAACACCTTGAGAAATGATATAATGTAGTCGCTAAAAAATAATAAAAAAGGAGAAATAAACAAATGGCAAGATTTACACTCCCCCGCGACCTTTATCACGGCAAGGGCGCAATGGAAAATCTTAAGAACCTTAAGGGTAGCAAGGCCGTTATCGTTGTCGGCGGAAGCGCAATGAAGAAGAACGGCTTCCTCCAGAAGGCTGAGAACTATCTCAAGGAAGCAGGCATGGAGGTTAAAATTATTGAAGGCGTTGAGCCCGACCCCTCCGTCACTACAGTTATGAACGGCGCAGCAGTTATGGCTGAGTTCCAGCCCGACTGGATCGTTGCTATGGGCGGCGGCTCGCCTATCGACGCTGCCAAGGCTATGTGGATCAAGTACGAGTATCCCGAGATCACTTTTGAGGAGATGTGCGTTGTTTTCGGTATTCCCGAGCTTCGTAAGAAGGCTAAATTCGTAGCTATCCCCTCCACATCCGGTACTGCTACCGAGGTTACAGCTTTCTCTGTAATCACAGACTATGACAAGGGCATCAAGTATCCTCTTGCAGACTTCGAGATCACTCCCGACGTTGCTATCGTTGACCCTGAACTTGCTGAGACAATGCCCCAGAAGCTTGTTGCTCACACAGGTATGGATGCTATGACTCACGCAGTTGAGGCGTATGTCTCCACTTGCAACTGCGAGTACACCGATCCTCTCGCTATTTTTGCTATCACGATGATCCAGAAGGACCTCGTTGACTCTTACAACGGAGATATGACCAAGCGCGCTTCTATGCATAACGCGCAGTGCCTTGCTGGTATGGCATTCTCCAACGCTCTTCTCGGTAT
>JAZQKI010000036.1:0-12367 GCA_045542075.1 Eubacteriales bacterium
TTCTGTGAGCCAAGGAGTTGATTTATGACATTGTCTTCCTAAGACCGCTTGGCCTCCGACTTAGAGACGGTGGAGTTTGCACAAGCAATTCTACCCACACTTTCAAAGAAAAACAACATCCTCGTTTGCTTGGCTATCATATCCATGAGCGACATCAGCTTTGGAGAAATGAAAGAAAAATTGAGTTTTGAGGAAAATACCTTAAGGTCAGCTCTTGATGAGTTGATTGATGTTAACATTGTAATTGAAAAGAAATCCAAGCACAAGTCTTTAGGATTCACCTATGAGATCAACAATATGTATCATACTTGTCTGTGTATTCTTTTTGCAACACTTGAAATGCAACGCTATTCCTTAAAAGGTATTTCGTGTTGTATGGGCTATGGTGATTACCCAATAAGGTTTTGATTCTCGCCCCATCTCGTACGGAGCGTAGCTTTTATGCAGTGCTTGTCAGGAAAATTAACAAGTCATAGATGGACATAAAAAAAGGCTCCCTTGTGTAAAGGGAGCTGACGCCGATGGCGGCTGAGGGATTGTTTTTTATGTAAATATAACCGATTACAATCCCTCCGTCACGGCAAGCCGTGCCACCTCCCTTTGCACAAGGGAGGCTCATTGCCGCCCGACAGTACGCCTGAAAGGTGTAACACACTATACCTTTCAAGGCAAGGTGTGTGAAAAGGAGTACGAACAAAATGCTCGTACTCCTTTTGTTTGTCGGCAGATAAACCTGCTTTATGGAAAGCGCCCATTGTGGCTCTTTTCTTAATGCCTTATTTACAAATCTCTCTTGCGACGTAAACTCCGCTGGCGGAGGCATGGGAGAGCGAGTGGGTGATTCCGCTTCCGTCGCCGATAACGTAAAGGTTATCCATGGCGCGAAGATGCTCGTCGACCTCGACCTCCATATTGTAGAACTTGACCTCAACGCCGTAAAGCAAGGTGTCGTCATTCGCCGTGCCGGGCGCGACCTTGTCAAGCGCATATATCATCTCAATAATTCCGTCAAGTATTCTCTTGGGGAGCACGAGGCTGAGGTCACCGGGGGTAGCGTTCAGGGTGGGTGTCACGAATGACTCCTTGATTCTCTGGGGTGTGGAGCGCTGACCTCTTATAAGGTCACCGAATCTCTGCAAAATTACTCCGCCGCCGAGCATATTGCTCAGTCGCGCGATAGACTCGCCGTAGCCGTTGGAATCCTTGAAGGGCTCGGAGAAATGCTTTGCGACGAGCAACGCAAAGTTTGTATTCTTTGTCTGCTTTGCGGGGTCCTCGTAGCTGTGTCCGTTAACTGTAATAATGCCGTTAGTATTCTCGTTAACCACCGCTCCCTTGGGGTTCATACAGAAGGTACGCACCTTGTCCTCATACTTGGGTGTGCGGTAAACTATCTTGCTCTCGTAAAGCTCGTCGGTCAGATGAGCGAACACCTCCGCGGGAAGCTCAACGCGCACACCAATATCTACGCGATTGGACTTTACGGGAATATCAAGCTCGCCGCAGACCTTTTCCATCCATTTGCTTCCGCTTCTGCCGACGGAAATTATACATTTGTCACACTCATATTCACCCTTGGCGCTTGTTATCTTATAACCGCCATCAAGCTTTTCAACCTTCTCCACGGGGGTGTCGAAATAAAACTCTACCTTGTCCTTAAGAAAATCGTAGAGGTTTTCAAGAACGATATAGTTTATATCCGTACCGAGATGACGTACCGACGCGTCAAGCAGATGCAGGTCGTTGCGTATGCACTCGGTCTTTATCTTTGTATTTGCGGTAGAATAAAGCTTTGTTCCCTCTCCGCCGTACGCCATATTTATGTCGTCGACGTATTTCATAAGATCAAGCGCCTCGTCCTTGCCGATGTACTGATAAAGCGTACCGCCGAAGTCGTTGGTTATATTGTATTTTCCGTCAGAAAACGCGCCCGCGCCGCCAAATCCGCTCATTATGGAGCAGGACTTACAGCCGATACAGGTCTTAATTTTTTTGCCGTCGATGGGGCACTTACGCTTTGAGAGTGCGTGTCCTGCCTCGAAAACCGCGATCTTTAAGTTCTTGTTAAGCTTTACAAGCTCGTATGCGGAAAATATTCCGCCGGGTCCCGCGCCGATAATTATTACGTCGTATGTCATTTTATTTCTCCTTAAATTTATTATCTTTAATTATCTACCTTTAATTTTTCCGACAAGGGCGAAAATGCCGAAAATTATAATGTTTATTACCACAATGCTCGCGCCCACGGGCGTGCCGATAAGCACCGCGCACAAAGCTCCTACGCCCGAGCATGCCACCGAGATAATTGCCGCTACCCCGATAACACCCTTAAAGCTCTTGCACACTCTCATCGCCGAGAGCGCGGGGAAAATTATGAGAGCGGACACAAGAAGCGCGCCCACAAGCTTCATTCCCACGACTATGACCGTGGCAGTCACTGCGGCAATAAGCAGATTGTAGAGCTGTGTTTTTGTTCCCGTCGCAGTGGAAAATCTCTCGTCAAACGTGACTGAAAATATCTTGTTGTAAAAGACAAAGAATACCGCTATCACTATAAGCGAAAGTACTATGCAGGATATAACGTCAGCCGTATCAAGCGCCAGAATTGACGTCGAGCCAAAAAGCGAGGTGCAGACGTCTCCGCTCAGATTTGAGGACGTTGTATTTGTGATATTCAGCAGCAAATATCCCACCGAAAGCGCGCCGACCGACAGCATAGCTATCGCCGCGTCTCCCTTTATCTTGCCCTCGGAGCTTGTCTTGAGCAGAATTATCGCAACTACCACTGTTATAGGCAGGACGACAAGCATATTGTCAGTCACGCCGAGTATTGCCGCTATAGCCCCCGCTCCGAATGCGACGTGGGAAAGTCCGTCTCCTATCATCGAGTATCTTTTCAGTACAAGTGACACACCAAGCAGCGCCGAGCAAAGAGACACAAGTATCGCTACTATAAGCGCATACCACACAAAGTCAAATGAAAAATATTCCTTGAGCGTCTCAAAAATATTCTCGGGAAGGTGGATCTTAAGCATCAGCCTCACCTCCCTTGAACCTGTAGGCATCACTGTCACCGTAAGAGGCAGTCTCACGCTCGTTTTTGCACGTGCATATATGTCGGCCGAACTCTCGCTTGTATTCCTCCGTTGTGCCGAAGAAAACAGACCTCTTGTTTATCTGTAAAATATGGCTGGCATATTCAAGCGCGTGATCAACGTCATGCGAGACCATTATCACCGCCATATTCTCACCGCGGTTTATGTCCGAGATAAGATGGTACATATCCGCGCTTGCCTTGGGATCAAGGCTTGCCGCAGGCTCGTCCAGAACTATAAGCTTTTCAGCCGCGCAAAGTGCGCGCGCCAAAAGCACTCTTTGCTGTTGACCGCCCGAAAGCTCACGGAAGCTTTGCCTTGCAATGGACGTGATACCAAGCTTTTCCATGTTTTCAAATGCGATTTTTTTGTCCTGTCGGTTATAGAAGGCAACCCCCGTCTTTTTACCCACGCGCCCGGATAGCACTATCTCAGACACAAGCGCGGGAAAGTCGTTCTGAACGGGTGTCTTCTGCGGGAGCACTCCTATCTCGCTTCGCTTAAGATCGCATAGCTCTATTTTGCCGCCGCTTGGCTTTTTAAGTCCCAACAGCGCGTTGAGAAGCGTAGTCTTTCCACTTCCGTTCTCGCCTATAATACAAACATAGTCCCCGCTATGGACTTGAAATGAAAGCTCTGAAATGACCGTCCTGCCCTCATATGCAAGCGTCAGATCGGAAATGTCCAGCAACAGCTTCTTTTCTCGCTCGCTGTCTGATACTCGCGTGCGATTGCTCCTTCTGTAATTGCCCCACGCGCCAACGGGTGGCAGGGTCTTTTCGGTTTTTCTATCCACCTTGCTCTTCAAGGCTTTTTGTTTAAGAATTGACATCTTTGTAAGCCTCCCTCAAGGTTTCAAGATTTTTCTCCATAAAGGATATATACGATTCTCCGCACTCCAGCTGAGCCCTTGTCACGCTTTGGCAGGAATACAGGGTTTTTATCTCTGCTCCGCACTCGGCGGCAACTCTTTTTGCCACGTCCGAGCCTGAGTTGTCTGTGTCAAATACCACAGATGCTCCGCACTCTCTGACCTCATCTATGAGAGACAGCACCACCTCAAATGACGCACCCGTCTCGGACGAGCAGCCCGAAAACGCCGCGTGATAATTTACGTCATAATCGTGCGCGAGATAAAGGAATGGAAATCTGTCCGCGACTATGAGCGTGGGCTCCGCATACGAGAAAAACTGCTCGTAGACTGAGTCGAGCGCCTGTAATTTTTCTATATATTCTGAAGTGTTTTTGCGGTATCGCTCGCCACCGTCAGGATTTGCTCTGCAAAGCTCCTCACAAAGCCCCTCAACAATTTTTATGACGTTTTTCGGCGACGTCCACACGTGCTCGTCATATTCCTCGCACGCCTCACCGTCCCCATGACCGTGATCATGATGATGCTCTGCCTCAAGGTCACTCGCGCACAAAAGCTCCGCGTAGTCAAATAGCGACACTGTTATTATATTTTCATTATCCGCCGAATGAATAACACCCTCTACCCATGCGTCCGAAGCACCGCCCGTATATACCAGCATATCTGCCTTGGCGATCGTCAGAATATCCCTTGACGTCGGCTCGTAGGAGTGCATATCCACTCCGTTCTCCTGCAGCAGTATGACCTCGTCCTCACCGCCCGTTATAATGCGGCAAAAATCATATTGCGGAAATATTGAGCAAACGACTGTGAATTTTCCGTCGTCAGAATTCGGCTTTTGCGCGCAGGACGAAAGCAACAGGCAAGGCAGGAGCAAAGCAAAGATCAAAGTAATTGATATTTTTCTCAACTCTCTCACCTCAAACGGTTATTTTTTTCTTCTTACCATCACGGCAAGCCGCGCACACACCGTAAAGAATACTTCTTCCGCTATCGATACAGAATCCGTGATGCTCTCCTATGTGACGGCACAAATCGTCCCCAACGTAGCACTCCAGATGCTCAAGATGACCGCACTCAATACACTTTAAGTGAAAATGATCGCTGCACGAGCTTTTTTTACCTATATATTGGTACACGGAGCACGCCTTTCCCTCCTCCTTAAACTTGCGCACGTATCCGCGCTCGCAAAGGACAGATAGATTTCTGTATATCGAGCTTTTGGCGTTCAGGCTTCCGTTTACCGCAAGACACACCTCGTCAACTGTATAATGTGTGTCGGGATGGGCGCACAAAAACTCCTCAAGCTTGCTTTTTCCTTGTGTTTTATATTTTTTTGACATATTTATCTCCTTTTGAACAAGCAAAAATGAGAATCATTCTCAAAACCACAAAGATTATACCATATACCGCCCTGATTGTCAACAGCTTTTGAGAATCATTCTCAAATTTGGCGCCAAATATCGCATCGTCTCAAAATATATGCAAAAGCTCTTGACAAAAACGTCATATTATGGTAAAATCAAATGCGGTATTGAAAACCACATTTCGTGTTTTTTTCAACCTCAGCAGAAAATACGGGATTTTGAAAGATCCGCAAATTGCTCATAAAGTTAAAACAAGCTTAACATGAAAATGTATAATATAATTTAACGGCGGCATTTTTCCCGTGTCAGGCGAGCTCCTTTGGGCTCACCCTTCGCACATAAGATAAATACAGCAACAAAGGACAACTATATTATGAATGACAAAAAGGTAATACCGATATTTTACGCGTGTGATGATGCTTTCGTAAAATTTACGATAGTGTCCCTCACTTCAATGATAGAAAACGCATCAAAGGACTATATATACGACGTACATATCCTTATAACCACGGTAAGCGACGAGATGCGAGAAAAGACCTTGGCGCTCGAAAACGAAAATTTCAGGATAAGCTTTGACGATACCGAAAGCTACCTGGATCTTATGAAGACCCGACTTCCCTTGCGTGACTATTATTCGAAAACTACATATTACAGATTTTTCATAGCCGAAATGTTCCCCGAATATGACAAGGCTATATATATCGACAGTGACACCATAGTTCAGGGCGACATTTCCGAGCTGTATGCTCACGAGCTTGGCGATAATTATATAGGAGCGTGTCACGAGCAGGCTATGGTACAGGTGGACGGCTACGGCACGTATGCCGAAAGAGTAGTCGGAGTTGACAGAAACAGCTTCTTCAATGCGGGACTTATGCTTATAAACTGCAAGCAGTTCAGAGAACAAAAAGTGCTTGACAAATTCATCGAGCTGTTGCCTATGTATAACTTCGTTGTAACACAGGACGAGGACTATCTCAACGTCATATGTAAGGACAAGGTCCTTTGGCTTGACCAACGCTGGAACACTGAAATATTCGGCGATATCCCTTTCTCCTGCGAGGAATTCAAGGTGATACACTATATTATGACGTCAAAGCCCTGGCATTATAATGATTGCAGATACGGTGAGCTGTTCTGGAAATACGCGGAAAAGACCTCTGTATATAATGACATCCTACACATTCTCAACTCCTACACGGACGCAGAAAAGGAGCGCGACCGTATTTCCTGCGACAGACTTCTTAAGACCGCTATCCGTGAATCTCAGCGCGACGATACCTTTGTAATGCGTCAGAAAAAACAGAATTGCAACGAGGACCGCAGAGCGATACTTGAGAAAATAGAACAGTATGAGCTTGATGGCAAATTTGACGAGGACGTTGAAAACGACCCTCCCGGACGCACCATAATGCCCGGAGAGGTTGACTTCACGCAGGAAAAGCTGTCCACGAAAATTGCATCAAGGCTTGCGTTTGAGCAGGCGAGAAAATACCTCAATTCAATACTTGATGACGGCACGCTCGTCGTTAAGGACATAATAGGTGTTGAGCATTTCAAAAACCTTGAGTCCGGTGCGATGATAACCTGCAACCATTTCAACGCGTATGATAGCTTTGCAATACAGATGGCATACGAAGCCGCAGAACAAAAGGACCGCAAGTTTTTCCGAGTCATCCGAGAGGGCAACTACACCTCCTTCCCGGGATTTTTCGGATATCTTATGAGAAATTGCAACACCCTTCCCCTCTCGTCAAATTCCCGCACTATGCGTGAGTTCTCAAAGGCAGCAGACAAGCTTCTCTCCGACGGACATTTTATACTGATCTATCCCGAGCAGAGCATGTGGTGGAACTACCGCAAGCCCAAGCCCCTGAAAGAAGGTGGCTTTTATATGGCTGCGAAAAATAACGTACCCGTGCTTCCCTGCTTTATCACAATGCAGGACAGCGACCGCATCGGCGATGACGGCTTCCCCATACAGGAATATACCATCCATATTTCCGCTCCCATTTATCCCGACGCCAACAAAACTGTTCGCGAGAACACGGCAGAGATGATGGCAAAAAATTACGAGACATGGAAGCAGATCTACGAGGACACCTATAATATACCGCTTGTTTATACAACGAAAAAGGCGGAATGACAAGCATTTCGGGGGCTTTATTAAAAGCCCCCGCTTTTTTCAACATCCTCAAAATCTTTGCAAAATAATTTTTGATTTGCTATTGCATTTTCAAAAAATATATGATATAATACATAAGTCGCAAAGCGACGGTAAAATTGAATATGCACTGCATGCATCAAGGAGAGTTATCTCGTCTATGGCGAGAATACCCACACCCTGCGTTTTACTTTGTAAGCCGTGCATCATAATTATGGAGAGATATCGAAGTGGTCATAACGGGGCTGACTCGAAATTTTGTAGTCACTTTGGAACCTCCCACCTTAAATCCCTTGATTTATAAGGGTTTTCCGCAGTTCAAATAAAACTTAATACGTTAGTTCTCTCCTACTGTTCTCTCCAATTTCCAAGGTTGAGTAAGAACAGTAGAGAGCTAAAATAAACACGGAGAGATATCGAAGTGGTCATAACGGGGCGCACTCGAAATGCGTTTGAGAGCAATCTCACGAGGGTTCGAATCCCTCTCTCTCCGCCACACCGAGCCTGCAAAGTCAATTTGCAGGCTCATTTTTTCGCCTTTTTTGACTTATGAAACCGTGGTCAGAGCCGCCCTCATTCCCGTCACCATAGCTTCGGCGGAGTTGAGTTTGGAGTTGTAGTCTAAGTGTGCATAGATGTTTGCTGTCGTACTGAAATCAGAGTGTCCAAGCCATTCTTGAATTTGCTTCATCGGTACACCGTTCTTTAGAAGCATCGACGCGCAGGTGTGACGGAGATCGTGAAATCTGATATGCCGCATACCGTGACGTGCAAGGAGCTTCGGGAAGGCTTCGCTCAAATAGTTTGGTGGAATGATATTGCCCATTTCATCGACGCAGATATATTCAAGATATTTCGTATTGTAGCAGCTACCACATACTCTTTTGTATTCTTCCTGCATCTCCCATCTTTGCAAAAGCAACGCTCTGAATTGAGGTATCAAAGGGAGTGTTCTGCGGCTCGACTTGGTTTTCGTCGTGTCGGTCGCCACTTCTACCTTCTTGCCGTCGATTTTGCAAGATGTAAGTGTGTGCTTGATGGTGATGGTATTCTGCTGAAAGTCGATAGCATCCCATTTGAGTCCGAGAACCTCACTACGGCGAAGTCCGTAGAAAGCTGCCAATACGATTGGCAATTCAAGCTTCGTTCCTCTCGCCACCTCAAACAAGTCTTGTATCTCGTCCTCGGTGTAGAAGCTGCCTTGAAATTCGTTCTTCTTCGGTCTGTCCACCTTATCCACGGGGTTGGAAATAATCAAGTCTGTTTTGACCGCATATTTCATAGCTCTGTGAATGATTGCGTGATAGTGGATGACCGAGTTAGCCGATACTCTTTCAAGCTGAACGAGGTAGAATTTTTGAATATCAGCAGCCGTTACCTCGGTGAGCCTACGCTTCAACGGCTTGAAATAAGGAATGATGATTTTATTCGTCATTTCCGCATAAGAAGCGTATGTAGTGAGTTTGATTGTGCTCTTGGCTATTTCAAGCCACATTGCGAGAAAGTCCACGAACATAATCTCGCCGGAAAGCTCGACCGCTTCTTCCTCAACCTCGGGTACATAGGTCTGTCGGGTTTCCCAAAGCAATGCTTCAGCCTTCTTCTTGTTGCCTTTCACCACCATTCCCGTGGGTATCCACTTGGTTTTGCGCTTACCGCCCACGGTGTAGTTCAATACCATATAAAAATAACCTTTTTTCTCTTGCAGATGTCCTGCTACCATAAATAATTACCTCCTTAATGTAGTAGCACGAATTGGACACTTGCCGTTGACCACCCTCATTATATCACGGTGCGCTGCAAATGTCCAATGTGCGAATTTTTATTTTATGCCTTTGCCATATTGATTTTCAAAAAAGAAAGCAGATGTACCTTCGGAACACGGTACGATCTGCCGACCTTCATATTTTGGATTGTGCCGTTCTTCAGCATTTTATAAACGGTCTTTGTGCTTACGCCGAGAGCCGCGCTCGTTTCCTCCACGCTCATTATTTCGGGATAGTCCTTCAGTACCGTCTGATATACTTCTTTGAAATTCATTGTTATCTCCTTTCGTTGGGATTGTATCTCTTGTAGTGGTTATGTTTTGTTTTCGTTTTCATAATCACGTCGATAGCGTGATCGACGCGCTTCATCGTATTGTTGCTCGCTCTGCCGATGTACTCGACCAAGCGGGATTTATCCAAGGTTCTGATCTGCTCCGCAAGCACGATGGAGTCGTGCGGAAGCTCGTTGCATCTTACGACAACGTGAGTCGCAAGATCTCTGCGCTTATTGAATTTGCTCGTGATCGCCATAGCAATTACGGTAGTGCTCGACTTGTTGAAACCGTCCGTCTGTACGATGAGCATAGGGCGGATGCCGCCTTGCTCCGAGCCGACCACGGGATCAAGATTAACGCGATATATTTGACCTCTTTTTACCTTCTTATTCATAAAGCTCCTTTCACATAAAAGAACCCGCCGACCTTCATCGACGGGTTCAAGATTTTTAGGCACTCTGACTTCTCGTGACCATCAATGCCACCTGCGCCAAGAGCACGTTTCCGATTTCTTCACCTGCACTCAATCTCTTGCAGTATTCAAGGAAATAGTAGAGCGTTTCGTGGTCGTGACCGATTTCAAGCTCTGCGTAGGTGTTCTTCTTGCGGGGGTGCTTCACCAAGCACGGCTCACCCGAAAGCCACCTGCCGAGATTGTTGCACTCGTCGTTGAACATCTGCTTAACCTGCTGATAAGCCCAATGACCGTGCTCAATGATTTTCTGTTTCGCATTACTGTCGATGTTTTCCTCGACAATGCCACAACCGTTTGCTATCGCTATCATATAGCGATCAAATTCCGCTTTTCTATCCATTTAATTATCCTCCTATGTAGTTATTCAAAATTTCTCTTAAGCCGTCTTGTGCGGCTTTTATTTTGCTCACACGACCATCAAGGTGTGCGATTGTTTCCTCAATGTCACTTCTGCTCTCGGCGTAGTAGTAACCCCTGCTGCAACTGCAAATGGGAACGCCCTTCGTGCGAAGCTCATTGACCATACGCCGTATCTCCGTACCCTTACAACGAAAGAGCCTTTCAAGCTCCTTGCTGAAAACTGCGTTGGCTTTGCCTTTGTGCTCGGTCTGCATATACTTCTCAAAGTTCTGCATAGCGTTTCTCCTTATGAACCTTATTTCCTATATTGAATAGGATGTAGGAGCTTGCCTATATTTCAAGGCAAGCTCGGTTCAAGCGTCTATTTGTCCTCGACACCCCGACGCACCGATAAACGGTATGGGAAGTCATCAAACGACCGATTGCTAATCAGTTCCATAGGGTTCTAACCTCTGCCGGGTACTCCGCCAGCCGCGCATTTCTGCTACGGAAGTATCATTGTCACTCGCGCCTGTCATCGCCACGTCGGATGCAATCCAACTCTACTTTGTATAAGTGTTCTCGCTCGCTCCCTCGCGGGAGGTCTTGGCGCACCTACAAATGCGGCTTAGCGGCTCATCACCGCATAGCGCAGATAATGTATTTGATGAATGTCTATTCAATTTTTCAAGGATCAGTGAAGGTGTTTTTATGTCCCTTCACCTAATAGCCTTGAAAAACGCATTTTGGCAGGGTGTTTTTCAAAAATTTTTTCTAATTTTTTTCACAGCAGCGTTAAACTGCTCAACGACAGTAGTTTTACTAATGCCAAATCGTCTGCCTATTTCACGGAAAGACAATCCCTCGACCGCATTAAGCCAAAGTATCAAATACTGTTTCTCGGTAAGGTGTTCCATAGCCGCATACAAACGCTCATTGTCCGCTTTTTGCAGAAGTTCCTTTGCAATATCCACGCTTTCATCAGCTATATCAAAACCATTATCCATAGAAGCATCTAAGGATTGAATGTAACGGGTTTCCTTGCGCTCGGTGCAGCTTGTCCGATACTCAAACATAACTGCATCGTGGTATATCTCTTGGGGTTGGGTAACAAGCCAATCCGCATATATATCGTCCACCTCAACGGTGATAATTTTTCTTTCGCCTTTTTTCGTGGTTATCTCTGTCGATAACTTTTTCATTGTGTTTTCCTCCATATCGTGATTTTGAAATTGGTGTAAGTTTCAAAATCCGACAAGGTGGAGCACGAATAGAGCAAATACGATATTTTTCGCCAAGGCAAACAAAAAGGCACTTATTGCGTGATACGCTCGATTTTGCGTACCATTCAACAAGTGCCTTTCTAACGTTATTCAGTTTTTTATTATGTAGAGTAGCGGTTAAGCCATAAATTCATAATCACTACTCATAACGAGTAGTGATGCGCAGTTACCCCAACGCATAATAAAATACCTCCTTGAATTAAGAATTGGCGCGGCTCGTCCAAGGTGGTATTCTGGAAGATGACCGCGTAGATGTTTTTCATCTCTTTTCTCTTTGAATATTTTGACTCTCATTCTCATATCGTAGAATGGGAGAGTACGGCTTCTATGGTGCAAAAAAGCGACGAGCCTTAATAAGCCCGTCGCGCTTATTTGTTGCTAAAGGAGTTAGTCAGCTATTCCTCGGAACAGCTTTCACATGTTCCGTTTAGAACGATTTGTATATGTTTTATTTTTGCACCGCCCGACAAATTGCAAGCCGCCTTTGCAGCATTGATGTCGGCATCCATAATGTCAATGACTCGTCCACACCTCTCACAAACAAGGTGAACGTGATCCTCACAGTTCGCATCGTATCTTTCGTGGTTATCCACGGTTGTTACTCTGATAACCCTTCCGATTTCTTCTAACTGTTTGAGATTTCGATACACCGTGCCGAGCGAGAGGTTCGGCAGGTCGCCTTTCAGATCATTGAAAATCATTTCTGCGGAAGGATGCTCCTTCGTGCCGCAG
>JAZQKI010000037.1:0-4449 GCA_045542075.1 Eubacteriales bacterium
TCAAAGTCGTGCTCGTCGATGCCGACGATGATATTAAGCTCGCAGGAGCCCTGGTCGATCATACGGATGTTTATGTCTGCACCCGAGATTGCGTTGAATACGCGAGCCGCGGTACCCTTCGCCTTGACCATTCCGCGTCCAACTATCGCAAGGAGCGCAACGCCGTCCTCGACTGTGATGCTGTCGGGAGAGGTGCGTCTCTGAACTGCCGCAAGTACGCGCTCGCGGTTTTCATCAAAAGCCGCCGTGGGAAGCACGACGCTCATCGTGTCAATACCCGAGGGGAGATGCTCAAAGGAAAGACCGAAATCCTCGAAGGATTCAAGTATCTTTCGACCAAAGCCTATCTCGGCGTTCATCATATCCTTCTCGACTGTGACGACGGAAAAGCCCTTCTTGCCCGCAATACCCGTGATGATATGCTCGGAGTCGTAGTTGCTTGCCTGCGAAACTATCATTGTACCCGCGTCCTCGGGGCGATTTGTATTTCTGATGTTTATCGGAATACCCGCGTTTCTTACGGGGAATATAGCGTCCTCGTGAAGCACAGTTGCGCCCATATACGAAAGCTCGCGAAGCTCACGGTAGGTTATAGTATCAATGGAACGAGGGTTGTCTATTATTCTGGGGTCAGCCATCATAAAGCCCGAAACGTCGGTCCAGTTCTCATAAAGGTCTGCAGAGCAAGCGCGCGCAACGATTGAGCCCGTGATGTCCGAGCCGCCGCGGGAGAAGGTTTTTATCGTTCCGTTGGGCATTACGCCATAGAAACCGGGAATGACTGCGTATCTGTGCGCATTGAGCTCCTCAGAGAGCGTTTTGTGAGTCAGCTCCTCATCAAAGCTTCCGTTATCGCGGAAGAAGATGACGTTTTCCGCATCTATGAAGTAGAAGCCGAGATATTTTGCAAGAATAAGACCGTTGAGGTATTCACCGCGGCTTGCAACGTAGTCACGTCCTGCGCTGTGGAGCATTGCGTTCTTGACGTATTCAAGCTCGCCCGAAATGTCAAAATCAAGTCCAAGCTCGGAAATTATGCCCTTGTATCTGCCGCAGATAGCCGCATATTGAGCGTCGATCTCTTCACTTGATGCGCGATTTTTGATGAGATCGTAGCACGTGTAGAGCATATCTGTGACCTTTGTGTCGGCGGAGAATCGCTTGCCGGGTGCAGAGGGAACTACGTATCTACGGGAGGGATCAGCCTTAACTATACTTGCTACCTGACGGAAATGCTCCGCGTCAGCAAGAGATGAGCCTCCGAATTTTACTACTTTTATCATTGTATATATCCTTTCGGAATGAATTTCTTAATTATAGTATTATAATTATATGAAATATAAGGGATTTTGTCAATACCTACAAGAAAAAAATTAGCATTTAAGGCTTGTTTTCGGCTCGGTGTGAGTTGACAAATTTACTTATGATGTGTTATAATTCATATAGCAAAAATACAGATCACGGGAGATTTATTATGCACGACGAATTAACTAAGGTTGATATAAAGAAAATGCAGGAGGAGATAGACTATCGCGAGGGAGTTTTGCGCCCCATGCTGCTCGCCGAGGTGCAGAGAACACGTGAGTTCGGCGACCTTTCTGAAAACGCGGAGTACAAAGAAGCAAAGAGGGAAAAGAACCACAACGAGAGCCGTATCCGCTATCTTAAGAATATGATACTGACCGCCAAGGTCATTGACGTTGAGGAGAAGGCGGACGCTGTGTGCCTTTTCGACACTGTGGATATTTATATTGAGGAGGACGATGAGGTGGTGTCGCGCAAGCTCGTGACAACTCTCCGCCAGGATGCGCTCAAGGGTCTGCTCAGCAAGGAGTCACCGCTTGGCAAGGCTTTGCTCGGCAAAAAGGTCGGGGACAGGGTGTGCGTTAAGGTCAATGACAATTATAGCTATTTTGTCGTTATAAAAGCCATTACAAAGGGCGTTGACGACGAGGATATACCGATAAGCTCGTATTGAATGGGGAAAGAAAAAGCAGGCGGGAGCCTGCTTTTTTTATTAAAATCCTGTACAGTCTGAACACACATACCAATTATCATTTGCGTCCTTGTGACAGATTACGTTAATCTGGCGCAGAAATTGTACTTGAAATGATATTTTAGCGGAAGTTTCTACATTACCGTGGAGATCAGTTATAGTTTCAATGGAATAAGAGGTGAATCTAATATCGTTCTCATCTATGCCGAGATCCTTGAATTTTTGGCTTTCGACAAAATATGCGTATGCTAATTGATATTCCTCTTTCTGCTTTTGTTTTTCAAGTGAATGCGCGGTGGCGGCGTGTAATGATCCAACGAAAAGCACTGCTCCTAAAACGATAGCTGAAATAATGATGATTGTTTTTTTCTTGCTTTTCTTTTTTTCTTTCTTTGGAGGGGGAGAGTAGCTATTTATATCTTGTAAGATAATATCTCTTTCTAAAGTGTTGTCTCGTGGGGTAATGACTTTTTTGGGAACAACGACAGTGCGTGCGACAAAGTCGCCGATAGAAAAGCCCGATATCAGCATAACGATGGCGTCTGCTTCACAAGTCATCAAGAATAAATTGCGCAGCAATCGCTTTAATGGTTTTGCCTTTGCTCCTGTTTGCTTATCAAGTATTACCAATCCAAATATTCTTTTTCCAATAGACCTGCCAAGCAGAAAGTCGCGCATCATAAAAAGTGTGGGATATGATAGTATAAAAATTAATAGTATAGGCGGAGGTATTGTTATGCCCAGTTTTTCAGAAATGGCTAATATAATACTGGCAAAGAGTATCACCAAAAATCCTATTAAATTCCAATCTATAAGCCATGCAAGCAGACGCTTGATTTTCACACTTGTACGTGAGTGAGATTCCACCCTTACAAGATATTCATAGCGCTCGTTTATTTTTTGTATAGCCTCGGGGCTTAAAATCTCCTTCTCCAAAAACTCACCCGCCATAAGCTCCTCAGGGGTGACATCTAAAATTTGAGCCAGTTTGAAGAGTATTTCGGTTCTCGGTTTGGATGTTCCATTTTCCCATTTAGATACTGCCGCAGGAGTTATTCCCAACTGCGCTGCTATATCCGCTTGAGTGAGTCCTTTTTTCTCGCGCAGCTGGCATACGAAATTTCCAAATTTGTAGTCGTTCATATAAGGTCTCCTTTCTGCCGGATCTCAGTTAAATTATACAATAAATCAGGCGGTAAGTCAACAAAAACCATGTTGAATATTAGTTAATATTTGATTTAGGAGGGTAATTTGGACTTCGTGACGGAGAATAGTGCGACGTTTTGCGAAGCAAAACCCGGCGAGGAAATTGCGGAGAAATTTACGTATGATTCAGGACCTTGTTTTGCCGCAAGCGTCAAAACCCGTATTTGCTGCGCAAATACTCTGCAAATGCTTCGCATTTGCGTTGCGGTGATCCGCAGGAATCCACCATCCCCCACAACAAAAAAACCAAGCCACAATGCTTGGTTTCAAGTAGTGGATTCAGGGCCCTCACAAAGCTGCGCTTTGTAGGTGGTCATCATTGACCACCAGACCTCACCAAACACAAAGAGGAGGCGATTGCCTCCTCTTTTTGTTTGGTGGGGGATGGTGGATTCGGACCACCGAAGTCAGTGACAACAGATTTACAGTCTGCCCCCTTTGGCCGCTCGGGAAATCCCCCATATGTTGCAAGAATTGGAGCTGGCGAACGGAGTCGAACCATCAACCTGCTGATTACAAATCAGCTGCTCTGCCATTGAGCCACACCAGCGTTTTTTCGTTAACAGATATATTGTATCATATCGTCCCCTTTTTGTCAAGGGGTTTTGGAAATTTATTTGGTGAGTTACGCGTTCTGCGCGCGAGGGGAACGACCTCGCCGCTTTGCGCTCGGGGAGAGCGAAAAGGGAGAAGAGCAAGATCGCTATTGCAGTTGGCGTAGCCAACTGCGCGTCGAAATGCACCGCCGAGCATTTTAGTAGCTCGGCGGTGCTGTTAAATGAACACTCTGTGGGACGTGCACTCTGTAGGATGGCCGAACGATCGATGGCATAGCCAAGTAGAGGAGGTTGCAGTAGCCTGCGGCAACTGCTCGGAGGAGGAGTTTGCGGCAATATGAGCTAATTCCCTCCTCGCCGTCTCCCCGAGCCGCAGGACGGCGAGGTCAGCTGCACGCAATGTACGTGTGCAAGCCGTGCACACACAAAAAAGCACGGACGGCTTTTACGCCGTCCGCACCGCTTTTTTGTCATATACGCATAGCCTTTTCTACACCGACCGAGCAGAGTATCGCTTGAGTGTCGGTACGCATACCAAGCTCGCGATTGATCGACTCCATCATCTCGTCGCGTATCGTGTCAGGCACCATTATCGCAACGATGTCGCGCTCCTCCTCAAGCGTTACGCCGAGCAGTTCTGCCGAAGTGTTGTCGGCAAGGTTCGCCTTTATGACCGTACCAAGTCGGATC
>JAZQKI010000038.1:0-28254 GCA_045542075.1 Eubacteriales bacterium
AAACCTGATACTGGAAGGGGCAGGTCATGGGATGCAGAGCGAAGCATTCCTTGCTCTCATCATCGGGATCGCCCAGAATGAACATACCGTCACGGTAGTGATCCCAGTGGCCCGAGATCTTGTAGAGGTCACGCTTTGCCATAAGTGGAGTCTTTGTAAGGAGGTAGCCTCTTCTCTGCTCCTCGTCCTCTATCCAACGCTGAAGTGTCTGTATGACTCTTGCACCCTTGGGCATGAGAATGGGAAGTCCCTGACCTATCGTGTCAACAGTGGTGAAATACTCAAGCTCTCTGCCAACCTTATTGTGGTCGCGCTTTCTTGCCTCCTCAAGAGCCGCAACGTATGCGTTAAGCTGATCCTTTGCGGGGAAAGCAAGTCCGTAGACTCTCTGGAGCATCTTATTGTTCTGGTCACCCTTCCAATATGCGCCCGTACACTGAGTAAGCTTTACCGCTTTTACAGCGCCCGTTGAAAACAGATGAGCTCCGGCACAAAGATCGACAAACTCACCCTGACGGTAAAAGCTGATAACCGCGTCCTCGGGAAGCTCCTCTATAAGCTGGACCTTGTAAGGCTCCTCTCTTTCCTGCATGAGCTTTATAGCCTCCTCCCTGGGAAGCTCGAAACGCTCTATTCTGAGGTTTTCCTTAACTATCTTCTTCATCTCGTCCTCAATCTTCTTGAGAATGTCGGGAGAGAACGAGATCTCACTGTCAAAATCATAATAAAAGCTATCGTCAAGCGCGGGGCCTATCGTGAGCTTTGTCTCGGGGTAAAGTCTCTTAACCGCCTGAGCAAGAATGTGAGCGGCGGTGTGTCTGAACACGTGCGCTCCCTCTTTATCCGCAAAGGTGAGAAGCTGAACGTCGGCATCCGTGTCTATAACGTGCGAAAGCTCGGTCACGTGACCGTTTACGCTTGCCGCAAGAACACTTCTCTCCACTATTCCGAATACTTCCCTCGCGGCGTCATAAACCGTTACAGGAGCATCCGATTCGTAAATTTTTTCTCCAAAATTGATTTTCATTTGTCTGATCCTTTCTATATTTTGAAAATGGTTTATAAATTTTGTCGGCAGCCTTGTTTTTTGCCGCCACGAAGCGGGAGATCTCCCGCAAAAAACAAAAACGCACCCGACACAAACGTGTCCGGGGTGCGTTTTGACGCACGGTTCCACCCGAGCTTTTTACTTCATTGATATTTAGTTCAAGCAAAAGCGGTACTGTCGCAAAAGCGCATAGGAAACTCTCACCAACCGTTTCTTCTCTGTGTATGTCTGTCTGCGAAGCGTGTTTTTTGCTACATGATATTCAAATTATTTATGCTTATTCATGTTATAAGCGGAGTTGGGATTTACAAGCTCTCTCCAATCAAGATCGCCTCTGTCGAGCGCCATAACGATAACCTCGGCTGTGGCAATATTGGTAGCTACGGGAACGTTATATCTGTCACAAGTAATAAGAATGTCTTTTTCGATCTTGTCGTGATCGGAATACTCACTTGACGAGCGTGTATCGCGGAAATAGATGAGAACGTCTATCTCATTATACGCAACTCTGGAGATTATCTGCTCCTCGCCGCCCTGTCCGCTGAAAAGCTTCTCGATATTTAAGCCCGTTGCTTCCGAAATATATTTTGCGGTAGTACCCGTAGCACATATATTGTGCTTGCTGAGTATTCCGCAATAAGCAATACAAAATTGCGTTATAAGCTCTTTTTTAGTGTCATGCGCTATAATAGCTATTTCCATACTACATCCCCCTTTTCTGGACCCTGGATTAAGTATAAAATTATTTTTCGACTGTTTATTTTCCGAAAACAAACAGGACCCTACGATAAAATAATTTACTGTACCATTATATCACAACTCTCCTTATTTGTCAATCATATCCACAATATTTTTGCGTCATTTTTTATTTTTGTGTATTTTATGTATATGAAAGATGCAAATTTTGTGATATAATGTCTATAATGGATTTATTTAATCAAATTTCGAAGAAAAGAGGTTTATGAGAATGATTAACGAACAGATCTCAAAGCTCCGTGCTCTCGACCCCGCCGTTGCCGATGCTATCCAGGCGGAATACGACCGTGAAAGATGCGGAATTGAGCTTATCGCTTCTGAAAACTTTGTTTCCGAGGCGGTTCTTCTCGCCGCAGGAAGCATTATGACCAACAAGTATGCAGAGGGCTACTCGGGCAAAAGATACTACGGCGGCTGTCAGTGTGTCGATGTTGCCGAGGATCTTGCCATTGAACGCGCAAAACAGCTTTTTGGCGCAAATTACGCAAACGTTCAGCCTCACAGCGGCTCGCAGGCAAATACTGCGGTCTACGTTGCCCTTCTCAGCCACGGTGACACCGTAATGGGAATGAGCCTTGCTCACGGTGGACATCTCACTCACGGAAGCCCCGTTAACTTTTCAGGCCTTTACTATAATTTCGTTTCCTACGGAATAGACGACGATACACACCTTATCAACTACGATAAGCTTGAGCAGCAGGTCAAAGAGGTAAAGCCCAAGATGCTCGTTGCGGGCGCGTCTGCCTATCCCAGAGTTATTGACTTTGAGAGACTGGCAAAAATCGCTCACGACAACGGCGCATATCTTATGGTGGATATGGCTCATATCGCGGGACTTGTTGCCGCGGGAGAGCATCCCTCGCCCGTTCCCTATGCCGACGTAGTCACAACAACAACGCACAAGACTCTCCGCGGTCCCCGCGGCGGTCTTATCCTCTGCAACGACGAGGAGATAGCAAAGAAGATAAACAAGGCTATATTCCCCGGTATTCAGGGCGGTCCTCTTATGCATATAATCGCGGCAAAGGCAGTTTGCTTTGGCGAGGCGCTCAAGCCCGAATTCAAGGCATATCAGCACAGAATAGTTGAAAATTCAAAGGCGCTCGCAAATGCTCTCCTTGAGGAAGGCTTCAATCTTGTCTCGGGCGGTACGGACAACCACCTTATGCTCGTTGACCTCCGTCCTATGAACATCACAGGCAAGGATTTTGAGCACAGACTTGACGAAGTACACATTACCGTCAACAAGAACTCCATCCCCAACGACCCCCAGAAGCCCTTTGTCACATCGGGCGTCAGAGTAGGTACTCCTGCAGTCACGACAAGAGGTATGGGAGTTGAGGAAATGAAGCTTATCGCCAAACTCTTCAAGCTCGTAGCGACAGACTTTGAAAACAGCGCGGACTACGTTCGCGCCGAGGTCGCAAAGCTTTGCGAAAGATTCCCTCTTTACGAGAAAATGTAATAAAGAAAAACGGCTGAATTCAGCCGTTTTTTTATCCAAAGCATCTTGAGCAGGTTTTTTCTATTCCGTCATTATACGCGTGGTCAATGTTCCCCGCAATTATTTTCTTGGAATTCGCAAGCGATGAGCAAGCCGCGCTTGCGTGAAAGACACTCCCATTCTCAGACCAATAATATATGGGCGCGTTATTATCAATACCGCTCTTATACTCAATATTTTTTTGCTCAAGCGCCTCGCTTACCCTCTCAATATCCTCGGGAGTGACTACCGTGCCTGTGTTCTCCTCGTCAGCGTCAGAAAGAACTGAGCAGGAGCACAAAAGCATTACCGATAAAAATAAAATTGCAATTTTCTTCATAGTCCCGCCACCTTGCGTCAGATATCCGACAGCATATATTCAAGCAAGGACATTTTATTTTGCGAATGCTCGTACGCTCCGCGGAAATCCTGAGTCTCTCTGCAGCATACCTCAAGGTCAGCGCTTGCGAGATAAAGCAATATTTTGGAGGGCACTTCCTCGGAATTGATAAGTCTTTTAAGTATTTCAAGCGCGCCCGCATAATTGCCATCCGATATCTGCTTTTTTGCTTCTATATGCATTCTATAAAGCTTTTCCTCCGGGATCGCCTCGTCAAAGCAATCAGATTCAAGACTGTTGAGCGCGATAATATACTTGCAAAACGAATTCTCAAATGCAGATACGGTGTACCTCAGATCACTTATATCCTCGTATATCTCAATACAATCAAGTGTAGGCGAGATATCTCTCAGAAAATTCAGCGCAACGTACGCGCAGTTTTTCACAGATACCGTATCATATACGGTGGACTCCGAGTGAAGTATCGCCGAATCTATTTCTTCGCAAGCCCGACGGAGCCTTCCGTCGCATATATTCTCTATTGCAAGATTTATGGAGCAGCTCGCAAGAATAAGCTTTATTTCGTCATCCGCCTCGTCAAGCTCGGACAAGCACAGATCTCTGCATATTTCAAAGCTCTTATCCGTAAAGGCTTTTTTGATGTTCTTCATTATTGCGGTCTTTTTATATATGAAGTTATCGCTCTCGTCCGCGAGTAAAAATCCTGCCGAAACGCCAAGCCTTTTCGATAAGTAGATTACCGTACTTAGCGACGGCAAAGCTATACCGTTCTCTATCTGGCTGAGCATATTTCTTGTTATCTCACTGCCCGCAAGCTCAGACTGTGTCATCAGCTTTTCGGTCCTCAGTTGCCTTATTTTATTTCCAATATCCATTCCGACCTCATAGTAAATTTGATTTACTTTTTGATTATATCACACTCGGAAATAAATTGCAATAGGTTTGACATAAAAAAACAGCGGCCGACGGCCGCTGTTTTTTTATGTATTAGTGAACTATGCACCTTTCTGTGTCCTTATCAAAGATATGCATTCTGGAAGTGTCGAATGTAAGCTTGATGGTGTCGCCTGCGCGGGATCTGGATCTGGGAGATACGCGAGCGATGAGGTTTGTCTCGCCAATGGTGAGGTAGAGATAGATCTCTGCACCCATAAGCTCTGTAACGTCAACATACGCCTCAACGGTGTTGTCATCGCATGCCTCTGTTGCACCGTCGTCAATGTTCTCAGGACGGATACCGACAACGACCTCCTGACCGATATATTCCTGAAGCTCTGCGGCATTTGCCTTGTCTTCGGGAACCTTAATGGTGTGATTCTCTTCAAATGTGAAGTAAACTCCGTCGTCCTTCTTTTCAAGCACGCCGTTGATGAAGTTCATCTGAGGTGTTCCGATAAAGCCTGCAACGAAGATGTTAACGGGCTTGTCGTAAAGGTTCTGAGGAGTATCTACCTGCTGGATAAGACCATCCTTCATAACTACGATTCTCGTAGCCATGGTCATAGCCTCTACCTGGTCGTGAGTAACGTAGATAAACGTTGTCTGGAGTCTGTTATGAAGCTTTGTAAGCTCGGTTCTCATGGTTGCACGGAGCTTTGCGTCAAGGTTTGACAAGGGCTCGTCAAGAAGGAATACCATGGGGTTACGGACGATTGCACGTCCGAGCGCAACTCTCTGCTTCTGACCACCCGAAAGAGCCTTGGGCTTACGGTCGAGAAGGTGTGTGATATCGAGTATTCTTGCTGCTTCCTCAACGCGGCGCTTTATCTCGTCCTTAGGAGTCTTGTTGAGCTTAAGACCAAACGCCATATTCTCGGAAACTGTCATATGAGGATAAAGAGCGTAGTTCTGGAACACCATCGCGATGTTTCTGTCCTTAGGAGCTACGTCGTTAACGAGTCTGTCACCAATGAAGAGCTCTCCTTCTGTAATTTCCTCAAGACCTGCTATCATACGCAGGGTTGTGGACTTACCGCAACCTGAAGGTCCAACAAGAACGATAAATTCCTTGTCCTTGATCTCAAGGTTGAAGTCGGAAACGGCGGTAACGCCACCGGGGTATTTCTTATAAATGTGTCTGAGTGACAAGCTTGCCATGGGGTTTTCCTCCTGAAAATTTAAAACTTTTGACCGATTTTACAATCTTATACTATCAACAATAATTGTACCAAAAATTGCACAATTTTTAAAGAGCCTAAATAACTAAAATTATTCTAAACTCTTTGTGCAAATGTCACAAAAAGTCGATAATCACCCGCTTGATCGGGCTTTTTCTTCCTCGTGAGAGTAAATAATAAATACATCAAAGCTTCATTGTAAGAGCTATTCTCTTTTTCTTAACGTCGACGCTAAGCACCTTTACCTTTACAACATCGCCAACCGAAAGCTTTTCGGAGGGGTGTTTGATAAACTTGTCGCATATCTGCGAGATGTGAACAAGACCGTCCTGATGCACGCCGATATCCACGAAGGCGCCAAAGTCGATAACGTTTCTTACAGTTCCCGTAAGCACCATATCAGGCTTGAGGTCCTCTATATCGAGAACGTCGTCTCGAAGAATGGGAGGCACAAAGGAATCACGCACGTCACGGCCGGGCTTTTCAAGCTCTCCGATAATATCAATAAGCGTAGGCTCACCAACACCGAGCTGATCGCATACCTTCTTTATTCCCTTCTTTTCAACGTCGCGGCGAAGGAATTTTACCTGATTGTGAGCCACGTCGTCGGTGGTGTATCCGAACATCGAAAGCAGCGCCTTTGTTACCTCGTATGACTCGGGGTGAACGCCCGTGTTATCAAGTATTTCTTTGGATCCGGGTACACGCAAAAATCCCGCGCACTGCTCAAATGCCTTGTCTCCTATTCTGGGGACCTTTTTAAGCTGAGTACGGGAGGTGAACTCACCGTTCTCTTCTCTGTATTTTACAATGTTCTTTGCGCTTGTGGTGTTTATTCCCGAAATATAGGAAAGCAAGGAGTAAGACGCGGTGTTTACGTCTATTCCGACCGCATTTACGCAATCCTCAACAACGCCCGTGAGAGCGGTATCGAGACGCGCGGGTTTCATATCATGCTGATACTGTCCTACACCTATAGATTTGGGATCGATCTTTACAAGCTCCGCGAGGGGGTCCTGGAGACGTCGCGCGATGGATACCGCGGAACGCTGCATAACGTCGAAATCGGGAAATTCCTCGGTCGCGAGCTTAGACGCGGAATAAATGGACGCGCCCGCCTCGTTAACAACGATATACTTGCATCCCGATTCGGGTATCTCCTTGAGAAGTCCCGCGCAGAATATCTCACTTTCCTTGGATGCAGTTCCGTTGCCTATTGCGATAACGTCGACGTGGTGCTTTTTGATAAGCATCTTCATGATCCTTGTTGCTTCCTCGGTGCGGGAACGGGGCTTTGTGGGGTATATTACGGCGGTGTCAAGCACCTTTCCTGTTTTATCTACTACCGCAAGCTTACAGCCGTTGACATATCCGGGGTCAAAGCCAAGCACCGTCTTACCCTTAAGGGGCGACTGCATAAGAAGATGTCCGAGGTTATCAGAGAATACCTTTATTGCTCCCTCACTTGCTACATCAAACATGTCATTTCTTATCTCGCGCTCAATTGAGGGTGCGATAAGTCTTTCGTATCCATCAATAACCGCTCCCGACACGTACTTATACGCGGGGCTTGTGGGCTCGGTAATTACACATGCTAAAAGGAAGTTGAGAACTATATCAAGAGAAACAACTACGTTTACCTTCAAAAACTCCTCTTTTTCTCCTCTGTTGATAGCAAGGATCCTGTGGCCAGGTATCTTTTTGAGGGGCTCGCTGTATTCATAATACTGCGCGTAGACCGAGTCCTCGTCCTTTGCGTTGCATACGTTGAGAAGGCCGTGCTCGAATGTCTGAGCGCGGACGGACTTTCTGTATTCCGCGTTATCGGATACCATCTCGGCTATAATGTCGCAAGCTCCTGCAAGCGCCTCCTCGGCAGATGCGACCTCAAGCTCGGCATTTATATATTCTGCCGCTATCTCCTCAATAGTGGGCTGATATTCCTTTCTCTGCTCCATAAGAATGAGCGCGAGAGGCTCAAGTCCCTTTGCCTTTGCAACCGACGCGCGTGTCTTTCTCTTGGGACGGAAGGGACGGTAAATGTCGTCAACCTCGGTAATGGTGACAGCATTCATAATTGCCTGCTCTATCTCGGGAGTAAGATTTCCCTGCGCCTCGATAAGAGAGCGTACCTCTTCCTTTCTCTTTTCTATATTGCGAAGATATTCAAGTCTGTCGTTAAGATTACGGAGTGTCTCATCGTCAAGGCTTCCCGTGACTTCCTTACGGTATCTTGCGATAAAAGGAATGGTGTCGCCGCCGTCGATAAGCTCAACTGTCCTTTGAACCTGCTCCTCCTTGAGCTTGAATTCTTCTGCTAATTTTTTGATGATATCCATTTATTTTGTTCCTTTCGGGTTTTGGTATGTTGTATGTTCTTGCGAATCGCAATGATTTTTTTAATAAAGTGAGGTTCTCACCTCATCCGTCGCTGCGGCGACACCTTTATCACCGGGAAAAGCTGATAAACCGTCTGTCCCTAATTCTGTGGGCCCTTGTGCTTTTCAAGGCTTTCAGCGGGAATTTTAGACGCACGGCTCTCAAGTGAGGCCTGTTCTTTGTCCGTCAGATATCTCCATTCGCCGCGGGCGAGTGTAGTGTCAAGCCTGACCTCACCAAAGGTCACGCGCTCAAGATAGGTTATCTGATTGTTTACGGCTATTGCCATAAGCTTTATCTGGTGGTATTTGCCCTCGGTGAGAGTTATATACCCCTCGCGTTCCCCGATCATTTCAACGCGGCAGGGCGTGGTGAAATATCCTCCGATGTCGACACCGCTCTCAAGACTTTGCACATCCGCCTCGGACACGGGAAATTTAGTTGTAAATCTGTATTTTTTATCAACATGATTTTTGGGTGACAGAAGCTTGTGCGCGAGCGGGCCGTTGTTTGTCAGTATCATAAGCCCTAACGTATTTTTGTCAAGTCTGCCACATGGGAAAAGCCCGATCCTTTGCAATTCGTCGGGCAGGAGCGTAAGTACGGTCGGAGCAAGCTTGTCGTCTGTCGCGCTGACATATCCCTCGGGCTTGTTGAGCATAATATAGGTAAACTCGCGGTATATTATTTTCTGACCGTTGTAGCACACCTCGTCCTTGGTTGGATCAATGTGACCGCTTGAGCGACGCGTGACTGTGCCGTTTACCGTAATTTGTCCGTTTTTAGCCGCTTTTGCCGACTCTGTTCGGGTTAAAGCTCCCGCATCGGAAAGGAATTTGTCAAGTCGCATCTGTGCTCCCCTTTCTCTTAGAAATAAATACATTTTATTATAACATATTTTTGAAGATTTGTAAAGTAGATTTCACACGGTTTTTGCAAAAAAGAGGCTTCCCCTTGAGGGGAAGCTGTTGCGTGTCGCTTTGCATAAACACGGCTTATGAGGTGTTACATCACACCACTCTGTTTCTCTTTTTTCCGTTCATAAAAGCCTGAATATTCTTCATGACCTCGTCGCGGCAACGGACCCTTGCCTCGTACGCACCCCATGACATATGAGGGGTAAAGCATACGTTAGGATATCCTGAGATCCTTGTGTATGGATGGTCTGCTCCAAACGGCTCCTTGGAATAGACGTCAACGCCAAGTCCGCCGAGCCTTCCGCTCTCTATCGCATCTGCCAAAGCAGCCTCGTCGGCAACAAGTCCGCGCGCCATGTTGACAAATATCGCGTCGGGCTTCATAGACTTTATTCTCTGCTCGCTTATGAGGTTCTTCGTGTCGGGAGTCAGGGGTGTGTGTACCGTGATAATATCAGCCTCACGGCAAAGTGTATCTATATCAACACACTCTACGTCAGATGTGGGCGTTCTTTTATTGACTATCACCCTGCAACCGAGCGCTTCTGCGACTCTGCCGACCTGAGAGCCTATATTTCCATAACCAACAATGCCCCAGGTCTTGCCGCATATTTCGTGATATACGGGGGTGAGCATATTTGCAACTCCACCGCGGGTATAGCTGCCGTCAGCTACCGCCTCTCTGTACTCATTCAAGTGTGATACGAGACTCAGTACCATAGCAACGGTTATCTGCGCAACACTCTGGGACGAGTATCCCACCACATTGCACACGGCAATTCCTCTGCTTCTGCAGTATTCCGTGTCGATATTGTCATAGCCCGTCGCCATAATGCAGATGAGCTTCAGATTTTTACATTCCGACAAATTGTGCGCGCCGACCTTGACCTTATTTATGATTATTACATCTGCGTCTTCCGCATTCTGCGAGACCTCGTCGGGCGATGTGTTGTTTTGATATACCGTCAGCTCTCCGAGCTTTTCAAATACGGTCAGATCCATATCCCCGCCGAGAGTGGACGCATCAAGTATTTTTATTTTCATATCCGTGACCATTCCTTTGATTCAATATAACAAAACCGAAGGTATTATCCTTCGGTTTTTGTTATTGGATTATTCGATAATCTCAATGACGTCCTCTTCGGAAAGCTTTTCGTCTATAAGATCTTCAACTGTCTCCTCAATAAGCTTGCTGTTCTTCTTCTTTCTGAAATAAAGAACAACCGCAACGATAGCTGCAATAGCAGCCAAAACACCCAAAACGATAAGAACTATCTTAAGTGTGCTTGTCTTTTTCTTTTCAACTACTGTCATTTCTTTACCCTCCTTGAAAATCAGTATATTTTCTATCACTTTAATTATACATCATGCTTTTTTTGTTGTCAATAGTTTAGTTTAATAAAATTTGCAAATTTCTTCAATTTTCAGCGCGCAATTTTGCGGTGCTGTGTTCTCTGCCTGCCATTTTTCCAAAAGGTGTCTCAACGATCCGTCAAAAGCGGCGGCACTCTCCATTTTCGTTGTCCAGATAACATTTCCGACAGGAAAATGCTCCGGGCAGGATCCCATTGAGCGCTTTGCGTTTTCATCCTGCATTTCAAGTAATATGCCGAGTGATATCTCATCAGAGTCCAGAATCGAAATCATCTCCGGTGCCATTCGGTCGATGCTTACCAACACCAAAGCTTCGGGCAGCAAATTACACGCCTTGAGATATCTGAACGCGCCAAGAGTTATTTGAGACGGGCAGTCTGCGATTATCACAAGCCGTCGGGATGAGCCTACACACTTCTGCGCCTCCTCGCGAAGCTCTTGTATAAGCAGCATATTTTCCTCGCTCTCACTTAGCTTATATCCGTCGGCAAGCTTCTCTCTTGCAAGAGCCACGTGGTACTTGTCGGGTACCACAAGGGCTGTCGCTTTACTTATATTTACAACGCCTCTGAACTTATCTGCGTAAGCAATTTTGACGGTGAGGACAGGATCGGGGGCTCTCACATCATCGCGCTCACCGTAAAACCTTTTCCATAAGTCCGCGGGAGAGTTTCTTGATATATCAATACTCTCTCCCAACAGCTCGGACACGGCACGGTTTACGTCCTTGTAAAAGCCGCTGCCTGAAAAGCTCACAAGTGTTCGGCACAGCTCCCTGAATCTCTCATAATCCGAGGAGTTTTTGCCTATGTAGCGTCTGTCCGCGCCGCATATCTCAAGAATACGCGGTATATCTTCAAGCCTGTCGCAAAGATATTCATATATGTTGCTATGCACAAAAACACCCCCTTTTTGTACTATTTTAACACACATTCAGACAGTTTTCAAGGTCAAAAATAAATTTTCAAAATCTATATACAAATTCAAAAAAATGTGTTAAAATGAATTATAAAGACCTTTTGGGAGGGATATTATGTTATTCTGCGATTACCACATTCACAGCGCATATTCCTTTGACGGCGATCCGTCCGCGACCCCCATTGCCATTTGCGAGGAGGCTATACGCAAGGGTATTACCGATATTGCGATCACCGACCACCTCGAAGCAAACTCCGACGCAGAGGGTCTCTACCCTCCATATAATGCCAAAGCCGCATACGAAGCCATTATGCACGCAAGGGAGATTTTCGGCAAGCGGCTTAATATTGCTTACGGCATAGAAATAGGTCAGGCAAACCAATATCCTGAGGTGGCAAACAGCCTTCTTGCCGAGTTTCCGTTTGAGTTCGTTCTCGCCTCGGTCCACAGCCTGAGAGGTATGCAGGATTTTTACTATCTGGACTATCCGTCAATACCCGAGCAGGAGATAAAAAGGCTTTATTTCGCTTATCTTGACGAGGTTATAGAGAACATAAATACTCTTGACAGAGTAAGCTCTATAGCACACATAACGTATCCCCACAGATATATGGCTCAGGCGGGTATACCGTTTGACGCGTCTCATTTTTCCGACAAGCTTGCAGAGGTATTCTCTCTTATGATCTCCCGTGAGATCGCGCTTGAGATAAATTCCTCCACCCACGCAAAAGGACTTGGATTCACTATGCCGTCAAAAGACATTCTCGCCCTTTACAGAGAGTGCGGCGGCAGACTCATCACGCTTGGTAGCGATGCTCATTCCACGTCAGCTATGGGCGGCTCTGTCCCCTATGCCGCAGAGCTTGTAAAATCCTTGGGATTTGATAGTGCTATGGTTATAAGGAACTCGCAAAAAGAACTTATAAAACTTTAACTTGAAAGGACACACACAATGGATCTGTCGAATTTCAGTCTTATATATCCAAGTGAACAGTCAAAGCAGGATCATCTTTCGGGAAAGAAGCTTCCCGATATTGATATGTACACTCTCCAGGAGCTTGGACTGCTCGAAATATTTGAGTTGAAAAGCTCTGATCTCTCGGATTATTTTACTACCGACATATCGGTAATGCAATACCGCATGGAAATCTTCCGCGATATGATGGATAACCCCATAATATCCGAGACCTTTAACAAGGTCATTCCCGTGGTTCAGGATATCACCGAGCTTCGCCGTCTTGAAGCGGATAGCGGAAACGCGGATGATTATCTGTCAAGCATTACGGAGATAGAGCTTTATATATCCTGCGTTGATATTCTGAACGAGGGACTATCGAAGGCTCGCGACAACGTAAAGAGCGAGGCATTCAAAAATCTCGCTCAGAGAGTCTCAGAGCTTGCGGAATCAGAATATTACTCTGAGCTTAACAAAAAGCTCTCCGAGCTTACCCGCAGAGTGCGTGAGATAAAGAGCGTAACGGTTGGTGTTAACCTTGACTCACAGCTCCGCCCCGAATACGCGGGCGTCTTGTCGGTCAACTCTCAGCCCTTCAAATCAGGAGACGCGCTTGACAAGATCCTACGCCTCAACTTCAAGGATGACGAATACACCTGCATAGCCAACCTCGTTCCCTTCTCCAAAAAGCAGTCGGACAATCAGAAGACCGCAATGTCCAACGCATTTAATGCCGCAATAAACGACGTTTATAAATCCTCGCTCCGCTCGTGGAAAAAGATAGTTCAGTCTTACGTGCTTGAAAACACCGACTTTCTTATAGAGCTTCTGCCCGAGATAGAATTCGTAGTCAAGGGCGCGGCTTTGCTCTCCACATTGGAGCAGCGCGGATTTGATCTTTGTGTTCCCGAGTTTGCCCCGCTCGACGATAGAAAATTTGTGGCGGACGAGCTTTACAATCCCGTTGTGGCGCTTAAACTCCCCGAGGGCGAGGAAATAGTTTCAAACGATATAAGCTTTACAAGTGACGATTCCCTTATATACGTTCTTACGGGTCCTAACCGCGGAGGTAAGTCTGTAATTACCTGCGCTATAGGCATAGGCTTTGCGATGATGCAGCTCGGTATGTTCTTCCCCGCAAAGAGCGTGTGCGCAAGTCCCGCCGATGCTATCTTCACCCATTTCCCCACCGGTGCTGACGACACCATTGACAAGGGCCGTCTTGGTGAGGAGTGCGCGCGTCTGGTCGAAATATTTGACAACGTGACAAAATACAGTCTTGTTCTGCTTGACGAGTCCCTCTCCTCAACAGGATCTTACGAGGGATCGTATATCGCCTCCGAGGTGCTTTCGGGATTTGCTATCGTAGGTTGCCGTTGTCTTTTCGCTACTCACCTACATGAGCTTGCGGCAGAAATCGACTCCATAAACGAGATCTCAAAGCAGCGTGGCGGTTCGCATATAGACACTCTTATTGCGGGCATCGATGATGGCAAGCGCTCGTTCAAGATATACCGCGCAAAGCCCGACGGAAAGAGCTACGCGCGAGATATTGCAAGCAGATACGGTCTTACGTTTGATAAGATAATAGAAAAGATTGAAAAATAAACCTCAAAAACGCCTTGTGCAGTCAGCACAAGGCGTTTTTTCTCAGTTCCCCGTTATAAGCATTGTTCTGCACAAAAGCTCTGCCATAACTCCTCTCGTTATGCTTCTGCCCGCCTCAATGCTTCCGTCTCCGCTTTGAATAACACCGAGGGCGTGCAGAGACACGACCGCTCTCTCCGACCACGCGGGAATACTTGAAGCATCCGAAAATACAGGCTTGATCTCGGGCTCGGAATATCCGATTATATTACTCAATATTACTGCCGCCTCGGAAAGCTTTATAGTCTCGTCGGGACAGAAATATATCTCACCGTCCTTTTTCGTACCGCTGATATACCCCTTTGAGTATGCGATCGCAATATATCCCTTCATCTCGGGACGGATATCCTCGTCATCAAAAAATCCCGTGTCAGTCACGTCGGGGATGCTCTTTATTCCGAGCGCGGTCATTGCGGTAACTATAAACTCAGCTCTGCTGACCTCCATCTCAGGTCTGAAATAAAAATAATCTCCAACCTGCACGCCGTTCATGATTCCATCCTCGGTGAGACTTATCGCGTAGGTATGTATATCACTGTCCGCAAGATCGCTGTACGTTATGGATACCGATGGCACGGATACCGTCACCGATACAGTTGTCGAGGCACTGTAATTTCCGTATTTATCACGGACTACGTACTCAAACGAATCCTTGCCCGAGAAATTTTCTGACGGAATATAGACGTACGTACCGTAGTTTTTATCAACCATCTTTATTGAGCCATCCTCGGGGTATCTTACTATCTCAAATGTCAGCTCATCACCGTCGGGATCATATCCGCAAAGCACCCCCGACGCACTTATGTTTTTATGTGTTTCCATATTAAGAGATGCGTAAGATGCGTTGGAGGTCGAGGGGATGGAATTGGCTGAGCTTATAAGGTATATCTTGCATTCGTTTTCGTACGCACTGCCGTTTACACAAAAGCTGAAGCTTGCAAAATTCCCGAAACCGCCCGCCTCTGAAAAGGTCATTTTTGCTATATCATCTCCGGACAAGGTCTGTCCTTCCGTCATGGGCTGCGAGCCGCAGTACAGCGTTCCGCTTGTAGCTTCGGGAAGCTTTGTTATCCGAATACTGTCAATATCCGAAAGGTTCATGCCTTTCAAAAAGCTCTCCTCGGTGAAATTGAACGTCTGTCCCTTTATTCCTGCGACTCTCATATCCGTTTGCGCCGCAAGCACTCTCAGACCGTAGGATATAACGGATAAAGTCTCTCCCTCCGTTTTTCCCGCCGCAGACACACAAACGCATGCCGCAAATACGATCAGAGTCATTATCAATGAGCAGAAAAAAATTCTAAATAATCTTTTCATAAAGACCTCCCAACAAATTCATTGATATATTATATTTTCCGTATTCACCAATTATTACGTAAAAACAGCTCAAATATTAACAAAACATTCTTATAATCCGCCGGAAAATATGCTATAATGAATGTATCGTTACAGAAGGAGGATATTATGCAGATAGTTATTGACAGTCAATATGCGGACAGAACTCTGCTCTCTTATCTGAAATTCACTCTTAAAATATCCTCCGCCTTTATCACAAAGCTAAAGCAGGACGAGCACGGACTTGAGGTTAACGGAAAGCACGTGACAGTGCGATATATACTTCAGACAGGAGATGTCCTGAGCATAAGCATTGACGACAGCTTTGAGCGGGAAAATCAGAATATCGAGCCTGTGGACATTCCGCTCAGCATCATATACGAGGACAATGATCTTATCATAATCAACAAGCCTCCATTTATGCCAACTCACCCCTCGCACAACCATCACAGCGATACGCTTGCCAACGCGGTCGCGCACCTATACAAGACCCGAGAGCTTCCCTTTGTTTTCCGTCCTGTTGGCAGACTTGACAAAAACACGAGCGGGATAGTTGTGCTTGGAAAAAATATGCCCGCGGCGGCGCATTTTGCCAAGGAGCGGCAAAGCAATCGCGTGCAGAAAAGCTATATTGCCATCGTGTGCGGCGAAATGTCTGAGGACATAGGCGAGATAACCACTCCCCTGAAGCGACAGGAGGAAAGCATAATAATAAGGACCGTCTGCGATATCAACGATGAGGGTGCGATGAGCGCCCATACCGTTTGGGAAAAGCTTTACTCGGGACACGGGATAAGTCTTGTCCGAGCATACCCCAAAACAGGCCGCACGCATCAGATCAGAGTACATCTTTCGTCGATCGGGCACCCTATTTTGGGAGATGATATTTACGGCGAAGAGTCAGAATACATACACAGGCATGCTCTGCACGCATATACGCTCCAATTCCCACTGCCATTTTCCGAGCAGGTGAAATCAGTTGACGCAAGCATCCCTGAAGATATGAAAGCCGCTTTTTTTGAAATCACGGGAGAGGATATCTCCATTTACATCAAGCATCGAGAGGATTATTATGAAGAAAAATAAACAAGATAAAAACACCGAGCAATCCCCCGAGTTTATCGGTACAAAGGAGTTTTCGGAGCTGCCTAAAACCGAGCGGTGGAGGTGGGAGGCAGTGCCTAAGAAACACGAGCGCATTCCTCTGTTTGCAAAAATCGTCTTTGTCTTATCTGTACTCTGCCTTATAATTTACATTATCGCTATAATAAATACCGACTTTGCAGATTTTTTCAATTCTACCGTTGGCGTAGGAATAAGATTTATCGCAGCAAAGATATCAGGCATATTACCGTTTTCCATAGCTGAATTTCTCCTTATATCCATTTTCCCTGCCGCAGTGGGCTATATAATATACGCGATAAAGAAAAGAAGCTTTACCTGGAAAATGGTTGCGTCTGTTCTTTCCGTCCCGGTCTCTATAGTACTTCTTATTTTTTCCATGTTCGTTCTGACACTTGGCACGGGATACAGAACTCCCACGCTGGACACAAAGCTGGAGTTTGAGAATGTGAATGTCACCAAGGAAAATCTTGAGCAAACGGCAGAATATCTGGTCGAAAATATCAACAGCTTGAGTGAGGAAATGGATTACGGCACGGACGGTTTCGCAAAAATGCCGTATAGCTTCTCAGATATGAACAAAAAGCTTATGTCGGCATACGATAGCTTTGCTGAAAAATACGACGTTCTGACAACTTACAATAGCAAACTAAAGCCCGTGCTTATGAGCGAGCCTATGTCACATTTGCACACACTCGGTATATATACGTTCTTTACGGGCGAAGCAAACATCAATATAAACTTCCCCGATTATACAATTCCTTACACCTCCGCGCATGAGCTTGCTCATCAACGAGGCATAGCACGAGAGGATGAGGCGAATATGATAGCATTCCTCGTGTGTATGGAGTCGGACGATGCGTATATCCGTTATAGCGCGTATCTCAATATGTATGAATACGTTGCAAACGCGCTTTATCAGACGAGCCCCGAGGCATATCGCAAGGTAAATTCAGAGCTCAACGCAAAGACCCGCGCCGAGCAGATCGCATACAGTCAGTTTTTTAACCAGTACAGAAACTCGGGAGCAAGCAAGGTCTCGTCCGCAGTAAACGATACGTTCCTCAAGGTTCAGGGCACAGAGGGCGAGATCAGCTATAATCTTGTAGTTGAGCTGACGGTTGCATACCTCAAGACCGAAAATATTATAGAGTAAAAATTCCAAAAATCAATAACACATTATCGCTGCACAGCATACAATGTCTGTGTGGCGATTTTTTTGTTTTAAGATATTTTCGTATTGAATTTTTTGTTCGACAAATTGTTTGAAAATACACTGAAGGCTACCCGAATTCCGCAAAATTTTTGGCAGATCGTTTGCTGAATTTTATGTCGTACTATATGCGCTATTGATATAACGACATTATTTGTGTCCGAAATCAACAATTTATTCTTATTTTATTCATTTTTTCTTGATTTTGGATATTTTATATTCATTTTCTGTGTACTTGACGTGTGATTTAGAACAATCGTACCAAAGGCACTGCGACATAGAATACAATTTTATACGACAAAATTCAAGGAAAAAATTTACTTTTTTATTTGTTAAATAATTGTAAACATACGCAAAAAACTATTTACAAATATACTTAAATATGGTAAAATATATACATGCCCGCGAATGAAAAAACGACAAAATGCATTATAAATATACAGGGCGTGAGAAATTACGAGTATCTTTTCCCCAAAGATACAAATCCCCATAAATTTCAACACCCTTCCCCATGACAAAATACAGCCCAGAGGCAGAAACAGAGGTACAGACATGGATAAGATCTTGGTTAACGGCGGTAATACACTTCACGGTACAGTTGCAATCGGAGGAATGAAGAATTCTGCTCTTCCGGTTATTTCCGCATGCGTTCTCACAAAGGAGACCTGCATAATCGATAACATCCCCATGGTAAGCGACATTAAGCTCCTCCTTGAGATCCTTTCCTCAATTGGAGCTGAGATCCGTATGCTCTCAAATACCTCTGTTCAGATAAACTGCAAAAACATCACTCCCTGCTCCTCTCCCGACGAGCTCGCATCCCAGCTTCGCGGATCGTCCTACCTCCTCGGCGCAGAGCTCGGCAGATTCGGTGAGACCAGCGTGGTTCTCCCCGGCGGATGCAAGATAGGCGCAAGACCTCTTGATTTTCACATGAAGGCGTTTGAGGCACTCGGCGCGCAGTCCTCTATCGTGAACGGTCACCTCACGGCAGAGGCTATAAACGGTCTGCACGGAAACACAATTTTCTTTGACAAGGTATCCGTTGGCGCAACCGTAAACGCTATTCTCTCCTCCGTTCTCGCAGAAGGAACAACAGTAATTGAGAACGCAGCTCGCGAGCCTCACATAGTTGACCTCGCAGTATTCCTCAACGCATGCGGCGCAAACATTATGGGCGCAGGTACGAGCGTTATCAAGGTCAAGGGCGTTTCCGAGCTTCACGGCTGCCGTTATTCTATCGCTCCCGATATGATCGAGGCAGGTACATATATGGTTGCGGCTGCTACAGTAGGCGGCAGAGTAACCGTCACAAATATCATCCCCAAGCACCTTGAGAGCGTTACAAACAAGCTCATCGAGGCAGGCGTTAAGGTTATCGTTGGCGACAGCTACATCACCATTGAGAGCAACGGCAAGTACAAGGCAGTTGACATCGTCACACAGCCCTACCCCGGATTCCCCACGGATATGCAGGCGCAGTTCTCCACTATGCTTTGCTACGCAGAGGGTACGTCCAGAGTGACCGAAAACATTTTCACAGGCAGATTCCAGTTTGCTGATGAGCTTACAAAAACGGGCGCTAAGGTTTCCGTTGACTGCAACACCGCAGTAATCAAGGGTGTTGAAAGAACAGGATGCGCTCCCCTTACCTGTCACGACCTCCGCGCAGGCGCGGCTATGGTTATTGCGGCTCTCAGAAGCGAGGGTGTATCCGAGATCACAGGCATCGACAAGATCGAGCGCGGATACGTTGATATAGTTGATAAGTTCGCAAACCTCGGCGCAGACATCAAGCTCGTAAGAGATATGGGTGCGCTTGCTCACACAACTGCGACAAACTGATATTTGACAATATAATAATGATAAAACGGTGCGCTGTAAGTCGCACCGTTTTTGTCCCCTGAAGTTCAAAACAACCCTTCATTTAATATATAGGAAAATGCTTATGAAAAAGACACTCATATTTATATTGATATTAGCTGCAACAATATGTTGCCTTCCCTCGTGTAATAAATTGTATTACTGCGACAACTGCCATACAACGTACACGGACGGCAAGCCCCATCACGTTAGCGACGATACAGGTGATTTGACGCTGTGTGAGGTTTGCTATTCAGAATATATGGAAAATAAAAACAGCTCTAATAAAGAAATCCCAACCTCATAAGTTGGGATTTTTTGTTATCAAAGTATAATACAGATAAGTCCGCCGCTACCCTCGTTGATGATGCGCTCGAGTGTTTCGGAGAGCTTTTTGCGGGATGCCTCGGGCATGTGCTCAAGCTTTGTGTGAAGCCCCTCGTTTACAAGCTCGTAAAGAGTCTTGCCAAACATATTGGACTGCCAGATCTGTTGCGGCTCCTCCTCAAATTCCTTGAGCATATATTTTACAAGATCCTCGGACTGCTGCTCGGTGCCGACTATGGGGTTTATCTCGGTCTCGATATTTGCCCTTATCATATGTATGGACTGCGCAGACGCCTTGAGTCTGACGCCGTAGCCGCCCGACTGCTTTACTATCTCGGGATCGGCGAGCTTTAAGTCGGAGACGTCGGGCATAACTATGCCGTATCCTCTATTCTCTGCCTCGTCAAGCGCCGCGGAAACTCTGTCGTATCTTTCCTTCATTACGGAGAGATCCTTGAGAAGCTGGATGAGGGATTCCTCGCCCTTTATCTCAAAGCCTGTAAGCTCACTTATGACCTCGTAATAAAGTCCGTCCGCCATAGACACGGACACTCTCGCGCAGCCGTTTCCGAGGTTTATCTCCTCAAGGCTTGCGCTTTTAATATACTCACACTCGCCAAGGTCGGAAAACGCTTCTCTTATGTCGCCTACCTTATGTACACGTCCCGCGCACTTGTGTATACTTGCCATAAGCGACTGCTTTATTCTGTGGGACGGTTCGAGCGCTGTTGTCCACTCGGGCATTGATATCTTTATCTCTGTCGCGGGAAATTCGTGAAGTACGAGCTCGAGTATGTGGCGTATATCCTCTGCGTCAAGGTCCATACAGGACACAAGCGCGACGGGTGCTTGATATTTCGCTTCAAGCTCATAAGCCAGCGCCACCGCCTGCTCGCTTGTAGGTCGTGCGGAATTGAGTATTACCGCAAAGGGCTTTCCCATCTCGCGCAGCTCACGGACTATTCTCTCCTCTGCCTCGATATAGCTCTCTCTTGATATATCTCCGATGCTTCCGTCGGTCGTGACGAGCATACCGATAGTCGCGTGCTCTGTAATTACCTTGTGCGTGCCAAGCTCTGCCGCCTCGATAAAGGGCATCGGCTCATCTCTCCAGGGGGTGCGCACCATTCTCGGCTGACCGTCCTCGATAGTGCCAAGCGCCTCGGGGACTACGTAGCCTACGCAGTCTATCATCTTGACGTTGAGATTGGAGCAGCCGTCAAGAGTTATCTTTACCGCCTCGTCGGGAATGAATTTCGGCTCTGTGGTCATAACAGTCTTGCCCGCCGCGGACTGCGGCATCTCGTCTCTTGCGCGCTCGCGGGAATATCCCTCGCTGATATTCGGCAGCACGAGAGATTCCATAAATCTTTTTATAAACGTTGATTTTCCCGTTCTGACAGGGCCTACAACGCCAATATAAATATCTCCGTTGGTTCTTTTGGATATGTCCTCGTAAATGGAGTGTTCCGCCATAATTTGCACCGTACCTTTCTTGCAATCTTATCTATCGCTAAATTATATGGACTCGCTGTCTCATTTATGATAGACGCCAAAAAAATATTAAATTTGTGTTGAAAAATATTTCACCGTATGATATACTAAATATATGTAAGTTTTATTATGCGAGGATTCTTATGAAAGGACTTAAAACAATATATATCTGCTCGGAATGTGGCTTCCATTCGCCAAAGTGGATGGGAAAATGCCCCTCCTGCAATGCTTGGAACACGATGGTTGAGGACGTTATAAGCACGTCTCCCGAGCCTGTGGCGAACAAGCGAAGGAGTATGGCAAGCTCTATGGGAACAAATACGGCGGTGTCATACGCCGAGCTTGAAATGCCGGAATACATACGCTCGGGTACGGGTCTGTCTGAGCTCGACCGCGTGCTTGGCGGCGGACTCGTTCACGGCTCTGTCGTGCTTATATCGGGCGAGCCGGGAATAGGTAAGTCTACCCTGCTTATGCAGATCTCCGACTGTCTTGGAAAGAGCCGCAAGGTGCTTTACGTATCGGGCGAGGAGTCGGGCGGACAATTAAAGCTCCGCGCAAAAAGACTCGGCGTGCAGGGACAAAATCTCTACATACTCACCGAGACAAATATAGACGATATTATAAAGCAGACTGATAAAATAAAGCCCGACGTGATAATTATAGACTCTATACAGACTATATACGACGAGCAGATAAAGTCCGCCCCCGGAAGCATCACGCAGGTGCGTGAGTGCGCGCTTTCCTTTATAAGCAAAGCAAAATCCGAGGGTATATCAATGCTCTTCGTTGGTCACGTAAACAAGGAGGGCGGCATTGCGGGCCCCAAGGTGCTTGAGCATATGGTGGACGCGGTGCTCTGCTTTGAGGGTGAGAAGCTTCAGTCATACAGAATTATCCGCGCCAACAAAAACCGCTTTGGCTCGACTAACGAGATAGGCGTGTTTGAGATGGGCGACAAGGGACTTATTGAGGTTGAAAACCCTTCCGAGATGCTTCTCTCGGGCAGACCTAAGAACACGCCCGGCAACTGCGCGGTGTGCACTATTGAGGGAACGCGCCCGATAATTGCCGAGATCCAGGCACTTGTCTCCCCCACGGTTTTCCCCGCTCCTCGCCGTACGTCAAACGGAATTGATTACAATCGCGCGTGTCTTATAATCGCGGTGCTTGAAAAGCGTCTCGGACTTAAATTTTATCAGAACGACGTTTACCTCAACGTCATCGGCGGTCTTCATATAGACGAGCCTGCGAGCGACGCGGCGATAGCTCTGGCTATGATATCCTCGCTGACTGACAAGGTCGTTCCCGACGACCTTATTGCAATAGGTGAGCTTGGCCTTTCGGGAGAATGCCGCGCGGTGTCAAATCTTGAGCAAAGAGTCAAGGAGGCGGCGCGTCTCGGCTTTACAAAGGCGATAGTTCCCTACAAAAACGTGGAAAAACGCAAAATAGATACAAACATTGAGCTTATTCCCATTCATAGCATATACGAGGCTATACGGGTACTTAAGACAAATGAATAAAGAAAAAGGCTTGTCTGCGACAAGCCTTTTGTTTTTTTATTCTGCAATTCCAAGTCCTGTTTCTGCAACGGGAGATACAAAGAAAACATCTTCTATAACAACGTCCTCAACAGGCGCAGGAACCTGTGCATAGGGATTGTCAACCTCGCACTTAGCGATAGCGTCAACTACATCCATGCCTGCAAGAACGTATCCGAATGCGGCGTAATTTTTATCCAGGTCCGTATAATCCGCATGCATTATAAAGAACTGCGATGAGGCTGAATCATAAGTAGTTGCGCGAGCCATGGAAATAACTCCCGCTATATGTGAAAGATTGTTCGTATGTCCGTTAAGCTCAAATTCTCCTACTATTCTGTCTGATGTCTTTGTGCTTCCGTCCGCCTTCTTGTATCCGCCCTGTATCATAAAGTCTTTGACTACTCTGTGTATGATAATATCCTTGTAAAAGCCCTCTGATACAAGGGTTTTGAAGTTCTCTACCGTTGCGGGAGCAACGTCACCTCTGAGCGCAAGCACAATGCTTCCGTATCCCTTGATCCTTATCGCTACAAAGTCGGTAGCAGTTTCACTCTTGACAAAATCTGTGACGTTATATGCGCCGATCTGCGTCGAGACAGCCTCCATATTTATGCTCTCTCCCGTACCCGTAGCGCTCGTGTCAAGCACGCCGCCCTCTGTATTAAGATCCGATGTGAAGTTATAGTCGCCGCACAATGTGCAAAAGCTTCCTTCATATTCATGCTGAATTATAGGAGATACCTTAGTTTGTGTGTTTGAGCACTGTGTGCAGGTGCGCTTCTGAGTTCCCGTCTTTGTGCAGGTCGCGGGGATCTCATCCACCCAGTCACTATAGGTATGCTCGCAGGGCTTGTATTCTGTTGTGGATCCGATGCCCGTACCCTCAACAGGCTTTACGAAAAATGCTTCCTTGATAACGATATCCTCAACGGGCGAAGGAGATGTGGACCCGGGATTATTTACCTGACAGCTTGCGATAGCGTCAACAACGTCAAGACCCGCAAGAATATATCCAAAGCCGGCATACTGACCGTCAAGATGAGGGCTGACCTCGTGCATAAGGAAGAACTGTGACGTCGCAGAGTTCATAACGTTTGTACGCGCCATAGAGATAACGCCCTTTACGTGAGTGAGCTTGTTTTCAAATCCGTTTGCGTTGAACTCACCGACTATTGAGCTTGTATTCTTCGCCGTACCGTTTGCGTACATTCCGCCGCCCTGTATCATAAAGCCCTTTATGACTCTATGGAATATCAAGTCTGTATAAAAGCCTTCCGAAACAAGCTTCTTGAAGTTAGCGGCGGTTTTGGGTGCTATATCTGAACGCATAACCAGGATTATATCACCGTAGTTCTCTACTCTTATAACTATAAAATCAGTCACGTCTTCGGTCTTGGCAAAGTCATCGTAATCGTAAGCGTTGATCTCACCCTTAACCTTGCTCATATCAACGTCAACGCCTATGCCAGTGTTCCTGGAGTCGTAATACACTCCCTCGGTGTTGACACTCTTATCCGATACGTATTCGGGAAATTCCACGGTCGCGCCGTTGTTATTGCCTTCGTTATTGTTATTGTCATTGTTTGTTTTGTCATCGCACGCCACAAAGCAACAAGCGGCAAGACATATTGTAATAAATAATATTAAAATTTTCTTCATTGTGATATTCCTTTTCTTTTTTATTTCAAAGCAGCTCCGCACGAAGCTCTGCGCCCGACCTTGCGCTTATATACGCGGGAGGGACGTCAAGCACAGTCTTGCATCCGACAGCGCCCTCAAAATTCATTCTGTATGCAGCTCTTGCGTAAGCTACAAGCACCGATGCGGTAAACTCGGGATTGGAGTCAAGCTTCAAGCTATACTCAATTATGTGATTATGCTCAAGCTCAGCTCCGGTTTTTCCGCTTCGGATAACAAATCCCCCGTGAGGTATTCCCGCGTGATCGCGGTCAAGCTCCTCCTTGGAAATGAAATGCACCGTTGTGTCGTAGTCCGTAAAATAGTTGGGCATATTCTTGATTTCGCTTTCAATTCTCGACTTATCCGCGCCCTCAGCAGCCACCACAAAGCACTCTCGCACGTGCTTTTGGCGTGTAGTAAGCTCGGGATTATCACCGCGTCTTACCGCCCCAAGCGCATCATCAACTGGAATTGTGTACTGCTTTGCATCAAGCACGCCGTCAATGCGTCTTATAGCGTCCGAGTGACCCTGACTTACGCCGCGTCCCCAGAATGTGTAGTCCTTACCGTCAGGCAGTATCGCACCGCCAAAAAGACGGTTGAGCGAGAACAAGCCCGGGTCCCAGCCTACCGAGATGAGCGCAACCTTGCCAGACTGCTTTGCAGCCATGTCAACATTCTCAAAATGCTCGGGGATCTTTGCGTGAGTGTCAAAGCTGTCAACGCAATTATAAAGCTTCGCTATTGCGGGAGTCTGTGTGGGCAGATCAGTTGCGCTGCCTCCGCAAATTATCATTACGTCTATTTTATCTGTCATTTCGGATATCTTGTCTACATGATAGACAGGTACGTCCCTCACAGTCTTGACGCTCTCGGGCGCGCGGCGTGTGAATACGCCGACAAGCTGCATGTCGCTATTCTGATAAACTGCGCATTCAACTCCTCTGCCGAGGTTTCCATATCCGAAAATGCCTACTCTTATACTCATTTTGGGGTTTGCCTTTCTATGAAAAATTCAACATTAACATTCTACCACAAAGGACTTGTATTTTCAATAGATTAAACGTAATTTTTTGAAAAAATACACGAAGAGATCACATAAGGGCTTGACATCAAGCTGTAAAAGTGTTAAAATACTGAAAAAGAATAAACAATCTGCCACCGGGTAGGAAATGCAAGGCATTCGTTTGCGTATCGTTAGGTCTTTGAAGATACGTATAACGAATGTTTATTTTTTTGGAGGTTTTATGAGGAAAATCAAGAATCTTATGAAATATTTTTCTAAGGGAGAGTTTATATTATGGTGCTCCTCAATTACATTTATTATCATTTCTTTTTGTATATTTGACAGAGAAAGCTACTTAACTCTTATCGCTTCTCTGATAGGTGTAACCTCCTTGATATTCAGCGCAAAGGGTAATCCATTTGGACAATTCCTGATGATTATTTTCAGTTCATTTTACGGCATTATTTCTTGGGGCTATGCATATTATGGCGAGATGATAACATATCTTGGCATGACCGCGCCAATGGCAGCTTTTGCTTTGGTCGCTTGGCTGAAAAACCCTTATAATCAAAATAAATCAGAGGTCAGAGTAAACCGTGTGAAAAATAAAGAAATATTTTTTATGCTTGCTCTGACGGCCATTATAACCTTTATATTTTATTTTATATTAAGAGCCTTTTATACGTCAAATCTGATCCTAAGCACGTTATCTGTTGCCACAAGCTTTATCGCGGTATATTTAACCTTCAGGCGAAGCGCGTATTTTGCCCTTGCGTATGCTTCCAACGACGTCATTCTTATTTGTCTTTGGATAATGGCAACGATAGAAGATATCTCATATCTCTCGGTCGTTATCTGCTTTGTGATGTTTTTGGTAAACGATATTTACGGTTTTTATAGCTGGCTGAAGATGGGTAAACGGCAAGCAAGCTAAAACAAAGCAGTCCAAGACGGCACTTGGACTGCTTTGTTTTATTCACGGTTGTTCTCTGTTGTATTTTTGTTTATGCCCTTTATTAAAATCGCGCTGACCAATGCTGACGCTACGAATATTACGAGCAACAGAACCGAGCCAAAGTCGTTTTGAGGAGTTAAAAGTATCATAAGAATTCCAATAACTCTGCCCGCCGCGATAAAGAACTCTCTGACGGTATGTACCTCAGCCGCCTCATCCGTCATTCCCATTTTTTGCTCGATAATATTAAAATACGTGTTTATTACAGGCATATTTATGAAAATGTTGAAAAAGCTATATACAAAATAGAATATACTGAGTGTCCAGAGGTTAAAGTCAAACCACATAACACAGCATGCGGCAAGTGTAAGCACCGTTCCTATGAGTATGGATTTTACTCTGTTTTCCTTTGAAATAACAACGCCATAGACTATTGCACCAACAATAACAAGCACACTGCCCACTCCTGCAATAAGACTGACGGTCATCTCGTCGCTTACAAATCGGTACACAAGTATGACCAAATAAAATCCTATAGTAAAGCATCTGAAATTATCCAGCAGATTTACTATCATAATGCGCCTGCCGTCTTTGTTCTTGCATATGGTCTTGCATACGTCAAGGAAGCGGACTTTTTTGTTGCAGGTTTCTATTTTTTGGAGTCTTGTCGTAGTAAACAGCGCCGCAAGGGCTATCAATGCAACAAGGCCAAAAACAATTTTGTATCCGATAAACTCATTGAACGCTGTTGTAAGATATCCCGAGATTATGGGAAGCACGAGCGATATTACCGTGCCAAGCACTGTCAGAACACCCGATATTGCGTCTCGGTTTCCGTCGTGGGTATAGTGGAGCATCTGCACGCTGTAAATAGCGTAGTAATATCCCGCGCCGAAGCTTATAAGCGCCGCGAGTAAGGGATACAGAAAGGCGATGTCCTCTCCGAAAATGCACATAAGAACAAGCGCCACGGCGTAAAAGCCGAATCCTATTCTCTGGGTCAGAAGATATCCTCCGCGCCGTGATATCCAGAAGGACGTGCACATAGCGATAGGCTGGACGGTTGCCAATATAATATTGTATATCATCGCCTCGTTTGAGGTGGTGCCGTATGCTTTAAGCAGAAAGGTGTTTACAAAGATGTTCAGTATGGTTATCATACCGTTGAAGAACACCTGTAAGTAAACAAAGCTACTTACCTTGCGGTCGGAAAGACACGCGAATTTTTCTTTGAATTTCATGATTGCCTCTACAAAAGATTATAACTGTATGTTATTATACCGCATTTGAAAATGGGTGTCAATAAGATGTGTGGTTTTTTTATAGTTTTTTATCTGTGATAATACAAAAGTCATCTCTCACAAAAAAAGAAAAGTTTTTTCAAAAAAACTCTTGACAAAGCCACTCTTGTGATGTATAATATTCGTGTTGCACGAGCGACGAATGTTTTATGCGAGAGTGGCGGAACTGGCAGACGCGCACGTTTGAGGGGCGTGTGGTTACACCGTACGGGTTCAAGTCCCGTTTCTCGCACCAAAATTAAAGGGATAGACATCGTCTCTCCCTTTAATTTTTTAATTTAATATGCGGATGTGGCGGAATTGGCAGACGCGCTGGATTCAGGTTCCAGTGAAAGCAATTTCATATGGGTTCAAGTCCCTTCATCCGCACCAAATAAGAACGCAGAATAGGATACAAGAAATTGTGTCAATTCTGCGTTTTTTATTGCCTTTTAGGGGTATTTTTGCCCTTTTGAG
>JAZQKI010000039.1:0-14336 GCA_045542075.1 Eubacteriales bacterium
TAAGACCGCTTGGCCTCCGACTTCTTATAGAGTTTCATTTGTCATTTTTATAAGCTCTAAAACAAATTTTCTTTTTTTATGATCGAGTTTCCTTATTTCGTTTATGATTTCGGACTCCATATATTCGTTTGATTTCAGGGCGCTTTCGGATATTAAAGACGCAACGTCGCAGTTAAGGATTGATGAAATTGCGCCGAGCAGATCAAGGCTTATCTTGGTGATTCCGCGCTCTATCTGACTGACGTATCCAATGGAAACGTTCAGACGTTCAGCCAATGCTTCCTGCGTCATTCCTTGCGTTTTTCTCGCGCGCTTGATTCGTTCTCCAATCAATTTATAATCAATATTCATAAGCGCTCCTTTCACTATTTTATATGTATAGAATACAACATAAACAGCTAAACAAGAAGACACTTATAAGTAAATATTTAGTTATTAGTGTTGACAAAATGAAAATATTGTATTACAATTATTATATAGCATAGCGTTTTATAATCAAATAAAAAGATAAAGGAGAATACGTTATGAAGAAAACAAAAATTTTTAAGCTTGTATTAGCATTATTTGTGATTGCAGCGGCACTGCTGGCATTTGCTTCGTGCGACGGAGGGGATAACTCTGTTGAAACACCAACAGGCAATTCTACAATCGACGGACCCCAAAACTCTATCGAAACGCCAACAAATAATTCTACGATTGGCGGGTCACAAAGCTCTTGTAGTCATTCATATGATGACGGTCAAGTAATAGAAGAAGCAACGTGTCAGAAAAGTGGAAAAATTAAATATACGTGCATGCTTTGCAGCAGCACAAAAACTAAGACAATCCCTAAAGTAGAACATGAATTTGATTCCGGAGAAATTATAAAAGAAGTCACTTGTATATCCAACGGAGAAAAATGGTATGCTTGCAAAATGTGCGGATATATAAAAGTGGAGACTATCAGAACAACCGGGCATAATTTTGATAACGGTATAATAATGCAAGAAGCGACCTGCGCACAAGAGGGTATAAAAACATACACCTGCGAGAACTGCAACGGAACGAAAACAGAGTCTATTGCAAAAAAGAGCCACAATTATGATAGCGGCGTAATTACTCGTGAGGCAAGCTGTGAAACAGACGGAGAAAGAATTTATACTTGCACCCTGTGCCGTAGCACAATGACTACTGCTATTTCTAAAACAGGACATAGTTATAACTTTGGCGAGATAACACAGGAAGCAACCTGCTCCCAAAATGGGGTTAAAACATTTACCTGTAATTACTGCTCCAAAACCAAAACGGAATCAATATCAAAAACAGCACATAAATATGAAAAAAATAAGTGCATCTATTGCCAGAAGGTCACAGAAAACTATGTTTACGGTCTTGGTGAGACGGTATATTCTAACAAATGGGAATTTACTATTGATATGGTTGCCACCCACGATGAATGTCTGCCAAATGCTATCATTATTACTTATACATATAAGAATATTGGGGTTACCGGAACAGAAGGATTGCTTCTGGATTTGTGGGAAGTTTATTTGGTTTCAAATGGTCAGAAAATAGAGATGCTGGAAAGGTCTTTGGATGATCATTCAAATCAGCCAATATCGGTTTTGCAGGGTGGTGTCTACACCGCGAGTTTAGTATACTATACAAATAGCAAATATGAATATGATACCATTGTGATGAGTAAAATATGGGAACCGAACAACTATAAAATAACTGGTGTTAATTTTGAACTCCCTGTTCACACTCACGAGTACGATTCAGGCGCAATTACAACTGCCGCTACGTGCGGAAACGATGGGGTAAAGACGTATACTTGTCAAACGTGCTCGTGGCAAAGAACAGAAACTATTGCTGCGACTGGTTCGCATAATATTGTAAACAATATTTGTACTGTTTGTGGAGTCAAGCCGGTTGTGTACTGCGATACCGATTTGCCTGCAACGATTAACTATTACTCTGGCGGAACAAAACAAAGCTCTTGCTCTGTAACGGACGTGACCTTCAAGGTTTCGGGCGACGATCTATATATTTACTTTACAGGAAGAAAGACCTATGATTCAAGAGGAACCGGACAAAGTGATTCGTGCAAAATCGGTTGGAAGCTTTATGACGAGGACAATTACGTTGTTGCTAGCGGAACACAGCATACCTTGTCGTTAGCAACTGGAGAAGGATTTAAGGAATCAAAAGAAACAGTGTATGATGTTATTGAGTCGGGAAAAACATATCGACTTGTTTTGTTGAATGTGAATTAAATTATTTTCAGTGAAAAGGAGAACCCTCACTCATGATGTACGCTAAAGGAAAGAATTTCACCAAAGACTTTATCACCCGTACCAAATACAACATAAATCATATAAATACACCTTATGAAGTAACCCAACTAATAAATTCAATGGTTGGATTATTAATCATACCGGAACAAAAATATTTTCAACAAATTACAGACGATATGATTTGTGAATCTTTGCTGAATGAAATAAGAGGGGCAATAGTGAAGAATACCTATGATCCGGAAAATACGGAAATATCCTTGCGAGATATCACGTTGCATTTGCGAAATGGTGTAGCGCATTTTAGAATGGATTTTGGAGGAAATAGTAATAATGAAATTGCGCAGATTATCATAAAGGATCATCGAAGTCCAAGGCTTGAAAAAGCGGCGGCAGATTTTGAAATTAAGCTATCGGTCGATTTACTTAAAAGATACTTGTTTGAATTTTCGGAAGCATTTTGCAATGCACTCAAATAATATAAGCAAAAGCCCACGGCACCGCCGTGGGCTTTATCTTTACATATTTTCCAAATACTCCTTGAGGAAAAGTATCGCCTGTCTGTATCCGTCGATGCCTTGTCCCATAATGGTTTTTATTGCTGCCATTGAGACGTAGGATTTCTGGCGGAAGTCCTCGCGCTTGGACACGTCAGAGATGTGTATCTCGACGGTGGGGATGGAGACTGCCTTGAGCGCGTCAAGGATAGCGATCGAGGTGTGCGTGTACGCCGCGGGGTTTATGACTATTCCGTCAAAGACGCCGTAGGCATCCTGAATTTTATCAACTATCGCTCCCTCGTGGTTGGACTGAAAAAGCTCGTATTCAATATCGTTTTCCTTGCAAGTCTTCTTTACAAGTCTGCAAAGCGCGGAGTAGTTCTGCGAGCCGTAAATGTCGGGCTCACGAAGTCCCAGAAGGTTGATATTGGGTCCGTTAATGACAAGAATTTTCATAGCTTAATCCTCCAAAAACCATTTTATTATTTTTTCTGCCGTGTCGGTTGGCGTAATATTCGCAATTTCAATATCGCAAAAAGCCCGATAAAGGGGCAGGCGAGAGTTATACATCTCGGACAGGTCGCCCGACAAGGACAGCGGTCTGCCGTCTTTTGCGAGTGTGGAAATGTCTCTTGTGATAAAGACTATTTTTCCGTTCTGACAAAGTGGATTGTAATTCTCGCTCCTTGTTACAACGCCGCCGCCCGTAGCTATTACAACGCCGTTTTTTTTGCCCGCAAGCTTTATTGCCTCGTGCTCGATTTGGCGGAATCTTTCCTCGCCGTCCTCGGAAAAAATCTCGGGAATTGTCTTGCCCGCAAGCTCCACAACAAGCGCGTCGGTATCTATAAGCTCGCGAGAAAGCTTCTCTGATATAATTGTTCCGATAGTAGTCTTACCGCAGCCGGGCATACCTACAAGTATAATATTTGACGTTTGAGCCGAGATAATACCCGTTATTCTGTCAATTTCGCCGTCATCTATCTCCTCGCCCGTGAATATCTCGCAGGCTCTTTTTGCCTGCGCAACGAGCATTGGCAGACCGCTTGCGATCTTCAGCCCAAGCCTTTCTGCGTCAAGCAAAAGCTGCGTTTTTGCAGGGTTGAATATAACGTCAGCCACGCCCTCAAGCGCGGGGAATTTCTCAATATCTATCGGAGAGATAAGATTGTTCGGGTACATTCCCACTGGGGTGCAGTTTACTATTATCTGCGTGTCGGGGTGTTTGACGTGCGCGTTTTCGTAATTAAGCTCGCCGCCTCTGGAGACAAATCTTATCTCACTCGCGCCAAGGTTCTCGCAAGCCGCACGCGCCGTGCGCGACGTGCCGCCCGTTCCGAGAATAAGGACTTTTTTGCCCGACATATCAATGCCCGCATTTTTTATCATATACACGAAGCCGTAAAAATCGGTGTTATCGCCATACAGCCTGCCGTCGGGCAGGTGCGTTATTGTGTTGACCGAGCCGATTTTTTGCGCCGCCTCGGAGATGACGTCAAGATAGGGAATTACCGCCATCTTGTACGGAATTGTCACGTTTACAGAGTGGTATCTGTCACTTTTGATAAAGCTCTCAAGCTGACTCTCGGGCATTTCAAAGAGCGAATATGGGTAATCGGCAAGAAGTCCGTGTATCTGCGGTGAAAAGCTGTGTCCGAGCCGCTCGCCCACAAGTCCGCAGATCTGATTTTTTCTGTTTTTTATCATAGCCTTGTCCTGTCAGATTATTTCGGAGTACGCACCGAGGAAGCGGAATCTCTCGCTCCGCGCCTCAAGCTCGCAAAGCAGCTGCTTTAAGTCATCTGAATATACCGATACCGAGAAATCAAAGTAAAACATAGACTCAAAATCCCGCTCGGGAATAGGAGCAGACTCAAGCTTTGTCATATTGATGCCGAGTGCGTTGAAGCAGGAGAGGACGTTATAGAGCATACCGGGGCGGTTTGGAGTTACAAGCATAATTGAGCATTTGTCAGCACCGGGATATACCTCGGGTTGCTTTGATATACAAATAAATCTTGTGTAGTTATTGCCCATATCCTGAACCGAGGGGGCTATGTTTTCAAGACCGTAAAGCTCGGCACACGCACGTGAGGACAGCGCCGCTATGTCATCTCTGCCCGACTGCGCGACAAGCTTCGCCGCCACAGCCGTGTTTTCGCAGACCGTTATCTTCACACCCTCAAGGGAATTTAGAAACGTAGAGCATTGGTTTATCGCCTGCTCGTGCGAGACTATTTCCTTTATATTATCAAGCCTTACACCGCGGCGTACAAGCAGGTTGTGGTCAATTTTGAGTCGAAGCGACTTGACGATATGGAAATTATGCCGTATCATCAGCTCGTAGACCTTCTTGACCGAGCCCGCGGTGCTATTCTCAATGGGAAGCACGCCGTAACGACATTCTCCGCGCTCAATCGCGGAGAAGACCGCGTCAAACGAGGGGTAGTAATTTATTGAGGGCAGCTCAAAAAATCTTTCTGCCGCTATCTGCGAGTACGCACCCTCAACACCCTGACAGGCAACCTGTGCCTTTTTGGGGAACATTTTGTCGGTTTTTTCAAGCGCGGCTTGTATATCGCTGTATATCTGGGACTTTGGGGAGAGTCTTGTGTGCTGGTAGGACTTTGATACGTCCATCATAGTATGATACAGTATCAGAGCGTATTTTTCAAACTCTTCCCCCGCCATATCAGCAATTCTGGCGAGCAGCTCACGCTCGCGCGCCGCATCAAGCACAGGAAGATTGTGCTGTTTTTTGTATTCCGCGACCTCGGCGGCGAGATTCATACGGTGTATGAATTGCTCAAGAATTTTCTTGTCGGTCGCGTTTATTTCTTTGCGAATTTCATTAAGATCAAGTTCCATTTTTATATCCTTTTCAGTCTGAAAGCATATCGAATATAGCGATAGCGCAAGCCGCCTCTACTACGGGAACGGCTCTGGGGACTACGCAGGGGTCATGTCTTCCGCCTATTTCAAGCTCCACATTTTCCATGCGTGATAGTGACACGCTCTGCTGTTTTTTTGCTATTGACGGGGTGGGCTTGAATGCCACCTTGAATATAAGGGGCATACCGCTACTCATTCCACCGATAACTCCACCCGCGTTGTTTGTAAGAGTTTTTACGGTTTTTCCGTCCGTATAGAATGGGTCGTTGTTCTGTGAGCCGAAAATTGCGGCAGAGCCAAAGCCGAGACCGAACTCAATACCCTTGACTGCGGGAATACCGAAGATTATTTGCGAGATCCTACCCTCAACGCCGTCAAACATATGCTCGCCAAGTCCAACAGGTAGACCTATCGCCGCGCATTCTATGATTCCGCCGACGGAGTCGCCGTCAAGCCGCGCTTCCTCAATTTTTTTCTGCATATCAATCCCCGCGCCTGTATCAATAGTCGGGAAGGGATTTTGACTCAGCTTTTCAAATTCGCGCTCGCTGACATTCACGGCATTAAAATCACGGTCGCAAATTCCTGCTATCGAGTGAATGTGAGCCGCAATCTGTATCCCTTTCTGCTCAAGGATCTGCAAGCAGATCCCACCCGCGACGCACATGGGAGCGGTAAGTCTGCCCGAGAAATGCCCGCCGCCGCGAAGGTCCACATTGCCGCCGTATTTAACTATGGCGGCGTAGTCGGCGTGTGATGGGCGGGGAATATCGGTAAGATTTGAATAGTCACTTGAGTGCTGATTTGTGTTATAGATCACCGCCCGGATGTCATCGCCGTTGGTTACACCGTTGCAAATTCCCGACAAAAACACGGGAATATCGGGCTCGCGGCGTTTGGTCGAATACGCATTCTGCCCGGGCGCGCGACGCTTCATAAAGGTCAGAAGCTTGTCCGTATCTATTTTCACACCCGACGGCACGCCCGAGAGTGTCATTCCGATACTCTCGTCGTGCGAGCCGCCGTATATGGTAAGTCTTATATTTTTACCGTATGTAGTAGCCATTTTGGCCTCCTGAAATTTATACTATAAAGTCAGATAAAAATGCGGGATATGACTTGTTTACCGCCTCAATACCCTCAACTGTTACGGGATTTTTGCACACAAGCGATGCGACTGCCGCGCTCATAGCTATCCTGTGGTCGTTGTATGAGTTGACAGTGCCGCCGGTAAGCCCGCTTTTGCCGCGGATTATCATGCCGTCGTCTGTTTCGGTGATGTCCGCGCCGAGAGCTGTCAACATCTGACACACGCTCTGTATTCTATCGCTCTCCTTAAGGCGCAGACGCGAGGCGTTGTATATTCTCGTCTTTCCCATAGCGACCGATGCGACCACCGATATAACGGGAACAAGGTCGGGTATTTGCGATGCGTCAATCTCAATACCGAAAAGGTCCGCGCGGCTGACTGTGATACAGTTGCCCGAGCGGGATATAGCCGCGCCCATGCGCTTGAGAATATTGATTATCTCGCGGTCACCCTGCACAGAATTAAGGTCAAGTCCCTCGACCGTCACGCGAGATTGACTTATGGCACCTGCGCACAGAAAGAACGCCGCGTTTGACCAGTCACCGCCGACAAAAACGTCGTGGGGAGTGGTAAAACGGTTAAGTCCCGCACGGCTGTTCGCTCTTGGGATGTAAAATACGTTACCGTCGTTTCGGATCTGCGCGGAGAACGTCTCAAGCGCCTGCTCGGTCATTGTTATGTATGGGGTGGACTCCAGCTTGCCCGTCATGGTCAGACTGCTATTACCGTCAGTAAAGGGCAGCGCAAAGAGAAGTCCGCTTATAAACTGCGAGGAGATATTTCCCGCGATAGAGTAGTCTCCCGACTTAAGCCTGCCGCTTACGTGCAAAGGATTTGAGCCTTGCGGAGAAAGCGACACGCCGTTGCTTGTGAGCAGCTCGTAAAGAGGGGAGAGAGGACGCTCTGGGAGACGCCCGTGCATATAAATGTCGCACTCAATACCGAGCGCGGCTACCACGGGGAGCAAAAACCTCAAGGTCGAGCCCGACTCACCGCAGTCAAGAGTCGCACAAGTCGGTATTTCGGCTATCGGCGTGACGAAAAAGGTCATCTCGCCATTGTGATTCCTATCTCGGACAATTTTTGCGCCAAGGGAATTTAGGCAGCTCACCGTTGCGTTTATATCCTCGTTTGTGTCGTTGCAGACAATACTCGTTTCACCGTCAGAAAGCGCGGCGCAGATAAGCAGTCTGTGAGCCTCGGACTTTGAGGATATTGCCTTTATTTTATCTTTCGTGATCTTCTGGGAAAAGGTTTGAATCATTTTGCAAACTCCAAAATTGGTTTAGATGCCCTTAGTAAAAATTTTCTCAAGCTCATCAACGGGCGTGGGGACAAGTCTGCAGTCACCTATGCCGTAGGGTATGACGAGATTTATTTTTGCTCCCGCGCGTTTTTTATCGGCGGACGCTATCTTAGAAAGGCTTTTTGCGTCATAAGGGCATTTTGTGGGTAGATTATATTGCTCAAAAAGTGAAATTATTTCATTGAGATCCTCTTTGGAGGATAAGCCAAGGGCTACTGACGCGCGGGCAATAAGCACTGTGCCTATCGCCACCGCGCTGCCGTGAGATATTTCAAAATCCGAGCATTTTTCAACCGCGTGAGCGGCGGTGTGTCCGAGGTTGAGAAGCTGACGCACTCCGTTGTCGCGCTCGTCCTTGTTTACTATGTCACGTTTATTTCGCACGCAATTTTCTATGATATCCTCAATCTGAGGCATAATGGGATCTTTGAGTTTGTTAAAGAGGTCAGAATCATTTATAATACCGTATTTTATGACCTCGGCGCAGCCGTCGGAGAATATTTCGTCGGGCAGAGTTTCAAGAGTGGAGTAATCGCAGATTACAAGCGATGGCTGGTAGAATGCCCCCACAAGATTTTTGCCCGCGTCGAGATTTATTGCGGTCTTGCCGCCCACCGACGAATCCACCATAGAAAGCAGAGTAGTGGGTATTTGTATAAACTCTATTCCGCGCAGATAAGTCGCGGCGACAAATCCCGTCAAGTCTCCAACGACTCCGCCGCCCAGCGCGAACAGACAGTCCGTGCGTGACAGACGCATGTCAGAGAGAAAGTTGAGTATTTTTATATAATTTTCAGCAGACTTTGAGTCCTCTCCGTGAGGAATTACTATCATCTCGGGGGAGAATCCCGCACTCCTGAGCGACTCGATAAGACGCTCGGAGTAGAGCGCGGCTACTATGTCGTCGCTGACAATTACCGCTCGGCAGGGGGAGATGACATCAGCAGAAAGCTCGCCGGCTTTGTCAAGCAAGTCGCTACCTATTATAATATCATACGCGCGCGAGGCGCTGACTGTTATTTTTCTCATATAAAGAATTCCTTTTTAACCGTCAATTTGCTCTTTTGCAAGTCTTCCGTCACGCAAAAGGCTTCTCATTTTTTCCTTGTCGCCGTCCGTGAGCGCGTCGCGGTACTCGGAAAGGGAATCTATAATGCTCTCGATCTCAAAAAGCAAGGGCTCTTTATTGTCAAAGAAAAGCTCGGTCCACATGTCCTCATTCAGCCACGCCACGCGTGTCATATCCTTGTAGCTGCCCGCCGAGAAGCCCTTGTGCACCTTGGCGGTGGGGCTCTTGACGTATGCGTTTGATACAACGTGCGCAAGCTGGGAGGTAAAGGCGATAATTCTGTCGTGATCGTCGGCATTTGTCACCGAGAACTTGCCAAAGCCCGCAGGCAAAAGCAGGTTTTTGATGCTGTCAAGCAGAGCAATATCGTCAAACACCGGGGGGACTATGACCATGGGCGCACCACGGAACATAGTGGCTTTTGAATATTTGTATCCCGAGTTGTGCGTGCCTGCCATAGGGTGACCGCCGATAAAGGTAAAGCCGTGCTGAGCGGCGAGCTCAAAGCCAACGCGGCAGATGTCGCGCTTTGTTCCGCACAGATCCATAACCACTGTGTGGCTTGCAAAAGCATTCGCGTTCTGCTTTATGTATTCTATTGAAGCCTCGGGATAGAGGCTGACGAAAATAACGTCACATTCGGGTATTGTTTTCTCATCAAGCTCGCCGTCAACCACGCCCGAAAGCATGGAGAAGTCAAGAATAGACCTGCTTCGGTTGCAAGCGTATATTTTGTAGTCGCAGCCATGCTCGTCGGAGTAAGCTCTGTAAGCCTTTGCCATAGAGCCGCCGATAAGACCAAGACCGACAATTCCAATTTTCATAATAACTCCAGACTGCCCACATGGGCAATTTTTATTTATCCGTTAAGGGCTTTACCGCGCTCATCACATCCGCGAACTGCTCGGGGGTGAGGGACTGCGGGCCGTCGCAAAGCGCCGCCTTGGGATTGTTGTGGACTTCTATCATAAGTCCGTCAGCGCCGCAGGCTGCCGCCGCCAAAGCCATAGGCTTGACAAGCTTTGACGATCCCGTTGCGTGGCTTGGGTCGACTATAACGGGGAGATGTGTCAGCTCGTGAAGCACGGGGATAGCGGACAGATCAAGCACGTTTCGGGTGTATTGCGAGTCAAACGAGCGGATACCGCGCTCACACAGAATTATATTCTCGTTGCCGCCCGCCATTATATATTCGGCAGACATAAGCCATTCCTTGATTGTCGCCGAGAGTCCGCGCTTGAGAAGTATGGGCTTCTGGGTTCTGCCAAGCTCCTTGAGAAGCTCAAAATTCTGCATATTTCTCGCGCCCACCTGAATGACGTCAACATCCTCGAACATAGGAAGATGAGATGCGTTCATTATCTCGGTGACAATGGGGAGCCCAGTCACCTTTTTAGCCTCAAGAAGGTACTCGATACCCTCTGCCTTGAGTCCCTGAAAATCATAGGGAGAGGTTCTTGGCTTGAACGCGCCGCCGCGGAGCATTGTTGCTCCTGCCGCCTTGACCGCCTTTGCGATCTCCACGACTTGTTCGCGGCTTTCAACAGAGCAGGGACCTGCCATGACGGCAAATATGTTGCCGCCAACACTTGTGTCCTCAACCTTGACTATCGTGTTGTCGGGGTGGAATTTTCTGTTCGCGCTCTTAAACGGCTCGGAAATTCGCTTTACCGTCTCAACTATATCAAGACTCTTGAGCAGATCCTCGTCAATTTTCGTCGTGTCGCCGATAAGACCGACTATGGTCTGATACTCACCTGCGGAGAGGTGTACCGAGAGGCCCTGCGCCTCTATCCAATTTATAAGACTGTCAATTTGTTTTTGACTTGTTCCGTTCTTTAATACTGCAATCATGTTTTTGTGTTCCTTTCGCGAAGATATTAGCCGCCGATAGAGAAATATGAAAAACAAAAACGGTACTCCACAGCGACTTTACTGGGGGAGTACCGTTTAAGTTTATTACAACCTCGGTATGCAATTCACGCAGCAAAAATCACCTTTACTATATTACGCCTGAAAATAGTAAAAGTAATAATATGCAAATGTGAATATAGAGCTGTGCATATCAAGTCTCACTTTCTTCTTTATGTAAACAGTTTATCATCATATTTTATATTTGTCAAGGGTTTTTTCGAAATTTGTGGGGTTTTGAGACAATATAATAATGTAGGGAATTTGCAGGGAAACCTGTGGCAAAAGAAATTTTGAAAATTTGAGAATTTTTTAAGATTTGCTATTGACAAATTACTTTCTATGTAGTATAATAATCAAGCGTTGAAAAAACGCTCCGTCAAAAGACGGGCCAATAGCTCAGTTGGTTAGAGCTACCGGCTCATAACCGGTCGGTCCGGGGTTCGAGTCCCTGTTGGCCCACCAAAAAATAAGAGATAGGCATTTGCCTATCTCTTATTTTTTGCCGTGCCAACAGGGTTATGAAGAAATCCGATATTCAATTCGCTTGCGAATTGAATGAGGGTTCAGAGTCCCTGCCTATCCCCTACTTTTTGCCGATCCAACAGGGTCACGATGAACCCCGACAGGGTTCTGAGTCCCATCTAACCCAAGGGCTCGAAGCCCTTGGGTTAGATCTTTTTATAGTTAATTATTTTAACTTAGGATACTTTCCGTTTTCATAATCAAGCTCGGAGAAGTCCCATATCTCCTCGCTCCAGCCGAGAGTTTCGGTGTAGAATTCCTTGGAGTTGAGCTGGTCTACCGTACAGATGGGGTCGCCCTCGCAGTAGGAAATCAAACCAAAGCAGTTTATTGCTCCACCCACGCCGGCGATGGTTGAGGATTGGGAAGGGCGAGATTGTATCTCCCCTGCGTTGATACAATTTGACACATTATCCGCTCTTCCGCCAATGCCACCTGCACTCGAGTCGCTAATGGTTGCCATGTTGACGACCAAGCCTGTGTTCAGGCAACGGTCCACGGGGAAATTACCATTCGATCCAACAATGCCGCCCACGCCACCTCCACCGGTGACGGTGCCGTAGTTGATGCAGTTCTGCACTTCTGCGCTACCGGCAATGCCGCCCGCCATACCGTAGGATTCCACGCTTCCGTAATTGATACATTCTTTGACGAGGACATTATCGAGTCCGAAACCAACGATACCGCCCGCGTATGTGCTGGTATTGTTAGCTCTTGCGGAGATCGTGCCGTAATTGCTACAGTCGCTTACAGTGGCGTCTGCTCCGCCACCCAGAATGCCGCCGACGTGCATGTCATAGCCGATTCCGCTGGCGGCAACTGTAGCGTAATTCTCGCAGTTAATGATGCGTACGTTCCCCTCGGCAACGCCCAGGATGCCACCTGCGTGGATATAGGTTCCCATAGAGGAGCGCGTGGCAGAGATTATGACTCCCTCGCCGACCGTGCAGTTTTTGATTTCGCCGTTTACCATACGACCGACAAGTCCTCCTATTGGGTTGTTCTCGACAATGTAGAGCGAGTCGTCCAGAGTCAGATTGTGAAGCTCACCGCTGAAGTTTCGGAAAAGTCCTACGATTCCGTCGTCAGTTCCCAGGAAGGAAAGATTGCTGACCGTGTGACCATTTCCATCAAACACACCGTTGAAATGCCAGATCCCGTTGAAATTCTCGATGCCTGAGAAGTCCAGATCGGCGGTCAACTCAACGTGAACGGGTTTAGAGGAGTTTAGATTCAAAAATTCTTCAGTATTCGAAACTGTTATGAAGCTATTGATGACGCTGAAAGAGGGAGCCTGTGCCGATACTGTGTAATTCTCCACGTAGGCGTTTCCGCAAAGGAATACGACGGTGGATACGCCCCAAGGATCTATGAGCATATCGTCCGAAAGATCGGGTATGGCGATTAGGAAGCGGCGCCCGTCCACCTGTTGTATTTGCGCGGGGGTGAACTCAAACTCGTTGGATACGTCGTTGCATTGAATGGAGAGCGATATGTGCTTGATCTCATCGAGCTGCTCGCCGCCCAGCGTGACCATCAGAAAACGCTTGTACTCTTCTTTAGTGGAAACCTGCGGCACCCAGGTGGATGGAGTCAGGTTTGCATCCACGCATTCGACAGACACAACCTTGACGCGGGTGACTACCTTGGCAGTGTTGGAGCAGTGGGCTTCGGATGTGGCGGTGTAGTCCTTGCCGTCTAGGGTAAACGAAAAGCCCTCAAGGATTAGTGTGATATCGCCGCTTGCAAACTGTCCTTGGTTTTCAATCTCAGCCAGTAGAATATCGGAGGTCGAAGCACCGCTGACCTCGTATTCTCTGCCGTTGACCGTGATGGTTTTCACCGTAGCGCCGTTGGGGTTGTTCAACCCGATCTGAAGGTAGATCTTGTCGCCGTCGTATACGATACCCGTGCTACGCACCGCTAGACTCGTCGCGTCTAGATAGGGAAGCGTTTTGATTGTATATTCAGCAGTCTTTGTCTGCACACCCTTACCGTCGTTAACGTCAAAGGTGTATGTGATCTTGACGGTATAATCTGTGTAATAATCAAGCGAATCAAAAGTAATCTCTTTGTCGGTGTTTTCTTTGACAAGCTCATCTCCCTTGTAAAGCTCGACTTTGTACGAGATAAGAGTACCATCAATATTTGCGATATCATACTCTCCACCTACAGAATAGATTTCACTTTCCATATTTTTGAAAGTAAATACAGGCTCTGCCTTCGCCTGCGTAGTAATGTTAACAGCCGTTTCAATAGTCTGACTTCCAACACCGTCGTTGAGGTCGTACGTATATGTCACCTTGACTGTATACGTGTTGTTCGACAAAAGATTTGTTAACTCGCGCGTGCTGAGGTCGGTTATATTCTGCACATCCTCACCTCGAATAAGCTCCAATTTGGTTATCGCTCCAACACTGTCTATATCTGTGACGGATATATCAAAGCCAAGCGACGTTTGTGTTTTGCTGTTTTCTGTAATAGTTATTTCGGGTGTTGCCTTCGCCTGCGTAGTAAATATCAGGTCCGATGTTTCAGTCTCGCCCTTATTTGTATATGTGGCGACAAGTCTGTATTCATTATTTGAAAGCAGACCGTCTACCGAGGTCGCATTCACGTCAAGCTCGCGCACTTTCTCCTCGCCCCTGTAAAGAGCCAAGGAATCAAGCACCTTGTTCTCAAAGCTCTCCTCCCATTCAAGCTCAAAGGAGATGCCGCTTTGGGTTATGCTTGCGGGCTTGAACGCCACGATATTTTTAGTGGTAAATTC
>JAZQKI010000040.1:0-23606 GCA_045542075.1 Eubacteriales bacterium
CCCAACGGGAATCGAACCCATAACTAACCCTTAGGAGGGGCTTATTATATCCATTTAACTATGGAGGCATATTACTTTTGTATTATATCACACCTCGGGGGAAATTTCAACAGTTTTTCTCCAAGTTTTTTTATTTCTCACACCTTGTCGGGCGAAATCATTAACTAATGGTAACACAAGAATACTTTTCGGAGGAATTATATGAACAGAAATGCCTTTTTCCCGAATTTTCTCTCTATTTTCAGACGCCGTCCGCACGCTATGGCAAGCATTTACGGCAGTCCCGACTATCCCGAAATTCAAGGGCAGGCAAGGTTTTGGCAGACCACCCACGGCGTAATGTGCGAGGTCGAGCTTATAGGGCTGCCAACAACGCAAAACCCTTGTGAGAGTCCCATTCTCGCTATGCACATTCACAACGGAGAGTCCTGCTCGGGCACGCCCGCCGACCCTTTTTCAAACGCGGGAACACACTATAACCCAAACTCCTGTCCTCACCCTTATCACGCGGGGGACCTTCCGCCGATATTCGTATCTGCCGGCTACGGCTTTTTATCATTTCTGACAGACAGATTCACCGCCGAGGAAATTATCGGCAAGATAATTATAATTCATTCCTCGCCCGACGATTTCACCACGCAACCCGCGGGGAACTCGGGAATAAAGATCGCCTGCGGCGAAATATATTGAAAAAAGCCTTCCGTGAGGAAGGCTTTTTATCTTACATGTTTTTGATTTCTTCAATCTCCGCAAGCCATACGTTTGCAACCGCGTCGGACGGCATTACGAGCGAACCGCGAGGGGAAAGAGAAATATCACTTACCGCAGGGCCGTCGGGCAGACAGGAGCGCTTGAACTGCTGCGAGAAAAATCTCTTTACAAACACCTCAAGCCATTTTATAAGTGTCGCTTCATCATACTTATCTCCAAGCGCGTAACAAGCCATTCGGTAAAGCTTTGCGGGGGAGAATCCGTACTTGAGCATATAATACAGATAAAAATCGTGTATCTCATAGGGACCGACGAGATCCTCGGTCTTCTGAGCTATATTTCCGCTCTTGTCAGCGGGTAATAGCTCGGGGGAAACGGGAGTCTCAACAATATCAATAAGCGCCTTTGAGAGCGTTTTATTGCCTCTCTGATCTTCAACTGTCGCGCAATATCTGACAAGCTCACGAACAAGAGTTTTGGGGATAGATGCGTTTACACCGTAGCTTGACATATGGTCGCCGTTGTAGGTTGCCCAACCGAGCGCGAGCTCGGACATATCTCCCGTACCGACAACAAATCCGCCCTCGGCATTTGAAATATCCATGATCACCTGAGTACGCTCACGTGCTTGCGCATTCTCGAAAACTACGTTGTGATTGCTTATATCGTGCCCGATGTCACGAAGATGTCCTTCAACCGCCGCGGATATATCCACGCATCTGAAGTCAACTCCAAGCTCCTCACACATGACCGTCGCGTTATCCTTTGTGCGCTTGGTCGTACCAAAGCAGGGCATAGTAACGGCGATAATGTCGCTCATAGGACGGCTGAGAATATTCATAGCCCGCGTCATAACAAGCAGTGCCAAGCAGGAATCAAGTCCTCCTGAAATACCGATAACTATCTTTTTTGCATATGCGGCAACAATACGCTTTGCGAGTCCCTGCGCCTGAATATCAAGTATTTTCTCAAACCCATCCGCAGACTCGGGAATAAAGGGATTTTGAGGGATATGGCGAGTAAGCTCAGTAATCTCCGACTCAATATCAAACTCTATCTCGCAATACTCGTTTGCGGCCTTATATGAAAACAGGCTCGAGCGGCGCTTGATACCCACAAGCTTGTCCGTATCGATCTCACTGATAAGCATCTCTCCGTCAAATGCCGACTTCTCCGCGAGCAGAACACCGCCCTCATATATGACCGAGTGTCCGCCAAAAACAAAATCCGTGGTAGACTCACCAAGACAGCTGCCCGCAAGCACGTAACCGCAAGCAAGCTTTTCAGACTGCGCGGCTATAAGCATTTTTGACTTTTGCGCACTTGCTACCGTCTCATTGACAGAAGCAAGATTCAAAATAATATTCGCGCCTGACGCCGAAAGCTCACACGAAGGAGAAACAGGAGCGCAAAGATCCTCATAAAACTCAACTCCAAGCTTAAATGACGGCATATTTCTGCACGTAAATATCTGCTTTGATCCAAACATCACAACACTGTCGTCAATAGTGTAAGAATAATTGAGCCTCGGACAAGGTGCAAAATATCTTGCTTGAGAGGATGTAATATTAGTCTTTGGAACAATACCGAGTATCTGACCGCCCTGAACCACTGCTGCGCAGCTATAAAGCTTTTCGGAGCAGAGAATAGGCAACCCCACAACAAATATACTGTCGCTCATTGCCGAAGCAAAAACAAACCTTTTAAGACCGCAAAGAGCAGCGGAAATAAGCTTATCCGAATAAAACAGATCTCCGCACGTAGCACCCGTGAGAGAAAGCTCGGGAAAGAGAACTACCTTTGCTCCCATATCTGCCGCCTCAGAAGCGATACGAATACATTCGTCGGTATTAAATTCAACGTCTGCAACGCGGATTTTGGGCGTTGCGACCGCAACCTTTATAAAGCCGTTATTCATAAACAACTCCTAACCGCCGATATCTCGGCATAAATATACAGATATATTATATCACCTAAATCCTACAATTACAAGAGCAAACTTACATTTTTTGCATAAAAAGTACCGTCAGGCTCTCGCCCGGCGGTACTTTTGTGTAAAATTTATTTTACAAGCTGTCTCTTTATCTTCTTTGTCGTAGTCTTTTCAAACTCGGTCTTTCTGATCTCAACAGACTTTATCTGCTTGAAGGAGGGAAGCTTTTTATTGATAAGATTTATGGACTTGCGGATGCTTTCCTTGATCTCCTCATCGGTTGCTTCCTTGGGGAACTTGGTGAAATCGGGATAAACTACTGCGATGACGTTAACGGTATCGCTATCCTCAGCCTTTCTGCCGATTACACAACACTCAGCAATAGTGTCTATATTCTCAAGATACTCTTCGATCTCCTCAGGGAATACGTTCTTTCCGTTTTCAAGCACGATAACGAACTTGATACGTCCCGTGATATAGATGCATCCCTCATCGTCCTTATATCCAACGTCACCTGTGCGGAACCAGCCGTCCTCGGTAAAGACATCGGAGTTTGCATCGGGATTATTATAATAGCCAAGCATTACGTTGTCACCCTTGACCTGGATCTCACCCATAACGTATCCCTTATCGGTCGTTTCACCGTTGGGATCTATTCTTACTTCACAGCAGGGAACGGAGGGACCGATTGAGCCGGGCTTACGGTTATAATAACGGTCAACTGCTACGAGAGGTGAGCACTCGGTAATTCCAAAGCCCTCGAATATAGAAATTCCAAATTCCTCAAATTCATAAACAAGCTCGGGGTTGAGCTTTGCTCCGCCGCATATGATATGGTCAAGTCTGCCTCCAAACGCGCTTGTAACCGACTTAAAGAGCTTTGCACGCACGTCGATTCCAATCTTGCGGAGAGCTCTTGAAATCTTAAGAGCTGTACGGAGAGTCTTTGCCTTACCCGACTTTTCAGCCTCGGACCAGATCTTCTTGTGCATAGTATTAACGAAAAGGGGAACAAGAACAAGACCCGTGGGCTTGAACAAAGCAAAATTCTTCATTACGTGACGGAGAGAGTCGTTGATACATACAGTCATTCCAAGAACCATTGCCGCTACAAGACACATAAGCTCATAAGTATGGTGAACGGGAAGAACCGATACGATAACGTCGTCGGGAGTAAAGCAAACCGAGTCAAACGCGGACTGAACAGCTGCGAAAATATTTTTCTGGCAAAGCATTACGCACTTGCTTGTGCCCGTAGTACCGGAGGTAAACAGCATCTCACACATCTGCTCACGGTCATGATCCTTTATAAGCGCGTATCCATCATCTATTCCCGTCTGTCCAAGCTCAAGAAGAGCAGAGAAATCAATCACCTTATCCGAAAATCCCTCGCCGTACTGCGCGCTTATCGGAATAAAGTATTTAACTGTTTCGTGAGTATTTATTGTAGAAACGAGCTTCTCATTGAAGGACTTTGAATAAACGATAGCATCTGCCTCAACGATAGAGAGGAACTTTTCGATCTGAGTTATGTCAAGCTCCTTATCCATAGGTATAACTACTGTTCCGTTTGCAAGCGATGCAATATAGGTAGCAAGCCACTGGGGGGAGGTGTCACCGATGACCGCGATCTTTCTACCCGTAAGTCCAAGCTTGTCAAGACCTGCAGCTATCTGATTTACCAGAGTATAGAACTCAGCATACGACATATCCTTGAGCTTATTGTTCTCAAAATAGCGATATGCAAGTCTGTCTCCATGCGACTTGATATAGGAAAGGAGCGCGTTGACGTCGGGTACAGGCATATATCCTCTCTCGATCTTTTTTCTGTTAGGAAGCATCTTGCTCATAATTATTTCCTTTCTTTGTTTGCGAGTCTGCAAACACCGATTATTTTAGTTTTTCGGTTGTTGTAAAAACAACAAGTTTATTGTATCACAAAATATCGAATTTGTCAATAGTTTGTAAAATATTTACTTGAATTCAAATAATATGCTTATTTAGAGAATATCCTTCCCAAAATAAAGCACAAAAGTCCTAATAAAAGAACCGCTATAATTCCTGCAAAGACCACTGTGTACAGGGCAAATCCCATAAAGCACCAGACTGTCAGAGCTGATACAAATCCCATCGCAATATCTCCTCCGATAAAGAAGACCGCAACCGAGAGCACAAGGCAGATAAGCGCATATATCGGCAAGGCGACAAGACTGTTTTTTATGTCCGCGGGACTGAGATTTATGTGCATGCATACGCAGATCATAAGTACTCCTCCCAAAATTTTCACCCAAATGGGAGAAGAATTGTCGGATATTGATGAGAAGAATATATTCACGCTTCCCAAGATCAGCTCAAAGAAGCCGTCAAGACTTCTGCTCACTGAAAAGACCGACAAATAATATTCCTCAAAAGCCAGTGGAAAGCAAAGCCGCATGATAAGCATCACTACTAAAAGTCCAAGTATAATAGGACCCGCGCTTATAAAAAGACATCCCAGCCTGTGCCAGATATTTTTCTTGTTATAAGTGTGATTTACGTATCCGAGAACACCGTTTTTTGCTTTTGGATTCCAAAGGCATATCTTTTTTATCCTATGACCAAAGGGAAGACACATTATCGCGTGCCCAAGCTCATGCACGGGTGTTCCGATGATTGATGTCACCATAACAAGACCCCGCCCGCATTTTTTTGTCATTTTCATAAAAAGCTTTTCGGAAAGCCCCGCAACAAAGCCGCAAATAATTATCGGCAGTATCGGGAAAAAGAGTGTAACTGCAAATATCTTTAGAAATTGGAGCATTTCAGTCACCTCATTTTATTCTCATGGCGAGTATCCTATCTTCGTCGGGTGTGACGTATGCGCTCCAGTTGTTATGATATACAACAAATCCCGGCTTTGAGGAGGGAACCTTTTTAACACCCCTTGCAAAGAGATAGTCCACCTCGATACTCTCGCCGCCGCGCGCCTTTGAATAATACGCGGCGATCATACAGGCATCCGTGAAGTCCTCAGCGGGTGGCTCCTCGCCGTTGGTTACAAGAAGCACGTGAGAGCCTGCCGTGTTCTTTGCGTGGAACCAATAGTCGTGCTTTTGCGCAAGCTTGTGTGTGATATATTCGTTCTGCAGATTATTTTTTCCGCAAAGCACTCTGTAGCCGTTGGTCGTCTCAAACTGCGCCACCGTGGGGGCAGGTTGCTTTTTCGGTGCGGCATATCCCTTCATTTTTGACGCGTATCCCGAGCGATAAAGCTCGTCGCGTATTTCGGACAGGTCAGATACTGTCTCCGCCTTTGTAAGCGCGTCAAATACCGAATGTATATATTCCAGCTCGCGTCGTCCTATCTCGATCTGCTTTGAAAGCTCGACTCTTGCAGTTTTGGTCTTGTTATATTTTTTGTAATACCTCTGCGCATTTGCCGCGGGAGTAAGACGCTCGTCAAGCTCTATAACTGCCTTACCGTACTCTCCGGTCTGCTCATTCCATGTCTCATAGTCTACAAGCTCTACTGTTGTCTGTCCCCTGGAGAGCATATATAGATTTGAGGTTATCAGATCTCCGTATTTTTTGTATTTTTCTCCAAGAGCACAATCCGAGAGCTCCTTTTGCTGTGAATCAAGCTTTTTGGATATTCTCGCCTCTGAATTAGTCAGAATTTTGAGAAGATCGGACGCGCGTTGCTTTATTCGTTGTTCTTTGTCACGGCTTTCAAAAAACGTATCGAGAGCCTCTGACGCGGACTCAAGCTCGCGACAATCAGTACCACTTCCGTAATGCGTCAGATTTACAAAGGAATACTCCACGGGGAGCGAGCCATCAAACACAACACACGGGGAATACGAATTGGTTTTTATAACCTCAGTAAATTTTGAAAATTCCGTCCATAATCGCACAGAGGGGCAGTCATACAACGGCGCATCCATCCTGCCCGTTGCGCGATAACATATCTCCCTCGCGTTTGACGCGGAAATTCCAAGATAATTTGACGTAATAAACTTATCCGCTGACTTATCGGGTGATGCGCCTTCAAAACGTGCAAAAAAACCTTCACGGGTTTCCTCAAGAGGATTTTGCTTGTCCTGTGCGGGCGGAAGCTCGTATATCATACTGGGAAGCACCTGGCGGAGACTGCTGGTAGTAAAGTCCACGGTCTTTAAGACGTAAATGACCTTAAAGCTCTCGTCGGTAAATACAAGGTTACTGTATTTGCCCATGATTTCAGCAAAAATATACCTTTTGCACTCAAATCCCATCTCATCGCGTGTGTTGAAGGTAAGTCTCGCAACTCTCTCAAATCCCTCCTGCGACACGTCCGACAGGGTGGCGCCCGAGAGATGCTTGCGGAGAAGCATACAAAACATAGGCGCCTGCATGGGATTTTCCTTCTGCGTTTGGGTAAAGCTTATCCTTGGACAGCTTGAGCCTGCGTTTATAAGCAATCGCATATTTTTACCGTTCGCTCTTATGGAAAAAATTATCTCTTCCTTCTCGGGCTGATAGATCTTTTCTATCTTGCCGCCGCAAGCGTTTATATTTATTTCATTCACAACGCATGCAAGCATGCCTGCATCAAATGCCATAATTTCAGCTCCAAAAAATTTTCTTATCAATATTATATCACATTATTGATTTTTTTTCAATATAGTGATATAATGTTTGTAATGATTTGTTTTAATTTTTTGCAAAGGATGCTAAAGAAATGAAAAAAATTCAGAACATAATAGGCATAGACGTAGGCGGAAGCACAACAAAAATAGTAGGCTTCAGGATTGCTGAAGATCAAAACAGGGAAATGATATCCCCGATTTTTGTACGCGCGACCGACCCTATTACTTCAATATACGGCGCCTTCGGTAAATTCACCACCGAAAATAACCTTGAGCTTGATGACATAGATAAGGTTATGGTCACCGGTGTAGGCGCAACTCATATGCAAAAGCCTATATATTCACTTACAAGCCAGAAGGTCCCCGAATTTGATGCGGCGGGCATTGGAGGTCTCTATCTTTCAGGACTCGACGAGGCTATCGTAGTCAGCATGGGTACGGGTACTGCGCTTGTTCACGCAAGAAAAAATGGAAATAACATAGAAATAAACTACCTCGGCGGAACGGGTGTCGGCGGTGGTACTCTTATCGGGCTTACCAAAAAAATGACAGGTGTAAACACCGTCGAGCATATTGAGGAGCTTTGTCAGAGTGGCTCACTTGACAATATTGACCTTCGCGTAAAGGACATCTCCAAGAATTCGCAGTTTACGGGTGTTAACGAAAATCTCACCGCGTCTAATTTCGGCAAGCTTTCGGATATGGCAACGGCAGGTGACATCGCGCTCGGAGTTGCAAATATGGTAGCGGAGACTATTGCTATGATGGCAGTATTCACGGCTCGCGGACTTGGGCTGAAAAACGTCGTGCTTATCGGAAATCTCACAACCATCGCGCCCGTAAGAGACGTTTTCAACAACCTTGATTCCTTTGGCATAAACTTTATTATACCCGAAAACGCAAGCTTTGGCACGGTGATCGGCGCGGCGCTTTACGGAGAAAAGAATTAAAATTTACGAGGTATATTATTATGACATTGAAAATTATTTTTCTTATCTGCGCACTTTTGGGCGGGGCATATTCGATAATACTGAACATAGTTAAGTACCGCTCGGCAAACAATCCCACTCCCGAAAATCTCTCGGATGTGTATGACTCTGAGACGTATGAAAAATGGAAAGCGTACAGCGCTGAGCATTGCAGCCTTGATATAATTTCGTCGTCCGTCTCCTGCGTACTCACCGTCGCTCTTTTAGCATTTAACGTATACGCAGCCATAGCAAACCTCTTTGCAAACTATATGTGGCAGATATTTTCCGTCGTTATACTTGAGGTAGTTGTGGGCGCTATCATTGATACCGTTATAGGCTACATAAAAACTATGAAGATAGAGCAAAAATACGGCTTTAACCGTTCAAGCACAAAGACATTTGTTTTTGACTCGATCCGTTCATTATTGCTCAATGCTTTTCTTACCTTTGGAATCACGAGCGCCATATACGGGGCGCATATCCTCACGGGAAATTTTATAATAATAGTTCTCGCCGCAGTACTTCTTGCTTTCACGCTCCTCACAACGTTCCTGTTCCCATACCTCAGCAGAATAGGTAACAAATTTACGCCCCTTGAGGACGGGGAATTGAAGGAGAAGCTTATGGAGCTTCTCACAAAGCACGGCTACAATGTAAGAGCTATCGAGGTGATGGACGCGTCGCGCAGAACTACAAAGCTCAACGCGTATATCACAGGCTTTGGAAAGAGTAAGACCATCGTGCTTTACGACAATCTTGTCAATGCGATGACCACCGACGAGATCTGCGCTGTATTCGCTCACGAGCTCGGACACGGTATTCACAAGCATGTGCTTAAGACTCAGCTTCTGAACGTGTGCTACCTTTTAGTTTTAGCAACAACTGTTTGGATGCTCGTAAGCGCTCCCGAAATATATACCGAGTTCGGATTTAACGAGGTAAACTACGGATTTGCATACATACTTACGGGAATTGCCCTCGGCGTGCTTCAGCCCGCTATAAGCCTTGTAATTAACGCCTCAAGCCGCAAGCACGAATACGAGGCAGACCGTCAGGCAGTATCCGAAGGATACGGTGAAGCAATGATAAGCGCATTCAAAAAGCTTGCAAAAGACAATTTCTCGCATCTCGCACCCTCGCGTATCAACGTGGTGCTTGAATACAGCCATCCTCCTATGAGCGAGCGCGTTGCCGCCGTAGAGAAGGAAATGGCTTCAAAAAAATAAGAATATCTTAATTAAACGTATACATAATCTATTGACTTATCAAACGTCAAGTGATATAATTATATGGTTAATGTAAAAATTGAAAGGACATAAATTTCATGCAGTGGACATCACTTAACGACCTTCGAGAGAAATATCTTTCATTCTTTGAATCCAAGGGACATCTCAGACTCCCTTCATATCCTCTCGTTCCTCAGGGCGACAAATCGCTCCTTCTTATAAACTCGGGTATGGCTCCTATGAAAAAATTCTTCACAGGTGAGGTTGAGCCTCCCTGTAAGAGAGTCACCACCTGCCAGAAATGTATCCGTACACCCGACCTTGAGCGCGTAGGACACACCGCGCGTCACGGCACTTTCTTTGAAATGCTTGGCAACTTCTCATTTGGAGACTATTTCAAGGAGGAGGCTATTCCGTGGGCTTGGGAGTTCCTTACCGAAACTCTTGAAATACCCACAGACCTTCTTTGGCCCTCAATCTATGAAAATGATGAAGAAGCATACGATATATGGGTAAACAAAATTGGCGTTGATCCCGCGCACGTCGTCCGTCTCGGTAAGGCAGACAACTTCTGGGAACACGGAAGCGGCCCCTGCGGTCCTTGCTCGGAGATATATTTCGACCGCGGACTCAAGTACGGCTGCGGCTCTCCCGACTGTAAGCCCGGATGCGACTGCGATAGATTTATGGAGATCTGGAACAACGTATTCTCACAGTTCAACAACGACGGACAGGGAAACTATACCGAGCTTGCTCAAAAGAATATTGATACGGGTATGGGACTTGAGCGACTTGCTTGCGTTATGCAGGGAGTTGACAATATGTTCGAGGTCGACTCTATCCGTAAGGTAATAGACAAGACCTGCGAGATAGCAGGCAAGAGCTACGGTGACAATGCCGAGAACGACATTTCCATCCGTGTTGTAACCGACCACTCAAGAAGCGCGATGTTTATGATAAGCGACGGCGTTATTCCTTCTAACGAGGGCAGAGGCTACGTTCTTCGCCGCATTATCCGCCGCGCTTGCCGTCACGGAAAGCTTCTCGGCATCAACCATCCTTTCCTTGTTGACACCGTGACAGTAGCGATCAACGAAAGCTGCAAGGCTTATCCCGAGCTTGAGCAGAAGCGTGACTATATACTCAAGGTCATCTCTATGGAGGAGGACCGCTTTGACGCAACCGTTGACGCAGGTCTTTCTATTCTCTCCGACCTTATCCGCGGTGCTATCGCAAACAACTCCGACGTTATCTCGGGCGATGAGGTATTCAAGCTCTACGATACGTTCGGCTTCCCGATAGACCTCACACGTGAGATCGCGGCAGAGAGTAATCTCAAGATAGATGAGGCTAAGTTCCTTGAGCTTATGAAGCAGCAGAAGACACGCGCAAGAGAGGCAAGAGCTAATATAGGCGGTTGGGATGAGTCCTCAAAGTCTATGCTTTCCGATCTTAATAAGACCGAATTCACAGGTTATACCGAGCTTCGCAGCACCGCAAAGGTCATCGCTATCATGGGCGAGGAGGGAATAGTTGACTCCATCTCCGAGGGCGATTGCTCAATAATCCTTGACCGCACACCCTTCTACGGTGAGGGCGGCGGACAGGTAGGCGATACGGGTACTATCTACTCTGAGGGATTTGTTGCAAACGTATACGACACAAAGAAAACCGACGGCGTTTATATACATCTGTGCACAGTAGCAAACGGCACCTTGAAGGTTGGTGACACAGTCACTGCTGACATTGAGGACGCAAGACGTATGGCAATAGCCCGCAATCACTCCGCTGCTCACTTGCTTCAGGCAGCTCTCCGCGCTGTGCTTGGAACACACGTTGAGCAGGCAGGCTCCTATGTTGACGACAAGGTGTGCAGATTTGACTTTACACACTTTGCGGCTCTTACAAAAGAGGAAATAGCAAAGGTAGAGGCTCTCGTTAACATCAATATTCTCACAGCATACGATATAACGACTCTTGAAACGGACATTGAGACCGCAAGAGCAAACGGCGCTATGGCTCTCTTTGGAGAAAAGTACGGCGCGGTAGTTCGTATGGTCAAGATGGGCAACTTCTCGACAGAGCTTTGCGGCGGTACACACTGCAATAATACAGGCAAGATCGGTCTGTTCAAGATAACATCCGAGTCCAGCGTTGCGGCAGGCGTTCGCCGTATAGAAGCAGTCACGGGACTTGGCGTGCTTAATCTTATCGCAAGCAAGGATGCGCTCATTGGCGAGACTGCATCTGAGCTTAAGGTTCAGAACCCCGCAGACATCGCAAAGAAGGCAAGCGCGCTTCAGAGCGAGATCTCCGCAATGAAGAAGGAGATCGAGGCTCTCAACTCCAAGCTCGCAGGCTCAAAGCTCGGCGACGTGCTTGCAGGCGCAGTATCCGTCGGCTCTGTAAAGCTTGTGGCTACAACTCTTGATATGGAAATAGACGCGGCAAGAAGCCTCACGGACAAGATAAAGGCAGACTGTCCCGACACCGTTGCGGTAATCGCAGTCAAGGCAAACGGCAAGCTCAACTTTATCGCAGTTGCCGGTAAAGACGCAGTTGCTGCAGGCGCGCACGCAGGCAAGCTCGTTGGAGCTGTCGCATCCGTCACAGGCGGTAAAGGCGGCGGACGCCCCGACTCCGCTATGGCAGGCGGCGCAGATCACTCTAAAGTAAACGACGCACTCGCAAGCGCAAAGGCAACTCTTGAAGGTATGCTTAAATAATTTGAAAATAAAAAGAATGCGGGAGAGAACTTTTCGAGAAAGGTTCTCTCCCGCACTCTCTTTCAAAAGCTTTCGTATATGAAAAAGTGGTATTATTGCATATTGATTTTTCTTTATTTTCAATATATAATCAAATTGTAAGCTTACAATTTATTTAATTAAAGGGGTAAAGATAATGACAGAATATAATGAAACAGGGAATTACTACACAATAGGACATATCGTACAATTTACAGGGCTTTCAGACAGAACCATACGAAACTATATCTCAATGGGAATTTTGGAGGGCGAAAAAATCAATGGGCTTTGGCACTTTACACCCGAGCAGGTAGAGGCTTTTATCGAGCATCCTGCGGTAAGACCAAGTATTCTTGCCAAAAACAACGCCATCGTATATGATTTTCTTCTTGATAACAAAAAGAAAAATGACGAAATCTGCATAATTCTTGATATTCCGTCGGGTGAACGCAAGGAAATTACTGAATTTTTCTGTTATAATATTTCTAACGGCAACTATAAAAATATCAAATTTTCGTTTTATGCACCCTCAAAGGGGTATCCTCGAATTATCCTAAAGGGAGATACCACCGAGGTTCTAAGGCTTGTAAATGAATATCAAAACACAAAATAAATAAAAAACCTTTTTCAAAAATTCTTGAAAAAGGGGAGCGTGAGGGGGAGAAAGCTTCTTTTAAGAAGTTTCTCCCCCTCGCATATATTTATTAACCTTTATAAGGATTTTCTGCTGCGGATTCCTTCATTGCCTGAATTACAGATCTGGGCTTTTTCGACTTGAATATCGCCGAGCCGGCAACGATAATATTCGCGCCCGCGCTGGTGACAAGTCCGATATTTTCGGGCTTTATTCCGCCGTCGACCTCAATATCGATATCGAGTCCGCGCTCGGAGATATACTTTTTAAGCGCGTGTACCTTATCCAGCGTTTCGGGAATGAGCGACTGACCGCCAAAACCGGGCTCGACCGTCATGATAAGCGCCATATCTATGTACTCGACAAGCGGGTAGAGATACTCAACGGGAGTATTTGGTGAGATAGCCACGCCGACCTTCATTTCATACGAGCGAATAAGATTTATTACCGACATAGGATTCTCACAAGCCTCGTAGTGAATGGTTATGCTGTCCGCGCCCGCCTTAACAAAGCGGTCTATGTATCTCTCGGGACGCTTGATCATAAGATGCACGTCAAAAAACATGTCCGTACCCTTACGAATACAAGCTATGACGTCAGGACCAAACGTAATATTAGGCACGAACGCGCCGTCCATTACGTCAAGATGCAAATATTTTGCGCCTGCGTCTCTGACTCTTTTAATTTCAGTGTTAAGAGTAGAAAAATCCGCCGAAAGAAGTGAGGGAGCTATGTAGATCATAATAAACCGCCTTTCCTGTGTGGGTTTTATAGTATCGAAATTTGTAGAATAAAGTAAAAATTCGTCATACAATGTATTGTAAGGCAACGCCGTCGCCCAGGTCCGAGACGTTCAAAGGACAGAATGTGAGGGAAAATAAGTCTTGGGGGACGGTGATAACATATCTTACAGCTTTTGGATCAGACAAACGGCGTGCGCGGCGATCCCGAGACCTTGTCCCGTAAAGCCAAGCCCCTCCTCGGTGGTAGCCTTGACGCTTATATTTTCTTTGTCTGTGCCAAGCGCGTCCGCGAGCTTTTCCCTCATCATATCAATGTGAGGGGAGAGCTTTGGCGCTTGCGCTATAACCGTTGAATCAATATTTATAATCTTATATCCGCACTCATGTAGCTTGTCTGAAACTCTGCGGGCAAGCACAAGACTGTCCGCGCCCTCGAATTCGGGAGAGGAGTCGGGAAAGAGCTTGCCAATATCACCGAGTGCTGCCGCGCCGAGAAGCGCGTCCATTATCGCGTGTGTCAGAACGTCCGCGTCGGAGTGACCGAGAAGTCCCTTATCATAAGGAATATCAACTCCGCCGATTATACATTTTCGTCCATCGACGAGTCTGTGGACGTCGTATCCGTGACCTATTCTCATTTTATATCCTCTTTTCTTGAATCAAGAATAGCCCTTGCGAATATCATATCGACAGGCTCGGTTATCTTGATGTTTTCCCGAGAGCCCTCAATAAGCTTTACGGGAATTTTTATATGCTCAAGCAGCATACAGTCATCCGTAGCCTCAAAATTTTCCTCCTTGGAAACGTACGCCGCCGCGCGATAAGCGTTGACGGGGAACACCTGAGGAGTCTGAGCCTGATAAGTAAATCTACGCTCGGGAGTGGAATCAATATATTTATTTTTATCGCTTATCTTGACTGTGTCCACCGCCTTAATAGCTAAGGTCGCCGCGCCGTACAGATACGCGCCACGGCACACATCAACAATAAGCTCGGGCGTGATAAGGCATCTCGCTGCGTCGTGAATACAAACATATTTTGATTTTTTGCTCACCGCATCCTGCCCGATCCTCGCGGACTCCTGACGCGTTTCGCCGCCCTCAACAACAAAGAAGGGCTTGGTTATGCCGTATTTCTCGACAAAATCCGCATACAGAGATATTTCGTCTGTCTTTGCTACGACAATTATTTCATTTATGCATTCTGCAGCCTCAAAAGCCTTGACCGTTCTTGCAACTATCGGCATTCCCTCAAGCTCCAAAAACTGCTTTGTTGAGTCACCGCCCATACGGGTGGACGAGCCTGCCGCCAAAATAATAGCCGAGGTGAATTTTCTCGGATATTCATTTCCTCCGATAGCGCGCAAAACGTTTGCTATCTTATGCGGCGTATCTTTTCTTTCGGACATATTCTTATCTCCTCAAAGGTTGATTATCTGTTAGATTTTTCGATTTCAGAGAGCATTTGTACTCTGGTCTCGTGTCTTCCGCCAAGATACTCGGTGTCAACAAAGATATCCGCGAGATCGCAGGCAAGGCCCGCGCCAACAACACGCTCGCCAAAGCAAAGCACGTTTGCGTTATTGTGCATTCTCGTCATTCTTGCGGAGAATGTATCCGAGCAGCAAGCCGCACGGATCCCGTTGTGCTTGTTAGCCGCCATGGACATTCCAATGCCCGTGCCGCAGACAAGTATTCCAAGCTCAGCCTCGCCAGCCTGTATCTTTTTGCAGAGAGCTGTCGCATAATCGGGATAGCTGCAGGACTCGGTGGTGTACGTTCCAACGTCCACAACCTCAATTCCGCGCTCATTAAAATGCTCAATAACCTTTAATTTAAGGGAAAGACCTGCGTGGTCGGAACCCATAATCATCTTTTTTGTTGCCATTTTTCTATCAACCTTTCAGCTTTTCTATTCTTTCTCGCTCCGCCTGAGAGGGACGGAGATATACGGGCGCAAGCTCAAAGTCACTTACAGCTTCGCCGTTATTATACTTTTTAAGCGCGCACATAGCCGTGCTGTATCCACTCTCAAGTCGGAGTCTTTCGGGCACTGCTTCAATTTTCGTCTTTACAAACTCCCGCTCGCAAATGCCATATCCGTCACCCGACAGATAAACCTTTTTGCCAAGTGAGGCAAGCTCATCGTCAAGGTCACTTACCGATATAAGACGGTCAGGGCACAGACGGGTAATAACACCGCCCGAGCACTCATAAAGCGCATTGTAGACGTGATCACGGCGCGCATCCATAACGGGACAGAGAATACCGTCAAACATAGAAATATTCTCCGCGAGCGCGTCCAATGTGGATATACCGACGCAAGCCTTGTTCTTGCCAAAGGTAAGACCTTTTATCGTAGCCGCGCCGATACGTACTCCCGTAAACGAGCCGGGACCCACGCTGCAAGCAAACAGATCTATATCATCAACAGCCGTGTCGGTAAGCTTGAGTATCTGCTCAACAACAGGAAGCAGCGTCTCACTGTGGGTGTTTCCCGTGTTGACCGTGATCTCACATATTAATTTTTCATTGTCGCACAGAGCCGCCGCGCATACCGCGGCACTGCTGTCAATCGCTAAAATTTTCATCAAATAACCTCTGCCGATCAGATAAGCGTCACGGTGATTTTTCTGCCGTCACCAAGATCGGTCTTTTCTATTTCAACTTTAACGTAAGATTTCGGGAGAGCATAGGGTATCATCTCGCACCATTCCGCAATACACAGAGAATCGGGGCGAAGATAATCGTAAAAGCCAACGGAGTACAGATCGTCCTCGTCGGTAATGCGGTACATATCAAAATGACATATACGCTTTATCCCGCAGGGATTTTCAATACATCTGTATTCGTTAACCAGGGCAAAAGTCGGAGACTTGACCGTCGCCTGGGGCGCAAGAGTTGATGCAAAGCCGCGAACAAACGAGGTTTTGCCAACACCCAGATCACCGTACATAGCAACGAATCGCGGAAGGCTTGTATCTGTCAGAATAGCCTCTGCAAGCTCTCGTCCGATATTTTCGGTAAGCTCAACCTTATCCGTATTTATTACAAATGGGAATTTCATATCAGAACAGTCCTGTGATAACACCGTTTTCATCTATATCTATAGAGTACGCCGCGGGAGCCTTGGGAAGACCGGGCATAGTCATAATAGCACCCGTAAGCACAACAATAAATCCTGCGCCCGCCGAAAGCTTGACCTCGCGCACAGTGATGTTGAAGCCCGAGGGACGTCCCAGCTTTGTGGGATCATCAGAGAGAGAATACTGTGTTTTTGCAAAGCAAACGGGGAACCTGGAATACTTTTCGTCAAGCTTTACTATCTCGTCAAGCTGCTTCTTTGCCGCGGATTCAAAAATAACTCCGTCAGCGCCGTAAATATTCTTTGCAACCGCCTCTATCTTTTCTGTTACGCTCATATCGTCGCTATACATAAACTTGAAGTCAGACGGTTTCTCACAAGCCTTGATGACTGCTTTTGCAAGCTCAATGCCGCCGTCGCCGCCCTTGGCAAACACCTCGGAAAGCGCAAGATCAACGCCCTTGGAGTTGCACATCTCGGTAAGGAGGGCAATTTCCGCGTCGGTATCTGTATCGAATCGGTTTATCGCAACGACAACGGGAAGACCGAACTTGTGAATGTTGTCAATGTGAGCCTCAAGGTTTACAGAACCGCGCTTGAGGGCATCAAGATTCTCAGCCTTAAGGTCTGCCTTGGGAACTCCGCCGTTGTATTTAAGCGCGCGGATAGTCGCAACTATAACGACTGCGGAAGGGGTAAGACCTGCCTTGCGGCACTTGATATCAAGGAACTTTTCAGCTCCGAGGTCTGCGCCAAAGCCCGCCTCGGTTATAGTGTAATCAGATATCTTGAGCGCAAGCTTTGTTGCTCTTACGCTGTTACAACCGTGAGCAATATTCGCAAAGGGCCCGCCGTGGATTATAGCGGGTGTGTTTTCAAGAGTCTGAACAAGGTTGGGCTGGATAGCATCCTTAAGAAGCACAGCCATAGCGCCGTGAGCCTGAAGATCGCGCGCGTATACGGGCGAGCCGTCGTACTTATATGCAACAAGGATATTTCCAAGTCTTTCCTTAAGGTCTGTAATATTTTCCGCGAGGCAGAGAATAGCCATAACCTCGGAAGCGACTGTAATGTGGAAATGATCCTCACGGGGAACACCGTTGACCTTTCCGCCGAGTCCTACGATAATATTACGAAGCGCGCGGTCATTGGTATCCGTGACACGTCCGAAAAGGATTCTGCGCTCGTCAATACCGAGGACGTTACCTTGCTGAAGATGATTGTCAATAATAGCGCAGAGAAGGTTGTTTGCCGCAGTAATTGCGTGGAAATCTCCCGTAAAGTGAAGATTTATATCGTCCATAGGTACGACCTGCGAATATCCTCCGCCTGCAGCGCCGCCCTTGACTCCAAACACAGGTCCGAGAGAGGGCTCTCGGAGAGCAATCATAGTCTTTTTGCCGAGCTTGGACATAGCCATACCAAGACCAATGCTTGTTGTAGTTTTACCTTCGCCAGCGGGGGTGGGGTTTATAGCCGTGACAAGAACAAGCTTTCCGTCGGGATTTTTGGAAACCTTATTCATATACTCATTACTTATCTTCGCCTTGTATTTTCCGTAAAACTCAAGGTCGTCCTCGCAAATTCCGATAGATGCCGCAACCTCTTTTATGGGGAGCATTTTGGCTTCTCTTGCAATTTCTATATCCGTTTTCATATCAGTCACCCTTTAACCTTTCTTTAGTCAGACGTGCTTTTCCATAGCCGATATTGCCGCCACAAATCTCGCCTCACTCCTGATCGTCGCCCAGATCCTGCTGGAGAATCTGCCGCGGAGAAGCTTTGAGCAAAGGCTGACGTCGTTTCCTTTGGTATGCTCAACCTTATTTATAAGTATTGATGAATAGTTAACGTTATCGGGACGTGTATCAAACGCTATTGCGTACTCCGCCATTTTCTCAACGCAGTCAAGTGCGCTGGCTCTGTCACCCTGCATAAGATAAAGCATAGCAAGCTGACGGTAGGAGTTTGCGATCCTGTCATTATAATAGAGAAGTCCGTCGCCAAAAATAACGTCAAAAAGCTCGATGCCTTTCTTCATTACCTGGATCTTCTGCTCAAGGGAGTAGTTATTTTCGGAAATATCAGGCACGCAGGCAATATTGTAGATATGCCACCAGATGTTGTCCGCAAACTCAATAATATTGGTCTGAGCCTGACGGAATGCGATGTCACCCGTGAGCACGGTAGCCTTGACTATTTCCTTGCTGTAGTCCATGCTGTGGAGCTTTTCGGCAATATCAAGTGCCGCCTTGTCGTTGCGGAGCTGATGCGAGTATATATCGCAAAGAGTTTTCTTTGTATCATCGCGAAGCTCGTCGTCGGTGCAATAATCAAGCACGTGGTTACAAAGCGAGATAGCCTCTGCAAGATCTGCCTTCTTGGGCTTGTCCGCGTTTATTGCGGAGAGCACCTTCGCAAGCTCAAGCTGGATCTCAAATGAGGAGGGGATCTCTGCATAAGCCTCACGCAAAAGCTCAAGACATGCCGTCATATCGTCCTCATCCTCAAGTCTTTGCGCCTGAGCAAGATAATCCTTTATTTTTGATTCCTTCTGAACACTGTCGTAGCAAAGAAGCTCGTCCATTCCTACGCCAAAAAAGTCCGCGATAAGAGGCAGTGTCTCAATATCGGGGTAGCAGATCTCAGACTCCCAACGGGAAACCGCCTGGGGAGTTACGTTCAGATACGCCGCAAGCTTTTCCTGCGTTGTATCGTTTTTCTTTCGGAGCAAACGAATCTTCTGTCCTATTTTAATTCCTGTCATTTGACTAAAATCCTTTCGTCAAGATATTTTGCCATTCTAAATATTATTATATAATATTTATTTTTGAAAGTCAATATATTATTTTCAAAAACTCAACTTATTGTTTAATTTTTCGGCGACAAAAATTTTTTACAAAAAACTCTTTACTTTAACGCTCTAAAGTGATAAAATATACATGGAGACCCCCATTTGATCAATGAAAAGGACGGTACAAATCAATGAAAAACTCAAAATTTGATACGGACATTGAATATCTCTACAAGGGAATTATTACACTCGAAAATGCCGAGGATTGTAAAAACTTTTTTGAGGATCTTTGCACGGTATCCGAGCTTCAGGAAATGTCCCGCAGAATAAAGGCGGCAAGGATGCTCAGCGACGGGTACGTTTATTCCGAAATAGCGGCGCAGACAGGACTCAGTACGGCAACTATCAGCCGCGTAAACCACTGCATAAAGTACGGCAACGGCGGATACAGCAAGGTGCTTGAAAGCATTAAGCTTGAAGAAAAGAAGCATAAATAATATGGCAGAGAATATGTATTCGGGCTACGGCTCGATTTCGGGAATATACGATAAAATAAACTCCGAGATAGATTACTCCGCATGGGCGGATTTTATCGAGGATTGCTTTAACGAATACTCCAAGGACAAGCCCTCGCTCGTTCTTGACCTCGCCTGCGGTACGGGAAGTATGACGTTGGAGCTTGCGCGCCGCGGATACGATATGATAGGTATTGACGGCAGCGAGGATATGCTCGCTGAGGCGTACAACAGAATGTACGACTGTGAGATGAGCGGTATTCTTTATCTCAGACAGGATATGCGTGCCTTTGAGCTTTACGGCACAGTTGGAGCGGTCACGTGTTGCCTTGACAGTATAAACTATCTTTCGGGCGACGGCGAACTTGAAAAATGCCTTGCCTGCGTGCATAATTATCTTGATCCCGACGGACTTTTTATATTTGACGTAAATACTCCCTATAAGTTTGAGAATATATACGCCGACAACTCCTACATCCACGAGGACGAGCGTGACGGCAAGGCAACTCTGTGCGCATGGCAAAACGACTATGACAAGGAGAGCAGACTCTGCAGCTTCTACCTGAGCGTTTTCGAGGAGGGTGAGGACGGCAGATATACCCGCACCGACGAGATACAGACAGAGAGATGCTTTGACAGAGCAGAGATAAAAGCCGCGCTTGAGGATGCGGGCTTTGAAGTAATAGGCTTTTTTGGAAATTATAAATTTACAGAGGCCGCAGACAATGACACTCGCTGGTATATAGTAGCGAGAGCAAAAAAATAAAAAGAGGAAAATAAAATGTCTCAATCAAAAATTTTGCGCGCCATGACGAGTGACGGCAGCGCGAGAATACACGTAATAAACTCAACTGAAATTGTAAATCAAGCAATTAAATTCCACAATACGACACCCACCGCAACCGCAACTCTTGGCAGACTTCTCACCGCTACGTCTATGATAGGCTGTATGCTTGGCGAGAAGGAGGACAGCGTGACCGTATCCCTTTACGGTGACGGCCCTGCGGGACGCGTTATCGTCACATCCGACTATATCGGAAACGTGCGCGGATATATTCAGAACCCCGGGGTTGATCTGCCCCTCAAGCCTAACGGAAAGCTTGACGTAGGTGGAGCTGTCGGACGCGGATTTCTCAATATGATAAAGGACATCGGCGAGGGCGAGCCCTATAACGGCTCTGTCGAGCTTGTGTCGGGCGAGATCGCCGAGGACATCGCAACCTATTACGCAGAGAGCGAGCAGGTACCCACCGTTTGCTCACTCGGTGTGCTTGTAGATACCGACTGGTCGTGCAAGGCGGCGGGCGGAATTATCATTCAGCTTCTTCCTTTTGCAGACGAGGAGACCGTTTCGCAGATAGAAAAGAATATCCCCAAGCTCTCAAACATCTCCCGACTTTTCGAGGAGGGAATGGACAATCAGGAAATTCTCAAGATCGCCATGGAGGGAATAGAATACGACTTGTTCGACGAGATAGACGTAGACTACCTCTGCACATGCTCCGAGGAAAGAATGAGACAGGCACTCGCATCCATCGGCAAGACCGACCTTGAAAAGCTCTTTGCCGAGCAAATAGCCGAGGGCAAGCCCGAGGAGCTGGAGATAGTTTGCAGATTCTGTAATTCAAAATATACCTTTAAGCCAGGGGATTTGTACTAAAACGCATAAAGTGAGATAATAGCATTCTGGTTAATTCACGTTGTTTTATTAATCAATGATAAATTATCAGAAATCTCGAAAAAGAAATAAAAATAGTAAAAGCCTTGCCGCGCGGCAAGGCTTTTTTGTCACAAAAACATCTTCCTGAGCTGCTTGCCCTTGAGCGCTGCTTCGAGCGCGTCGGGCACCTGCGAAAAGTCAGATACAAGCGAGTGCGGTTTTTTGTCGGGATCGTCCTGACACATAGGCACGAAATATATATTCTTACGCACCAGAAGCTTTGAAATGTTAGCAAGATTTGCGGACATCGCGTCGTTTGACGCCAAGGCAATAAGCAGGGGACGGTCGCACCGCAGGTGCGCCTTTGCCGCCATACACACGGGTGTGTCAGTGATGCCGTTTGCAATTTTGGCAAGCGTGTTGCCCGTGCAAGGACAGATAACAAGCGCCTCGAGCGCCGCCTTTGGTCCTAACGGCTCCGCTTCGCCTATGGAGTGGATTATGGGTCTGTCGCACAGAGTCGCAACCTTCTGATTCCATTCGGATGCTTTTCCGAATCTTGTGTCTGTATAATACGCGTTATTGCTCATTATTGGAACTACGTCATATTTTTCCTTGAGCTTCTCAAGGGCTTTATATGACTTTTCAAAGCTGCAAAATGAGCCGCACATAGCAAAGCCTATCATATATAAATTACCCTTTCTTTGAGATTTTGGTATATGCTGTCAAAAATGTATCCGCCCGCGCTCTCGGGTGAGTATCTGCCGGGGAGCGAGGGCGCAAAAATAATATTCATTCCCGCCTCACGAGCCGCACGAAGATCTATTCCACCGGGGCAGGAGGCAAGCTCTATATAGGTCGCAGAGCTTTTCTTTCCTATAAGCTCCTCCGAAAAAATCAGGGAGGGAACTGTGTTGAATATTATCCGACTGTTTTGTACTGCCTGCTTGAATTTTTCAGCTTTTGCCAAGTCTCCTATCTTTACTGCCTTGCATCCAATCGACTCGGCGTGACTTAGTGCCTCGTCCTTGCGTGCAGCGACCGTCACGTCAGCGCCCATTGAAAGAAGCAGCTTTGCGAGATATTTCGCTATCCGTCCGTAGCCGCCCACAAGCACCGAGCTACCCTTTATAGTCACGTCGGTGTTTTCCATAGCCACCATTATGCCGCCCTCGGCGGTAGACTCGGCATTGCTCTGCAAAAACTGCTCGGACAGGGAATAGTCAATAAGAGAAACTTCCTTATTTTCTGCCATTTCCTTAATGCTTTTGCTTATGTTTCCGCCGAGGATACGTTTGACACCACACCTCTTTGCGCAGTCGAGAACGTCGGAAATAAGTATCTGCTCGTCAGCGTCTCCAACGCTTGCCGACACGTGCACTCCGTCGCGCGATATTGGCATAGGGAGCACTACAAAATCTCCGTTGGCAACGGCTCTCTCAAATCCGCTGTAGACCTTAATGCCGCTGTGTGCCGAAAGATCATCGCTTGATTTGCATATATTAACAGTATGTCCGCGGGATGCAAGTACCCTTGCGAGCGCCGCTATGCGCTTGTCACCCCCGATAAGAGTAAATCTATATTTAATACTTTTCATATTCGCCTCCGTAAAGAAAAACTACTCATTCCTATTTTATGTCGACACACAGGAGCGTGACATTTGTCGAAAGATAAAATATTTAGAAAAGGCGGAACTTATTAACAAAAAATTCATACAAAAAAATTTCTCTTATGTTATAATATTTGTAACTAAATAAAATGCAAAACTATGTTTTTAAGTATGCGGACACAGTGCCGCAGACAAGAAAGGAAGGGTTACAACTATGGCAGAATTAAAGATGCTCGCCATCGACCTCGGCGCGTCCAGCGGCCGCGGCATTATCGGGAAATTCGACGGCGAAAAGATCACTCTGGAAGAAATCCATCGTTTCTCCAATGACCCCGTCATGCTCCCCACCGGTTTCTACTGGGATACGCTCCGCAT
>JAZQKI010000041.1:0-16826 GCA_045542075.1 Eubacteriales bacterium
TGTCTTCCTAAGACCGCTTGGCCTCCGACTTGGTATCGAGCGTGGTCAGATTCTCTGTAAGCCCGGTTCCGTTCATCCTCACACCAAGTTCGTTGGTCAGGTTTACGTTCTTACCGAAAAGGAAGGCGGCCGTAAGAAGCCCTTCTTCTCCGGCTACAGACCTCAGTTCTACTTCAGAACAACTGACGTTACCGGTGTTATCGAGCTTCCTGCAGAGGTTGAGATGTGCCGTCCTGGTGATAACGTAAACATGACTGTTGAGCTCATCAAGCCCATCGCTTGTGAGAAGGGTCTCCGTTTCGCTATCCGTGAGGGTGGTAGAACAGTAGGTTCCGGCGTCGTTTCCGAGATCATCGAATAATTTGTCTTAGAAAAATTCCGCATTTCTGCGTTGTTCCTCGAAAGCGACTCGACTTACGTAAGTAAGCCTTCGTCTTGCTTTCTCCGGTACGCCTTGAACTGCAAAATTTTTCGTCGACAACGGTTGTTGAAATTTTTCATTTAACCGTTAATAAATATGCCTGCGTCCTTTTGGACGCAGGCATGATTTGAATAATAAAAAAATAATATATCTTTGTGGGATCGGTGTAATTCCGTACCGGCGGTGAGCCACAGGCAAGTCCGCGAGCGAAAGCTGACAGGGTGAGATTCCCTGACCGACAGTAAAGTCTGGATGAGAGAAGATAATTTATATAAGGCGCAGTCCTGCGCCGAGTCTTATTTCTCCCCTCCCACAAGAAAGGGGATTTTTTATGTCTGAATTAACATCAAAGCAAAGCTCGGCTATGAAGGTAAAGAAGCTTTGCATGGCGGCGCTTTTCTGCGCCCTTGCTATTGCGTCCACGTATATTATGCACATCAAGGTAATGTTTCTGACCTTTGACGCAAAGGACGCGGTCATAACCATTGCGGGTCTGCTTTTCGGGCCCATATACTCAATCGCTATCTCCCTTGTGGTTTCGCTTGTCGAGTTTATATCCATCGGCGACGCGGGATTCTGGGGCTTCCTTATGGATTTTCTGTCAACCGCGCTGTTCTCAACGGTATGCGCGTTGATTTACAAATACAAAAAGAACATCAAGGGTGCTGTCATAGGACTTGTCTCGGCAATTTTCGCCATGACGGCGTTTATGTTGCTGTTCAATCTCTTTATTGTGCCGATATATACGCCGAATTTCACTACGGCTGCTGTGGCAAAAATGGTGCCTACACTTTTCTTGCCCTTCAATCTTACTAAGGCGCTTCTTAACTCGGCAATAGTGCTTGTCCTTTACAAGCCCGCATCAATTGCAATGAAGGCGGCAAAGGTGTTGCCGTCAAAAGCTCAGCCGCAGGCTGAATCTGCAGACGGATCCGCAAGCGAAAGAAAAAAGAAAAATCTTATTTTCAGTCTTGTAGTCACCGGAGTGGGACTTGTGATTGCCGCGCTTTGTGTAGTGGTGTTTGTCGTATTTCTTCACGGATCGTTTGGATTTGGAGCCTGATACTTGGCATTTATCGGGATATCGGACATTATTTCTCATAATTTATTGATTTTCGATGTAATGCGGTCTATAATATAGTTATGCCACATTTTCACAACGAAAAAAGGAATTATCAAAATGACGAACAAAAAAAACAAGATACTCCAGGCTGTCCTTTGGATAGTGCAGGGATTTATAGTTGGAATAGGCGCGATACTGCCGGGAGTCAGCGGCGGAACGCTTTGCTATGCCTTTGGTATATACGATCAGGTGCTTGAGGTATTATCAAGTCCCATAAAAGGCATTAAAAAGCATTGGTTTATGCTTATATTTGTCGGTCTTGGCGCGGCGACGGGATTTGTCGGCTTTGCGGGGGTGACCAATTGGCTGCTCGGACTTAACGAGGCGGTAGTGCTTTGTGTTTTCGTGGGACTTATAGCGGGAACTCTGCCCGATATATGGCGCGACGCGGGCAAGCAGGGTAGGGGCAAAGGCTCTTATATTGGACTTGCGGTCAGCTTCGTTACTATCTCCGCGGTGTTTTTCGTGTTCAGAAGCATCTGGCATATAACTATTGCTCCTAATACTGTTGGTTGGCTTATTTGCGGACTTTTGTGGGGACTCAGCTTTATAATACCGGGATTTTCATCCTCAACTCTGCTTTTGTTCTTCGGTATATACGAGCCTATGAGCCAGGGAATATCCACGCTGGATTTCTCGGTGCTTATTCCCCTTGGAATAGCTATGCTGGCAACCCTTTTGCTTTTCTCAAGGCTTATGAGACTTGTTTTTGACAGGTTCTACTCGGTAGTATCTCACTGTGTGATTGGCTTTGTCGTGGCGACAACGCTTATGATATTGCCGTCGTTTAACACAGTATGGTACAATATTCTGATATACGTCGGATGTATTGCGGCGGGCTCAGTGGCATCCTTCTTCTTTTCGAAGCTTTGCAACAAAATAAGGCCCGAGTAACTTATGCCGAAAATCGCGGATTTATGTCAATAGACTATTGACAAAAGCATATCTGTATGCTAAAATAATATAGCTAAATAAAGATCTTATCAAGAGTGGTGGAGAGACAGGCTCTATGAAACCACGGCAACCTATCCCAAAATGCGGAAAAGGTGCCAATTCCAAGCAGATAAGTAGAGAAATGAGAGTAAAGCTCTGCTTGTATGTCTGCAAGCAGAGCTTTTTATGTGTAAAGATTGAAAAAAATGAAAGGATATATAGAAAAATGAAAAAGGTATTATTCACATCCGAGTCGGTGACGGAAGGACATCCCGACAAAATAAGCGATAAAATTTCCGACGCGATACTTGACGAGATACTCCGTCAGGACCCCAATTCCCGTGTTGCGTGTGAGACGTTTTGCACAACCGGTCTTGTTTCGGTAATGGGTGAGATAACGACCGAGGCGTACGTTGATATTCAGTCTATCGTAAGAGAGACGGTTCGCGAGATCGGATACACTCGCGCAAAGTTTGGCTTTGACTGTGATTCCTGCGCGGTTATAAGCTCCATTCACGAGCAGTCTCCCGATATTGCGATGGGCGTTGATAAGTCATACGAGGCTAAAGAGGGAACCGACAACGACGGTCTTGACACGGGCGCAGGTGACCAGGGACTTATGTTCGGCTATGCTTGCGATGAGACTCCCGAGCTTATGCCTCTGCCTATCTCTCTCGCTCACAAGCTTGCAAAGCAGCTGACTGACGTGCGCAAGTCGGGTCTTATGGATTATCTCCGTCCCGACGGCAAGACTCAGGTCACGGTTGAGTACCACGACGATGTTCCCGTAAGAGTGGATACAATAGTCGTTTCCTCTCAGCATAGCGAGACGGTTACCTTGGAGCAGATCAGAGCAGACGTTATTGAGAACGTGATAAAGCCCATAGTTCCCGCAGCTCTTATGGATGAGGCGACAAAGATATACGTTAACCCCACAGGCAGATTTGTTATCGGTGGACCTGCGGGCGATACGGGACTTACGGGCAGAAAGATAATTGTTGATACATACGGCGGATACGCGCGTCACGGTGGCGGAGCCTTCTCGGGCAAGGATCCTACGAAGGTTGACCGTTCTGCTTGCTATGCGGCGAGATATATCGCAAAGAACGTTGTAGCCGCAGGACTTGCGAAAAAGTGCGAGGTCCAGGTTGCGTATGCTATCGGCGTAGCTCGTCCTGTTTCTGTAATGGTTGATACATTTGGCACGGCGACAGTTGACGAGGCAAAGATCAGCGCGGCAATAGAGAAGCTTGTTGACCTTCGTCCCGCGGCTATAATTCGCGACTTTGACCTTCGCAAGCCTATTTACTGCGACCTTGCGGCGTATGGTCATATGGGACGCGAGGATCTTGGAGTTGCTTGGGAGAAGACTGATCTTGCGGAAAAGCTCAAGGCTGAAATTTTTGCTTAAATAGAATAAAGCAGGGGAACTTTTATAAGTTCCCCTTACCCTTCAAATAAGCTTTATGATACTTTGCCCGCGGCGGCAAAGTATCCAAACCGCCGCTTAAGAAGGGGAGGGGCTTTGATTTTTGGCTCGACGAATTGCTATGCAACTCTGCTCGCCAAAAATCTGCAGACTCCCTCGCCCTTCCTAAGAACTAACCCCACCCCGTGTGCCAGAAGCACACGACAATGTAATAGTTTCTACAAACGCCCCTTGATAGACGAGTTTGCTTGCAAACTCGCGGGATAGGGAGATTTTCAAGAGGGAAAGGGGTAGTCGGGTGCTCGTAGAGCAAATTTCACGGAAGTGAAATTACGACGTCTTTCCCTCTAGAACGGCTTTTTGGTGACTTTGCAGCTGTTGGCAAAGTCACAAAGGAAAAAGAAAGGAGGCCACAGATGGATAACTTTATGAATGCTCCAATGGAAATGGAGAGCGACGAAATAATAAGTATCTCGGGCAATATTGAATACGTTATATATTACAACGAGGAAAACGGATACGCCGTGTGTGACCTCGGAACAGACGACGATGACCTCATTACAATAACGGGAATTATGCCCTATATCGGCGAGGGTGACTCGGTCAAGGTTTACGGCCAGTGGAAGCATAACGCAAAATACGGCAGACAGTTTTCCGTGACTCAGTACGAAAGATTTATGCCTGCAAACGCTACGGCAATACTGCGTTATCTGTCCTCGGGCGCTATTAAGGGAATAGGAAAGAAAACGGCACAGAAGATAGTCGACGAGTTTGGTGACGACACTCTTGAGGTGCTTGAAAATCACCCTGATTGGCTGTCGGACATACCCGGAATAAGTCTCAAAAAGGCTATGGCAATATGCGAGGACTTCAAGGCAAAGTCGGGAATACGCTCGGCTATGCTTTTCTTCAGAGAATTCTTCGGCGCGGCAATAACAGTCAGAATCTACAAAAGATGGGGCGGTGCGGCGGTAGACATAGCAAAAGCCAATCCATACAGAATATGCGACGAGATAGAGGGCGTGGGCTTTGAGCGTGCCGATCAGATGGCAATGAAGCTCGGAGTCGAGAAAGAGTCGGTTGCAAGAATTTCAAGTGGTATTTTGTATCTGCTCTCGGGCGAGGCGGCGCAGAACGGACACGTTTGCCTGCCAAGAGAAAAACTTATATCTGATGCGGCAAGACTTCTTGAGGTCAGTGAGGAGCTGGCGAGCGAGGCGACGGATGATCTTATAGCCCTCAAAAAGGTCAAGACATATAAGACTGACTGCACCACGTACCTATACGAGAGCCGAGCTTATAACAACGAAAAATATATTGCGGAGAAGCTTTTGCTTCTTGATAAGGTATGCCCTGCGGTCAGCTCGGGAGACATAAGGCTTTTCATTCAGAACGAGGAGAGAAAATGCGGCTTTGAGTACGCATATCTTCAAAAGCAGGCTATATCATTGGCGCTTGAGGGCGGCGTTATGCTGCTCACGGGCGGTCCCGGTACGGGAAAGACTACTATCGTCAAAGCGCTGCTTGATATTTTCAGCAGCATGGATATGAAGGTTGCTCTGTCCGCACCCACAGGCAGAGCCGCTAAAAAGCTATCCGAAGCGACCTCGCACGAGGCAAAGACTCTGCACAGACTTCTTGAGTTTGACTTTGGAAGCGAGGAGACGGGAGGCTCGGGCTTCCGCAGAAACGAGACGGATCTGCTTGACGAGCACGTCATTATTGTTGACGAGGCATCAATGGTAGATAACAATCTCATGGCGTCTCTCTTGCGCGCGGTAAAGCCGGGAGCGAGAGTCATTCTCATAGGAGACGCCGATCAGCTTCCCAGCGTTGGCGCAGGAAACGTCCTGAGAGATCTGCTTGAAAGCGGCAGGTTTTCGACCGTCAGACTCAATGAGATATTCCGCCAGGCGCAGCAGTCATTGATCGTAACAAACGCGCACAAGATAAACAAGGGCGAGATGCCTGTGCTTGACGTCAAGAACGGAGATTTCTTCTACCTTTACAGAGGCGCTGACCGTGATATTGCCTATACCGTGGCAGACCTTTGCAAAAACAGACTTCCGAGGACGTACGGCGCGGATATAGTGGCAAATATTCAGGTTATATCTCCCTCGCGAAAGGGCGAGGCGGGAACGGAAAACCTCAATCGACTTCTTCAGGAGGCGTTAAACCCGAAGTCAGCGGATAAAGCGGAATACAAATACAGAGATACTCTGTTCCGCGAGGGCGACAGAGTAATGCAGATAAAGAACAATTATGAAACAGAATGGTGTCGAGAGGATGACACGGTTGGAATGGGCATATTCAACGGTGACATAGGCCGTATAATCCGCATTGACGTGGCAAATTCCTTTATGGAGATAGTATTTGACAACAGACATGTCACATACGAGTTTACAATGCTTGAGGAGCTGGAGCACGCCTATGCAGTGACTGTCCATAAGAGCCAGGGAAGTGAGTACGGGGTTGTCATAATTCCTTTGTATAACGCACCGCCGATGCTCCTGACCCGAAATCTTTTCTACACGGCGGTCACAAGAGCGCAGAAAATGGTAATTCTGGTAGGCCGCTCGGAGATCGTGGAAAGAATGGTTGAGAATTCAAGGCAGAGCAAGAGATTTACGTGTCTTTGCCAGAGACTTTCGGAGAGTTGATATGCGCGGGCTTTGGAAGATCATACGCAATTTATTTTTCCCTCCCAAGTGCGCTTGCTGTCGGGAGCTTTTGCCCGCGGTCGAGGAGAGCTACGGTGCGGGGAGCTGCCTTTGTAAAAAATGCTATACGGCGTGGAACAGGGCAAAGGAGGAGAGCTGTCCCGAGTGTCTGTGCGCCTCGCATAAGTGTCTGTGCGCACCGAGCACAAGGGGATTCAAGAGATCGGGGCTTCCTAAGCTTCTGACCTACACTCCCAACAAAAATAATACGCAGAACAAAATAATATACTCGCTCAAAAAGGTGAATGACAAGAGGATATGTGAGTTTGTTGCGAGCGAGCTTTCGCTTAGCATGGGCGCTTGGTTCAAGGACCGTGCGCTGCTACCCGACGAGTGCATATATACATATGTGCCAAGGAGAGCCGTTGCTGTCGCAGAGCTTGGCTTTGACCAGGGAAGGAGACTTTCTCGTGAAGTGTGCAGAATTTTTGAGGGAAGGCTTGAAAACGTTTTTGTCCGTCGAGGAGGCAAAGAGCAAAAGCAGCTTGACAAAAGCAGTCGGGCAAGGAATATTGACCGCTCGCTCAGGCTTCGGAGAAGGGCTGCGAAGGTAATCAAGGGAAAGCGTGTTGTCATAATAGACGACTTAGTCACCACGGGAGCTACGCTTGACAGAGCTATGCGGCTTATAAAACGCAATGGAGCAAAGGAGGTCTACGTTGCCTGTGTGGCGAGGACCTGCGAGATAAAGAAATAATATAAGCAAAAGAGACGGCTTTGCCGTCTCTTTTTAATAAAATCCGACACTCTGCGACAAAAACATGTTTTATATATTCATACAAAATTATTGACTTTTACCCGTTGCATGTTGTATAATTAAATGAGAGTACAATGAAATTTACTTTAAGGGAGAACAAGGTCTTGAAAAAGGTAATACTCAGCCGTGATATAGCAATGGATCTTGGTACGTCAAGCGTGCTTGTGCACGTACAGGACGAGGGCATAATCATGCGTGAGCCTTCGGTCGTTGCGATTGACAAAAACACAGACAGAGTAATAAAGGTGGGCCGTGAGGCAGAGGAGATGCTCGGGAGAAATTCCGAGGATGTTTTGGCGCTCTATCCCTTGTCTGACGGAGTTGTGAGCAGATATGAGGTCACACTCAAGATGCTCCGCTACTTTATACACAGAGCCTCAAAGAAAAATATTGTTGCGCCGAGACTTATGATCGCTCTCCCAACAGACGTCAACGAGGTCGAAAGACGCGCCATTCTTGATGCTGCGACCGAGGCGGGCGCAAGAAAGACGTTTATTGTTCAGGAGGCATTAGCGGCGGCTATCGGAGCGGGAATACCCGTCAACTCGCCCATTGGAAATATGATAGTCAATATCGGCGGCGGCACGACCGAGGTGTCGGTAATCTCTCTTGGAGGTATTGTGGTGTCAAAAACGGTCAGGGTAGGCGGAAATCACTTTGATGCGGCGATAGTAGATCACGTCAGAGAAAGTTACAACCTGCTGATCGGTACTCGCACCGCGGAGACGCTAAAGCGTCATATCGGCTGCGTTTACGAGCACAAGGAGGCTAAGGTCGAGGACGTTAAGGGACGTGATCTTGAGAGCGGAATGCCAAAGATAGCGTCGGTCAGCTCGCGCGAGTTTCTCGGCGCGGTGATGGCTCCTCTGACGGCAATATTCGATGCTATATGCGAGGTTATAGAAAAAACGCCCCCCGAGCTTGTTGGAGACATTCTCCACAACGGCATTTGCTTTGTTGGCGGCGGCAGTATGATATTCGGACTTGATAAGCTAACCGAGAGGGTGCTTGGCATCAAGGCATACGTAGCAAAAAATCCCGACGAGTGCGTAATACTCGGCGCGGCAAAGAGATTTGAAATATACAACAAGGTAAGCGACGGCGTGCTTAAATTTGAGAAGACAGACAAAACAAAAAAACAAAAATCTTCAAAAAAGACCGTCACAGAGGATGACGGAGCGGGTGTTGTATGAGTTATATTGTAAGCGGTTATGAAAATAAGAGAGTTTTCGAAATATTCGAGGACATATGCGCTATTCCTCACGGCTCGGGAAACGAGTCGGGAGTTGCGGATTATATTGAGAGCTTTGCGGCAAAGCTGGGGCTCGAATGTAAAAGAGATGATGTCGGCAACGTGTTCTTGAAAAAAGACGCGTGCGAGGGCTATGAAAATATGCCTGCGGTGCTTTTGCAGGGACACATGGATATGGTGTGCGAGAAAAACGCAGACGTTGAGCATGACTTTGAGAGAGAAGGACTTGATCTATTCGTTGAGAACGGCTTGCTTGGAGCAAGGGGTACAAGCCTTGGCGGAGACAACGGAATTGCCGTTGCGATGATGCTTGCCCTTCTTGAGACGGATTCCCATCCCGCGCTGGAATGCCTTTTCACAGTCGAGGAGGAAACAGGTCTTGGCGGAGCCATGGGCTTTGACTGCTCGCAGATAAGCGCAAAAAGAATGATAAACATGGACAGCGAGGAGGAGAACACCGTAACCGTGGGATGTGCGGGCGGCGTGCGCACCGACGTTGAATTCAACTTCAATCAGGTAGATCTCCAGACCGAGAGAGAGGCTGTTGAAATAAGAATAAGCGGGCTTGCGGGTGGACACTCGGGAGCGGATATAAATTCGGGCAGAGCGTCCGCGCTCGTGCTTTTGGGAAGGATTCTGCAGAGAGTGATATCCGAGCAAAAGCTCTGGCTTGTTTGTCTGTCGGGAGGCGGAAAGGACAATGCCATCGCGAGAGAGGGCTCCGCGGTAGTGCTTTGTGAAAATTCCAAGGCGCTTGCCGCAACGGTAAGGGATGAGGAGAGCAACATAAGAAAAGAGCTTTGCTCGCTTGATTCGGGATTTACCGTAGGCATGAGTAAAAAAGCCGCGTGCACCTGCTTCAGACTTAAGGATACAAAGAAGATAATTGAATTTCTGAGCCTTGTGAAAACGGGTGTATTAAAATTCAGCAATCAGATACCGGGGCTTGTTGAATATTCAAGAAATCTCGGAATATTGGAAACGGACGGGGGCAGGGTGACCTTCTACCTCTCCGCGCGTTCCTCGCTTGAGTCGCAAATAGACCTGGCGTGCCGCGAGATCGATCTGCTTGCGTCCGCCCTTGGCGCACAGACAAAGCATTATTCAAGATATCCCGGCTGGGAGTATGCACCAAACAGTCAGCTTCGCGAGGATTATCTCAACACCTACGAAGGTCTTTTTGGAAATCGTCCCAACGTCGTTGTGATACACGCGGGACTTGAGTGCGGCGTGATCTCATCCAGAACACAGGGGCTCGATGTGATCTCAATAGGTCCTGATATGTATGATATACATTCTCCCGCGGAAAGACTCAGCCTTGCCTCGTGCGAGAAAATATGGAAGGTTCTTGTTGCTTTCTTGGCAAAAAAATAAGGAAATGAAAAAACTAAACCCTGATCTTTTGAAGCAAAATATTGAAAAACGAATAAAAGCCGACGTTGAATGCGGACGTGTGGGCGGCGCGGCGGTGAAGGTAATGCAGAACGAAGAAACTCTTTACAGAGCGGATTTTGGTTACTCAGACTGTGACAGCAAAACTCCCATAGAGTCTGACACGATCTTTCGCCTTGCGTCCATGACAAAGCCTATTACCGCTGTCGCGGCGCTTATACAAGTGAGCCGAGGGCTCTTGGATCTGCTTGATCCCATTGATAAGTTCCTGCCTGAGTACGCGGAGCTTGATATCGGTGTGGTTGAAGGGGGGCAGGTAGTCCGCACGGGCAGAGCGCATAGCAAGGTACGGGTACTGCATCTTCTGACACATTCCAGCGGCATAGGCACGCTTGAGGTGGGGGATCTGCAGCTGGCACAAATGAAGCCCGAGAACATGCGGAGTATTGAGACTGTCGTTGATTATTTTTCGAGGGCGGCGATAGCCTTCGAGCCTTATACTATGCAGACGTACAGTCCCGTTGTTGGCTTTGACGTGCTTGCGAGAATTATTGAGATAACCTCGGGTATGTCCTATAGCGAGTTCGTGAAAAAGGAGATTTTTGAGCCGCTCGGTATGAATGACACCACCTGCATACCCACAAATGAGCAGTGGCAGAGGGTGGTATGTATGCATAATTACGTTGACGGCAAGGGCGTTTCCGCGGACGTTGGCAAAAGATATGTTTTTGGCGGATTTCCTATTACGTACAACTGCGGCGGCGCGGGGATAGTGTCAACCGTTGAGGACTATTCAAAATTCGCGAGCATGCTGCTTTGCGGCGGAGAATATAACGGAGTCAGAATTTTACCCGAGGAGCTTGTCCGCTCAATGGGTACACCTCATCTGCCTGGCGAGATCATGCCATTTCGCGAGATATGGGGACTTGGCGTAAGAGTAATAGTTAGCGATGCGTATATATTGCCTATCGGCTCATACGGCTGGAGCGGCGCATACGGAACGCATTTCTGGATAGATCCCGAAAACAAGATCGTGGCTATATATATGAAAAACTCGTATTTTGACGGCGGCTCGGAGGCAAGCACCGCTTGCTCATTTGAGGCTGACGTTATGAATTCGCTTGAAAACTGAAAAAACGGCGTGGCTTATAGCGTGAATTCTCCCTGCGGAGTATTCGTACTATATGCCACGCCGTTTTGTGCTTTTGTAAGGTAAAATAAGCCGTTTAACCGAAAAAGGCAAACACCAACACGAACGTCAAATAAATAGCCGCACAGATAATATTTATGGGGTTTTTGAAAACCTCAAAAGCGGACTTGATCTTTTTCGATATGCTTGTGTCCTTAAGAGGTGGTGTTTTCTCCGCTTTGGCATAAGCGACGAAAAGCTTGGAGATCACTCCCACAAACAGAATCAGAGAGATCAGAAATACTATAAGTGTAATTATCACCAGCGCATAGGCGTCCGACGAGCTTACAAAATAATTGGCTATATTCGTTCTCAGAAACAGTCCGTAGATATTAAAAAGGAAATGAGCGCAAATGGAGGTCGCAAGCGAGCCTGTCACAAGGAACAGCGCGCAATATATCACTCCCGCAAAAAAGAAGGAGGGAATAAGACGCAGAGAAAACGGAGTCATTGCATAAAAGAGCCCTGATATTATGACCGCCGCGAGAATTCCTTTTTTTGCGTGCGCCTGTGTGAGCATCTTTCTGAAAATGATCTCCTCAAATATTGCGGGAAGCGCGGCGAAGGTGAGGATCATATATATAATTGACACCACGCCGTTATCCCCGTTTGCGGTAAACTGACCGTAAAGTGTGAAGCCTTCCGTTATGTCGTATATTCCATAGAAAAGCATATCCCAGAGCAGTGTTCCCGAAATAAGCAAAAATACCGCTATGACGGGCAAAAATATAAGTCGGGGGGATATTTTTCTGACGTTCATCTGACGTGCCGTGTCCTCGACCGTCAGCTTTTTTGACGACAGGGACAGATACAAAAACAGAGGGATAAGAAAAATTATAATTTCAAATATTAGCGCGCCCAAAAACTCGTCCGAGCGGTGAAGCCAGAATTTGTCGGCTACAGCGCAGATGAGACACAAAGCAAAAACGAAGCAGATAAGAGTGGCTTCGCGATTGACCTTGCAGTGCTCCAGAGCGCGGGATAAAAGCTTTCTGTCCTTCATATCAATTTGCAAAAACCGACGCCCTTATGCGCTCGGCTTCATCCTTTCCTCTGAGGGCTTCAACCAGCGCAAGACCAAACTCAAAAGCCGCGCCCATTCCCTTTGCGGTGATGGTATTACCGTCGCAAACAACGGTTTTTAATGGCTCAATTTCCGCGCCCTCAAGATACTCCTCAAAACCGGGGAAGCACACCGCGCGTTTGCCCGAAAGAAGTCTTCTTTTGCCAAGTATCATAGGAGCGGCGCATATAGCGCAGAGATAGCCTCCGTTTTTATTTGCCGCGAAAATTGCAGAGTCAACGATTCGGGAGGCGTCAAGATTTGCGGCGCCGGGCATACCTCCCGGGAGAATGATCATTTCGGGAGAGGAGTCACGGTACATTATTTCCGGAATATCCGCGCCAACCACAATTCCGTGGGCTCCGACGACAGACTCGCCTCCCACGCCAACCGTTGTCACCTCAACACCCGCGCGGCGCAAAAGATCAAGAGGGCACAGAGCCTCTACCTCCTCGAATCCGTTTGCCAAAAACATATATACCATAGTCTCTGCTCCTTTTTCTTAAGATAAAATAATTATAGCATATATACACTTCTTTGTCAATCAAGTTGGGGATATATACCTTTATTTTTGTTGTATAATACTATTGACTTTTTCCCATTTTGTTATATAATATCTTATTGGAATAATCTTTTTTGAGAGGAGATGGGATTTTGGAGAAGGTCAGAAAAATCAGGGACAATGACTTTACCGAGGGCGCTATATTCGGTAAGCTTATAAGGTTCGCCCTGCCGCTTATGGCTACGGGACTGCTTCAGACGCTTTATAACGCGTCGGACATGATAGTAGTGGGCAGATTTTCTCCGAGCAAGGAGATAGCAATGGGTGCGGTCGGATCCTGCTCCGCGCTTATAAATCTTATACTTAATCTTTTTATGGGCCTGGCAACGGGAGCGGGAGTTCTCGCGGCGCAGAACATAGGCGCAAAAAAATACGACCATCTTAAAAGGGTAGTAGATACGTCGCTTGTCGCCTCGCTTATATGCGGAGTTGTTCTGGCGATATTTGGATTTTTTATGGCAGAGCCGCTTCTTACTCTTATGGGTACGCCCGAAAACGTGCTCAGAGAGGCCGTGCCGTATATGAAGGCATATTTTGTGGGCGTGCCCGCGTGTATGCTGTATAACTTTTTGGCAGCGATACTTCGCTCGTCGGGAGATTCCAAAAGACCTCTTATATTTCTCGCAATATCGGGTATCTGCAACGTTGGACTCAATCTCATAATGGTTCTTTGCTTCTCAATGGGCGCGATCGGCGTAGGAATAGCAACTACCGCCGCGCAGTATATATCCGCCGTTATGATCTTCCTTTATATGTCACGATCGGACATTGTGTGCAGAATAGACGTAAAGAACATAAGACCTGACCGTGAAAAGCTTATATCCATGATAAAGATCGGAATGCCTGCGGGACTGCAGGGTATGCTTTTCTCGATATCAAACGTGCTTATGCAGTCCACGGTCAACACATACGGAGACGTAATCGTAAACGGCAACGCCGCGGCGGCAAACATTGAGGGATTTGTATATATCTGTATGAACGCGATGTACCATTCAACACTCACGTTTGTGGGCCAGAACGTCGGCGCGGGCAAAATTGACAGGCTTAAGAAAATAATTCTTCAGAACGCCCTGCTCGTTACGGGAGTGGGACTTATCATTGGCGTGGCGGTCACAGTGTTCCACGAGCCCCTGCTTCAGATATACGCGCCTGAGAGCGAGGCAGTAAGGCAGGCGGCGGCAAACAGACTATACGTAATATGCAGCTCGTATTTCCTTTGCGGACTTATGGAGGTGGGCTGCGGAGCGGTGCGCGGAATGGGAAAGGCTATACTGCCCATGATGGTATCCCTGACGGGCTCGTGCCTGCTGAGAATAGTGTGGATATTTACGGTATGTCCCTTTTTCCCGGGCAATATCTACGTGCTTTATTTGTGTTACCCGATAACCTGGGTAGTTACGTCAGCGGCGCATTTTGTATGCTCGATCGTAGTCTCAAAAAAGCTTAAGGCGGCAGCGATTGCGCAAAAAAGCTCGGCTTTGTCGTGAAATTATTAAAAAAAGAGCAAAAATCAGTCCAAACAATACAAAAAAGAGTGAAAACTCTATTGATAAAACTGCAAATTTGTGGTAAACTATAATTTGGTAGAAATTAAGTAAATTCTGAAAGGCGGAATCAAAATGACTTACAACAAGAAATCTATTGAAAACGTTGAGATCAAAGCGGGCCAGAAGGTATTTGTACGTTGCGACTTCAACGTACCCTCCAAGGACGGCGTTATTACGTCCGACAAGAGAATCGTAGAAGCGCTTCCCACCATTAAGTACCTTATGGGCAAGGGCGCAAAGGTTATCCTCGCGTCTCACATGGGCAAGCCTCACAATGTATTCACTCCCGGCTTCAAGCTCACAAAGAAGGAGCAGAAGAAGGTTGCCGAGCTTCCCGAGGCAGAGCAGGCGGCTGCTACCGCAGAATATCTTGAGAAGGCAAAGAAGGACGTAAAGAAATTCTCCCTTCAGATAGTTGCAGACAAGCTCAACGAATACCTTGACGGCAAGGTAGTATTTGCTCACGATATAGTTGGCGATGATGCGAAGGCAAAGATCGCGGCTATGGAAAACGGCACATGCGTGCTTCTCGAGAACGTTCGCTTTGACGCAGGCGAGGAAAAGAACAAGCCTGAGTTTGCAAAGGCATTGGCTGACCTCTGCGGCGAGGACGGACTTTACGTAAACGACGCGTTTGGTACAGCTCACAGAGCTCATGCGTCCACAGCAGGCGTTGCTGCATATCTCCCCGCAGTTTGCGGCTACCTTATCGGTAAGGAGATCGGCGTTATGGGTAAGGCTCTTTCCAATCCCGAGCGTCCCTTCGTTGCTATTCTCGGCGGCGCAAAGGTTTCCGACAAGCTCAACGTTATAAACAACCTTCTTACCAAGGTTGATACGCTTATCATCGGCGGCGGTATGGCATACACATTCCTCGCAGCTAAGGGCTATGGCGTTGGTAACTCTCTCCTTGACACCGACAAGATCGAGTACTGTAAGGAAATGATGGCGAAGGCAGAGCAGAACGGCGTTCAGCTCCTTCTCCCCATTGATACAACTGTTGCTGACGGCTTCCCGAACCCCATAGACGCAGAGATCGAGGTCGAGGTCGTTGACTCCGACAAGATCCCCGCAGACAAGGAAGGTCTTGACATCGGTACAAAGACTATGGCTCTTTACGCAGACGCTGTAAAGAACGCAAAGACTGTTGTTTGGAACGGTCCTATGGGCGTATTTGAGAATCCCACACTTGCAAAGGGTACAATTTCCGTAGCAAGGGCTCTTGCAGACTCCGACTGCATCTCCATCGTCGGCGGCGGTGATTCCGCGGCGGCTTGCGAGACTCTCGGCTTTGCTGACAGAATCACACATATCTCCACAGGCGGCGGTGCTTCTCTTGAGTTCCTTGAGGGACTTGAGCTTCCCGGTATAGCTTGCCTCCAGGACAAGTAATCCTTGAAAAAATCTCCAATACTTCGTTGCTCCTGCATTGCGGCTCGACGTAGGGAACTACGCCTTCGCCTTGCAATGTGCGGTGCGCCTTGTCTTGAAAATTTTTTCTGCGGATTAAACAATCGAAAATAATTTAGAAAACCCGTAGGGGAGGGGCTTGCTCCTCCCGCCGAAAACAAATCATACATATGAGGTAAAATAAAATGAGAAGATACGTAATTGCAGGTAACTGGAAAATGAATATGACTCCCGCAAAGGCTCAGGCTCTTATAAACGAGATGAAGCCCCTCGTTGCAGGCAAGGATAACTGTGACGTTGTTCTTTGCGTTCCCGCTATTGACATTCCCGCGGCAGTTGAGGCTGCAAAGGGCTCTAACATCAAGATCGGTGCAGAGAATGTTCACTTCAAGGCGTCGGGCGCTTACACAGGCGAGATCTCCGCGGAGATGCTTTGTGAGGCGGGTGTTGAGTACGTTGTTATCGGTCACTCCGAGAGACGTCAGTACTTTGGCGAGACAGATCAGACTGTTAACCTCCGCACACTTGCGGCTCTTAACGCAGGCCTTAAGGCTATCGTTTGCGTTGGTGAGACTCTTGAGCAGAGAGAGCTTGGCTACACCGAGACACTCCTCAAGTTCCAGACAAAGATGGCTCTTACAAACGTGACCGCAGAGCAGATGAAGAACGTTATTATCGCTTACGAGCCTGTTTGGGCTATCGGCACCGGCGTTACAGCTACCGCTGACCAGGCAGACGAGGGTAACGGCTACGTTAGAGCGGCTGTTGCTGAAATGTTCGGCGCAGAGGTTGCAGCACAGACCACAGTTCAGTACGGTGGTTCTATGAACGACAAGAATGCGGCAGAGCTTCTCTCCAAGGAGAACGTAGATGGCGGACTTATCGGCGGCGCGTCTCTCGTTGCAGAAAAGTTTGCAGCAATCGTAAACGCAGCACAGTAATTGATTTTTGAATAGATTGCAGGGGGAGGGTGAACCTTTTTGGGAAAGGGTTCGCCCTCCCCCTGCACCCCAAGTCGGGGGCCAAGC
>JAZQKI010000042.1:0-102495 GCA_045542075.1 Eubacteriales bacterium
CCAAGGAGTTGATTTATGACATTGTCTTCCTAAGACCGCTTGGCCTCCGACTTCTTGTTCTGATTCTGGTTATTCTTGTTCTGATTCTGGTTGTTCTGGTAATTGTTCTGATTGTTCATAGCTTAAAAATTCCTTTCAAAATTTGCTCTGTTGGGCAAATATATTTTTATCAGAATTTATATAGTTTATTCACGCAAGATAATATCTGGAGGATATTTCTTTTTTCAGAGTGTTTCCAAACCATACAGCATATGCCGAAAACGCAATTCCGCTTATAAGAGTGAAAATAACCGAGGTCTCAACATACCATGCGTTTGAATAGCTTTTGAGCGTATATACGTAATAAACCGTGACCGCGCTGCTCAGAGTGGCGAGTAAAATAAGAATGATCTTTCCTTTTTTCAGATCCTCAAAGTAAAGGTCGTCCTTTCCGAGTGTGTCCTTATCCCTTGGTGCGGCATGAGTTTTTGCTATGTCCGCAAGCAGCGATACGCAGGATATTACAAGCGCTATGAAAAATACCGCATCGGCAATATCCGCATAAAACATGGTCTGAAATTTATTGTATGCGTCAGTTACTTTCTGCGCTGCCTGGGGATAATACTCGTTGAAAAATCCGACCGATATCGTCCAGGATGCCGCGGATATCAAGCAGTAGAGTGCGGAAAAAAACGAGACAAGCTTAAAGCGCGGCGAGAATTTGCGCAGACTCCATGCGCCGAAAAGTATTGTCGCACCGCACAAAAAGTCGGGCAAAAGGTTATAATAATCGCTGTACAGGTCAATGGAAAGCGCAAGTCCTACGCATATAACGCCTATGCCGAAGATAAGCCGCCTTTTTACAAACAGAAGCGGGCGTGTCTCAAGCAGCGTAATGTATTTGTCTGATATTTTATCAATAAACTGCTTGTCTCTTTTTATTGCGGTCATGTAGCTTACAAGCCTGGATATCCAGAAGATGCCTATCACCAAGGATATTATAACAGCTGTAAATCTTAAAATACCAATGAATCTGTATTCTGAGTTGTTTATGAGAGACGTGAACTCGGGCAGACATGCAAGAGTTGCCTTTGAGATCACAAATATTCTCGTTATAAGAAGCGTGCTCTCTGTGTAGTTTTCCTTGCCGTTTCTGCTTTTGAACATCGCATAGCCGTCGTAAAGCATGCCAAGATTTGTGAATCCCTCGAAAAGCTCCTTGAATGCGGGTAAAAGTATCAGAATGTCGGCTATGCCGAAAACAAACGTCATTATAAGAAGTGTTATGCTTCTCTCGGACTCGATGACAAGTCCGAAAAGAATTGCTAACGCGACAAGCTCGGCAATTCCAACGTAAATTGCGTGCTTGAATTTATTTCGCGCCGCCTCTATGTGAACGTCAATGTCGGAAAGTCGTGATAAGGCAAAATATATGATAACGTAGCCAAACAGATCGGGTATCGGATCGACTGCCGCAAACTCGGGATTGAATAAGAAGAAAAACGATAGGATGATAAGGGACAAGCCCATTCCCTTTTTATGCTTGGTTTTCATATTTCTGCCTCCTTTCGATTATTTTTTCTTATGTTTTTTGTTATGTCTTTTGTTTTTCATGTCCTCGATCTTTTTGTTGTAATAATCGAGTGTCTCCTGCTCCTTTGCGTCGTTTCTGGCATTCATTTTGTTGATAAACTCAAAGCGCGAGGGCTTTCGCTCCATCTCCTCGTCTCCCTGCGGGCAAATAAATGCGTAGCACTTGAAGATCAGCGCAAGGTTAAGCGCGGTATATGCCAGCATAAGTATAACAAGGAGCGAATAAAGAAAGCTCAGATCGTTCCTGATGAAATCAAACGGCAGGAATAAAAATAGCTGAAAAAGGTTATAGATGCCCACGAAAATCATATTTCTGAATGCCTTTACGCGTATATCGGGAAAGTCAACGCGGCGGGCAAGGTCTGCTATTCCGTACAAAAGCGCAAAATTGAATATAAGCTCAACAGCAAATTCAATTATCTCAAATGTATCCTTGAGCCAATCAAAATTCGCAAGCATTCCAAGACCTAAAAGCGTGTCTATACCCGCAAAGCTCTCAAAGAAGGAGCAGAATATCATAAGAACGCAGGCGATTATGGCGTAAAGGAACGTAGGACAGTATTTTCTCAGCTCTGAAAGCGCCCAGAACATCAGAACGTATCCTATCAGCATTCCAATAAAGCTATACGTTCCGAGCATGGAAAATATTGCCGCAATGCAGTATCCTAAAAAAAGTATTCCAAATCCCATATTAAAACCCTTTAGTTTGCGGAATTTGCGCCGCAGCAATTCTTGTATTTTTTACCCGAGCCGCAGGGACAGGGCTCGTTTCTGCCGACCTTGTTGGAGGTCTTGGGAACATTTACCTTTTTGACGGTAGTCTTTTTCTCACCGCTCGCAAAGCCCGCATTTATGGGATTTGCGACCTGAACTCGCTTTATCTCCATCTTAGGTCTGGGTATGACGGATAGAAGCGTTCTTACAGTCTTTTCTCTTATCTCATCGATCATTACGTCGAACATATCGCCGCCAATAATACGGTATTCGGTGACGGGATCTCTGTGAGCGTAGGACTGAAGCCTGATGGTATCCTTGAGGTCATCCATAGCGTCGATATGCTCCATCCACGCACGGTCAACGTTTTGGAGCAGCACCGCTCTCTGTATCTCAAGATACTGCGCCTCTCCGAAAAGCTCTTCCTTTTCGGCATATTTCTGAAGCGCCTTATCGCCGAGAATGTGAACTATATCGTCTACCGAGAGCTTGGAAAGCTGCTTTTGATCAAATACAAGGTCGCCCTCGTCGCAAACATAGGTAAGATCCGCGCGAAGCGCGTCAAGATCCCAGGAAAGCGGCTCGGCATCTCCAAGATGCGAGCGAACAATGTCGTTTATGCTGGATATAATGAGCTTTTTGATGGTGTCCTTGATTCCGTCACCGCCGTCGAGAACGTCTTTTCTCTGTCTGTAGATGATAGTTCTCTGCTGGTTCATTACGTCGTCGTAGGAGAGGACGTACTTACGGCGCTTGAAGTTTGCATCCTCAAGGCTTGCCTGCGCTCCCTCTATTCTGTTGGAGAGGATGCGGGCGTCGATGGGGGTGTTTTCGTCAAGGCCCATTTTGTCTACGAGTCCTATAAGCTTATCAGATCCGAAAAGTCTCATAAGGTCGTCCTGAAGCGACAGATAAAATCTTGATTCACCAGGGTCGCCCTGACGTCCCGCGCGTCCGCGGAGCTGATTGTCTATACGGCGGCTCTCGTGTCTTTCCGTACCGAGTATGAAAAGTCCTCCGACTGCCTTGACCTGCTCTGCCTCGGGTGCGATTTCTTCTTTATATTTCTCATAAAGCTCGGAGAATATTTCTCTTGCCTTGAGTATTTCGGGATCTTCTGTGACAGACGTTCCGTTTGCCTCGGCGATTATCTCGTCGGGGATATCCATTGAGCGCATTTCCTTTTTTGCAAGGAACTCGGGGTTACCGCCGAGCATAATGTCGGTACCACGTCCCGCCATATTGGTGGATATAGTAACAGCTCCAAGCTTACCTGCCTGAGCGACAATTTCGGCTTCCTTTGCGTGATATTTTGCGTTGAGGACTGTGTGAGGAATGCCGACGTTTCTGAGCTTGCGCGAAAGCTCCTCAGACTTTTCTATGGAAACCGTACCCACAAGCACGGGCTGTCCCTTTTCGTGACATTCGCGTATCTGCTCAATAATTGCGTTGTACTTTCCGTTTATGGTTTTATAAACTCTGTCATCGTGGTCGCGCCTTATCATAGGCTTGTTTGTGGGTACTTCCACAACGTCAAGCTGATATATCTCGCGGAATTCGTTTTCCTCGGTGAGCGCGGTACCCGTCATACCCGAGAGCTTTCTGTACATTCTGAAGTAATTCTGGAATGTGATTGTCGCGAGAGTTTTGTTTTCCTTCTCTATCTTTACGCCTTCCTTGGCTTCAATCGCCTGGTGAAGTCCGTCGGAATAGCGTCTGCCGGGCATAATACGGCCTGTGAATTCGTCAACAATCATAACGCCCTGATCGGTCACCATATACTGCTGGTCGCGGTGCATGGTGCCGTGAGCCTTTATAGCCTGGTTGATGTAGTGAGCGAGCTCGGCATTTTCGGGGTCGGCATAGTTCTCTACCTCAAAGTATTTTTCTGCCTTTGCGGAGCCACGGGGTGTGAGGACGGCGTTTCTCGCCTTTTCGTCAACCACGTAATCAGCATCTATTTCCTCAAGCTCCTGCTTTGTGTCCATTTCCTTTACGACGTGCTTTTTAAGCGTACGGACGAATCTGTCCGCCCTGTCGTACATATCGGTAGGCTCCTCGCCTTCTCCCGATATGATAAGAGGAGTTCTCGCCTCGTCTATAAGAATGGAGTCCACCTCGTCGACAATTGCAAAGGTATGTCCTCTCTGAGTGAGTCTTTCCTTGTATATTACCATGTTGTCACGGAGATAATCAAAGCCAAACTCGTTGTTTGTTCCGTAAGTAATATCAGCGTTATACGCCGCCTGCTTTTCTGCGGGGCTCTGACCGTGGACTACAAGGCCCGTGCTGAGTCCCATAAATCCGTAAACACGGCTCATTTCCTCGTATCCGTAGCGAGCGAGGTACTCGTTGACCGTGACAATATGAACGCCATTGCCTGTCAGCGCATTAAGGTATGCGGGGAGAGTTGCAACGAGAGTCTTACCTTCACCTGTTTTCATCTCGGCGATTCTTCCCTGATGCAGAATGATACCGCCTATGAGCTGAACGTGGAAGGGGCGTTTGCCGAGCACTCTATCGTCTGCCTCTCTTATTGCCGCGTATGCGTCGGGCAGAATATCGTCAAGAGTTTCCCCTGCCTCAAGTCTTTCCTTGAGCCAAGGAGTTATGGCTTTAAGCTCATCGTCGGACATTTTTGAATACTTGTCCGCCAGAGCCTCGATCTTAGATGCTATTTTTTCAACTTTTTTAACTTGCTTTTGGCTGTAGGTTGGAAAAAGTCCCATAAAATTTATAACCTCCGTACGCCGATTTGGCGATAAAAATCAATATATAATGTAAAAATACATACAATACACATTATTATACCATAAAATTAAATATAAAGTAACTTTTTTTTGTAAATTTTCGTAAAACACTTGAAAAGATTTTGCTTTTAATATATAATTCAAGTAAAATAACGTAAAGGACTGAAGACATTGCATATAAATATTGTTTTACACGAGCCCGAGATACCGCAGAACACGGGCAATATAGCTCGCACCTGCGCGGCAACGGGCGCTTCCCTGCACCTTATCCGCCCTCTCGGGTTTGAGATTAACAACGCAAAGCTCAAGCGCGCGGGACTTGATTATTGGGACAAGCTCGACATAAGATTTTACGACGGACTTGAGGATTTCTATAACAAAAACCCCGAGGCAAAGGTATATTATTTCACTACCAAAGCCCAGCACACCTATGCGGATATAAAGTATCCCGAGCAGGCGTGGATAATGTTTGGCAAGGAGACCAAGGGACTTCCCGAGGATCTGCTCTTTGATAATCCTAACACGTGCGTCCGTATTCCTATGAGAGATAAGCTCCGCTCCCTGAATCTTTCAAACGCGGTGGCTATTGCGGTTTACGAGATACTCCGTCAGCATGACTTTGAGGGTCTGCGCGGGGACGGAGAGCTTACAAGCTTTTCCTGGAGCGACGCGGAAAGAGATACGTACAAATAACAAAGGAATGTATAAATGAACAAGAATTTGAAAGTAACTGTCGCTATGAGCGGCGGAGTTGACAGCGGTGTTTCGGCTCTCCTTATAAAGCAGGAGGGATTTGAGACTGCGGGTGCGACCATGCGTCTATACACGCCAAAGGACGCGTCGATCCCCTGTCACACCGAGCAGGATATACTCGACGCGAAAAATCTATGTCACTCGCTTGGTATTGAGCATACTGTATATGATTTTGGCGACGAGTTTTACAAGCACGTAATTGAAAATTTTATGCAGACGTACATTTCGGGCGGCACTCCCAATCCTTGTATAGTCTGCAACAAATATCTGAAATTCGGCGCGCTGCTTGACGCCGCGATACGGGACGGCGCGGACAAGATAGCTACTGGTCATTACGCGATAATTGAGCAGGACAGCTCGGGCAGATACCTTCTGCGCAAGGCAAAGGACGCGGGCAAGGATCAGACCTACGTATTGTGGTCGCTTGACCAGAGGCAGTTATCCCACACTCTCCTGCCCCTCGGTGGGTACACCAAGGCGGAAATACGCGAGATTGCGGCGCAGAATAATCTTATAAACGCTCACAAATCCGACAGTCAGGACATCTGCTTTGTTCCCGACGGTGATTATGCCTCGTTTATCACACGCGAGTGCGGATATATAAGTAAGCCCGGCAACTATATTGACATAAACGGCAATATTATCGGCAAACACAAGGGGGTTATTCACTACACCATAGGCCAGCGCAAGGGACTTGGCATTTCTGTTGGAAAGCATATATTCGTAAAGGAAAAGAATGCCGAGAACAACACGGTCACGCTCTCGGACGAGGAGTTTATTTTCTCAAGAAAAATAGTGCTTAAAAATATAAACCTTATTCCATTTGACAGAATTGACTCACCCATTCGTGTTGAGGCGAAAATAAGATACAGCCAGAAGGTCTGCCCTGCTGTTGCCGAGCAGACGGGTGATGACGAGATAACTCTCACCTTTGACACACCGCAGCGCGCGGCGGCGATAGGTCAGTCGGCGGTAATGTACGACGGCGATTATGTTGTCGGCGGCGGTATAATTGCAGGTGTTAATTAATGAAAATGCCCCATAGCGTTATGCTATGGGGTGGTTTGTTTCTATTGCAAATTGATCGCTTGACAAAAAAACAGACCGCCGAAGCGGTCTGAAAAAATTATTTAATAATTTTATCCTTAAAAATTTCTTCAAATTCATCTAAAGTGCCGTTGGTCAGTAAATTTTTTTGACAAATAAACCGTCCATCTTTGCTTTCAACATAAATAAAATACCACTCACCCTTGTCCAAAACCTTTACAACCTCAGCTATAGAAGATTCAGCATAAAACTGACTGCTTTGTGCTGTCATTTCCCCTGTTTGTGTATCTATGGTGATTTTAGAGGGGAAAGTCACTGGATAATATTTTTCTTTTGGCGGGATTGCTGAAAGAAAAGGAAACGGAATAAGAACCAGAAAGAAAAGAAGAAAAATCAAATCTATCTTTAACGCTAAAACAACTGTTGGAATTGCAAATATAATAGACGTTATCAACCCACCGATGAAGCTGATTTTTGTGCTTCTACGTAGTACATCTTTCTTACATTTTCCAGATATCTGACCTTCAAATACAATCATAGATTTTTCTCCCTTATTGTGTTTTATTTTAATGCCGAATATTTTCAACATCATTATACTCGTAAACAAATGTCTTGTCAAGTCGCTTGTTGATATAGAAAAAGCACAACTGATTGATATAAAAAAGAGTGCCGCCGCCGCGGCACTTAATTATTTGATCAAAATCAATTATAAACTATTTCTAAAATAGTAATTTGTGACCATAGTTGTTTTAAGGTAAAGGCGCCTTTTTTCCCCATATTAAATAGCTTAGCATCTTCCTTAAATGTATTTAAGAATGATACTTTTTCAGAAGAGTCCTTAGTAAGTGATATATCTATTTGAGTAATTGATTTGCCGTTATATATATTATGTTCCGTCCTAGTAATTACACAATTTTTGTAATGAGAATAATTATTAACATAAAAACGAACTTGTTTGATTTTACCACTGTTTATGCTCTCTATTATTTCTCTGTAACTACATTCAATCATACAATTACTCTTTTTCCTTAACGAGAATAATGTCGGACGCGTAAGGCAGAGTCTTTATCCAATCGCAAAGCACGTGCCATTCAGCGAGCTTATGCGACTTGCGCGCATAATACATTGAAATGAGGTTTTCGTAGTTGAGAGTCACAGTTCTCATCTGATTGTAGGACGAGGGCAGAAGCTGGATCATATTGTGCCAGTGCTGTCTGTTGGTCGTATCCTCAAGGAATGCAAGTCTTTCCTTTTCAAGACAAGCAATTACCGCGTCAAGAACTTCAAGTGTGGACTCGTCCATTCTGTCGCAGGAGAAGTCGTCTCTTGTGAACTCTTTTGCCTGAATCTTGTGCATTGTTGAGGTGGAGTTTGCCACCGTGCCGACCTTATAAGTATCAAATTCCTTCCACCAATAAAGAGGAGCCGTTATATCGACAGACACGAATATCTGGCGCAGATATTTTCTATGGTCGCTTCCCGCGCGTGCCAGACGCATAGCAAGCGAGAGATCATTTTCACCAAGCACATAATTTCCCTGCTCGTCGTAATAGCTGTCGCTTCTTGCCCAGCTGTTGAGGGGATTTCTCGCGCCTCGGATGGCGTTTTCAAAATTCATTACCGAAACTCTTTCTACCTTAAGCATAATATATCTCCTTTTGTCATAATTCAACTATTTATAACATTATACCATATAATTCGCGAGCCTGTCAATTACGCATATTGACACAAATTATTTGACTCGTTCTATTGACTTTGTACAACAATTCAATTATAATAATAAGTGTAATATTAAATTAAAGGAGCTTTTATGGAGCCTGTAATTCTTGTTTTATGTATAATATCCTGCATAATCACCGCGGTGTCCTGCATTATCGCCGCGCTGCTCTGGAACAAGGTGAAAAATCTTGAAAATAATAACTCGCGAGAGGATATAAGCCGCTTGCGCGAAGACATTCTGAATGAGCTTTCCCGCAACAGAAACGAGCAAAGCAACCAGAGTCACAATCAGCGAAAGGAGCTTGCCGAAAGTCTTGACAAGGTGGGCAAAAATATAGAAAGTCTTTCCCGCACGAATACCGATCAGCTCACGGCTATATACCGTGATATGTTCACAAAGCTCAATGAGATACGCGACAGATCCACCGAGGACACTCAGAAGCAGAATGAGAAAATCCAGGCATCGCTTGAAAAAATACGCGAGAGCAATGAAAAGAAGCTTGACGAGATGCGCGCGGTGGTCGATGAAAAGCTTACCGCTACCCTTACCGAGAGACTTGACTCCTCGTTCAAGACCGTGTCCGAGCAGCTTACCAATCTCTACAAGGCTCTTGGCGAGATGAAGGAGATGTCGGGCGGTATTACCGAGCACGTCACTACTCTCAACCGTGTGCTTACTAACGTCAAGGCGCGAGGCACTTGGGCAGAGGTCCAGCTTAAGAATATACTGGATCAGACTATTCCGCAGATGTACGTTGAAAACTATGCTCCGAGCGAGAGGTACAAGGACAGAGTTGAGTTTGCCATAAAGATACCCTCGGGTGAGAATTACAGCGAGATCACCTATCTTCCCCTTGACTCCAAGTTCCCCATTGAGGACTACATACGTCTTTGCGACGCGGCTGACCGCGCGGACAAGGACGGACTTGATAAAGCTCGCCGCGATCTTGAGGACAGAGTGCTTCAGGAGGCAAGAACTATCGCGAAATACATCAACGTGCCCAAGACCACGCCGTTTGCTATTATGTACCTCGCTACCGAGGGACTTTACGCTGAGATCGCATCGTCACGCAACGGCATTGTAGAGAAGATTCAGCGAGAATATAACATTATGATCGCAGGTCCTACCACCATTACCGCGCTTCTCAATTCCCTTTCTATGGGCTTCAAGATCGCCGCTATAAACGAAAAGGCAAACGAGGTGAGAAAGATACTTTCCGCTGTCAAGGGACAGTACGAGACGTTTGGAAATCTGCTCGATAAGGCAAAGAAAAAGATAGACGAGGCGGGACGCACGATCGACACCGCCCAGCACAGAAGCAGTATAATTCAGAAAAAGCTCAAGGCTATTGAGACGGTAAGCTCGTCCGATGCCGACGCACTGCTTGAAATGAACGTTGAGGAAATATCCGACGACGGTATTGATGAGGAATAAAAAATTGCAGAGCAAGATTTCTTGCTCTGCAATTTTTTAGTATGATATCATATCCACAAACTGTCTTGCGGTTCGGGGATTTCGTCCGCCGCCGCGGATGGCAAATGCCTCCGCTTTTGTGATAAGCTCGTCGTCGGGCATATCTATTCCCTCGCGGCGAGCAAGCTCGCGCACGATATGCGCGTAACCCTCTCTGTCAGATTTCAGATACGTTATAGTAAGTCCGAAGCGAGCCGAGAGAGAGACGGTCTCCTGAACCATATCCGCAGTGTTTACCGAGTCCTGACGCGCAGATGCGGATTCCTTTATCATATGTCGGTGATTTGAGGTTGCGTAAATTACGGTGTTGTTTCCTCTTCCCGTGACTCCGCCCTCAAGTGTTGCTTTCAGGGCGCAGAAATCCTTGTCGTCGGAGGTAAACGTAAGGTCGTCTATAAAGAATATAAATTTCAAGGGGTTGCCGTGCAGATGCTCTGTGACCCTTGGAATAAGAGATAGCTGATCCTTCTTGAACTCGATAAGGCGCAGTCCGCGGTCTGACATGCTGTTTACAAGCGCTTTGACCGTGGAGGATTTGCCTGTTCCCGCATCGCCGTAAAGAAGTACGTTGTTGGTGGGACGCGATGACAAGAATGCCTCAGTATTATTGATTATTCTGTTTCTCTCCTGCTCGTATCCAACCATATCAGAAAGACTTATCGGATCAGGATTTTTGATGGGAAGTATCTCACCGTTATCACCCACCACGAACATCTTATATTTTGCAAAAATACCGTAGCCCTTCGTATTTATCTGTGCCATTCTCTCGTGATAGAGGGCTGTAAAATCAATGTCGCTCGTGCGCCACGCCGGGAGCCCTTCGCTTTCAAGCTGCGCGCGCACGTCCGCGCCGTCGTACCTTGATATTTCCTCAATTATTGCAAGCTCGCGGTCAAGCATATCCTCATAAAGCTTGTCCTCACACTTACCCGAAATTCTGTATTTGGTGTAGATGTTTTCATCCTCAAGCACAACTCGGAGCAGATATTTTGAAAGATCAATATTCTCACTCATCAGCTCTGACATAAAGTTGCCGTAAGCATATATAAGCGCGCTCTCGTCGGACGAGTCCACCACGTCAAGAGCAATCAGCGAAATGACTGTGGGAAGCTTCAGAATATTGCGGAATATTACAAGGCTTCCAAGCTTTTTCTTTATTGTGCCGTTCATTTTTTATCTCCATAAAAGTGTTTTATAGTTGGATTATACTATTTTTGTATCAATTTGTCAACCTTAATTTATAAAGGCTTTATTTTTACCTTAAAAATTTGAGGATTTCTCTTGACAAATAAGGGATTCCATATTATAATGTTATCAATAAGTTTTCAAATGCGTAGACAGGGACAAAGGTAAAGCAAATCTGGTCTGCAGAGAGTTGTCGTTTGGTGCGAGACAATGGCTTGTGTTTTTCCGAACTCTCCCTTGAGCGGTCGACCGAAAAGCGTCAGCTTATTAGGAAGAACGGGTTCTCCCGTTACAGAGAGTGGCATATACCGTATGCCTTGAGTGGATATTTTCAATCGGAGTGGTACCGCGGAAGTTTTGCTTTCGTCTCCAAATTATGTGGAGAACGAAAGCTTTTTTGTTTTCGTGAGAGCTTATTACAATATAGCGCAAATTGGAGGTCAAAAAATGAAGAATACTTCAAAATACTCCCGTCAGTTTTTCCCTGCTCCCGCAGGTGAAATGAAGTGGACAAGAAAAAACTATATAGATAAGGCACCAAAATGGTGTTCCGTGGATCTGAGAGACGGAAATCAGTCGCTTATAATTCCTATGAGCCTTGAGGAAAAGCTGGAATTTTTCAAGCTTCTCGTTAAAGTCGGCTTTAAGGAGATTGAGGTGGGCTTCCCTGCTGCAAGCGAGACTGAATATACTTTTCTCCGCACGCTGATCGAGGAAGATCTTATCCCCGACGACGTGACGGTTCAGGTCCTTACACAGAGCCGCGAGCATATCATAAGAAAGACGTTTAATGCTCTGCATGGCTGCAAGAACGCCATAGTTCATCTTTATAACTCCACATCTCTTGCACAACGCGAGCAGGTGTTCCGCAAGTCTAAGGACGAGATAAAGGCTATAGCTATCGAAGGAGCAATGCTCTTTAATAAGATAGAAAAGGAAACGGGAGAGAAATTCAGATATGAGTATTCTCCCGAGTCGTTCACAGGCACAGAGCCCGAGTTTGCGCTTGAGGTCTGTAACGCGGTGCTTGATATATGGCAGCCCACACCCGACAGAAAGGCAATTATTAACCTTCCCGTGACTGTTGAGCTTTCGATGCCCCACGTTTACGCAAATCAGGTTGAGTATATGTGCGAAAATCTCAAGTACAGAGATTCTGTTGAGGTTTCCCTGCACCCCCACAACGACCGCGGCTGCGCGGTTGCGGATTCCGAGCTTGGATTGTTGGCGGGCGCGGACAGAATCGAGGGTACGCTTTTCGGTAACGGTGAGAGAACGGGCAACGTTGACATTGTTACGCTTGCTTTGAATATGTACTCTCAGGGTGTTGACCCCGAGCTTGAGCTTTCCAATATGCCCGAGATATGCGAGCTTTACGAAAGAGTTACAAGAATGCACGTCTACGAACGCCAGCCTTATGCGGGCAAGCTTGTATTTGCGGCGTTCTCGGGCTCGCATCAGGACGCAATTGCAAAGGGCATGAAGTGGCGCGAGGAAAAGGGACTTGACACATGGACTGTTCCCTATCTTCCCATTGATCCCTCTGACGTCGGACGTCAGTATGAAACCGACGTTATACGTATCAACTCGCAGTCGGGCAAGGGCGGTATAGGCTATTTGCTTGAGCACAACTATGGCTATATTATTCCTCAAAAAATGCGTGAGGAGGTCGGCTATATGGTCAAGAACGTATCAGATCACGCCCACGCAGAGCTTTCTCCTGCACAGGTACTTGAAGTATTCACAAACAGCTACATAAACATAAATACACCGATCGAGCTTGTTGACTACCATTTCGTCCGCACACCCGACATCAAGGTCACACTTACTCTCAGGATCGATGGAGTTGAAAGAGATCTTGTGGCAAGCGGAAACGGACGTCTTGACGCGGTAAGCAACGCTATAAAGCAGCATCTCGGTATAAAGTATTTCGACCTTACCTACGAGGAGCACGCATTAACGATCGGCTCGTCGTCGAGTGCGGTAACGTACGTAAGTCTGAGACTCGCTGACGGTACAAAGGTATGGGGTGTTGGCGTTCATAACGATATTATCGCGTCATCGATAAACGCGCTCTTCTCTGCTATCAACAGAGGCATTTTAAAATAACGGAGGTACATTAAAATGGGAATGACGATGACACAAAAAATTCTCGCCGCTCATGCGGGACTTGATTCAGTCTGCGCGGGACAGCTTATACGCGCAAAGCTTGATATGGTTCTCGGAAACGATATAACGTCTCCCGTGGCTATAAACGAATTTAAGAAGTTTGGATTTTCCGAGGTTTTTGATAAAAACAAAATATCGCTTGTTATGGACCATTTCGTGCCCAACAAGGACATAAAGGCGGCTGAGCAAACAAAACAGTGCCGCACCTTTGCAAAGACATTCGGAATAAAGAATTATTTTGATGTTGGAGACATGGGTATCGAGCATGCTTTGCTCCCCGAAAAAGGACTTGTAGGCCCCGGTGACGTTATCATCGGTGCTGATTCCCACACCTGTACATACGGCGCACTCGGAGCTTTCTCAACGGGTGTAGGCTCAACAGATATGGCTGCAGGAATGGCTACGGGTGAGGCTTGGTTCAAGGTTCCCTCCGCTATAAAGTTCAATCTTACAGGCAAGCTTTCCGACAACTGCTCGGGTAAGGACGTTATCCTTTATATAATCGGTAAGATAGGAGTTGACGGCGCGCTTTACAAGTCCATGGAGTTCTCGGGCGACGGAATGCACACACTTTCAATGGATGACCGTCTTTGCATGGCTAATATGGCTATCGAGGCGGGCGCGAAGAACGGTATATTTGAGGTTGACGATGTAACCGTTAAGTATTACGAGGAAAGAATGACTCATCCATACACTGTATATAAGGCAGACGACGATGCGGAATACGACGAGGTGATCGATATTGATCTGTCGGCAATCAAGCCCACGGTTGCTTGTCCTCACCTTCCCGAAAACACAAAGGACGCATGTGAGCTGTCGGATATAAAGATAGATCAGTGCGTTATCGGTTCTTGTACAAACGGAAGACTCTCCGATATGGCTATTGCGGCAGAGATACTCCGCGGCAAGCATATCGCGGAGGGTGTGCGTTGCATCATAATCCCCGCAACGCAGTCCATTTATATGGAATGCATCAAGCGTGGATATATTGAGATATTTATAAACGCGGGTTGCGCTGTTTCCACTCCCACCTGCGGCCCCTGCCTTGGCGGATATATGGGTATTCTTGCGGCTGACGAGGTTGCTATTGCTACGACCAACCGTAATTTCGTAGGCAGAATGGGACACGTTACGTCAAAAATCTATCTTTCAAGCCCCGCGACCGCGGCGGCATCCGCTATCAAGGGTTATATCTGTGACCCTAATGAGCTTTAAGGAGGCAGAGAGAATGTTAGCACACGGAACAGTACATAAATACGGAGATAACGTCGATACCGACGTTATAATTCCCGCGCGTTATCTTAATACGGCAAATCACTCCGAGCTTGCGGCGCACTGTATGGAGGATATAGACAAGGAATTTACCTCAAAGGTAAAGGCGGGCGATATTATGGTCGGCGGCGCGAACTTTGGTTGCGGATCGTCGCGTGAGCATGCGCCTATCGCTATTAAGGAGTCGGGTATTTCGGTGGTTATTGCGGAGACATTTGCAAGAATCTTCTACAGAAACTCGATAAATATCGGTCTTGCCATTCTTGAATGTCCCGAAGCGAGCGCAAAGATAGATGCGGGCGATGACGTTGAGGTGGATTTTGATACGGGTATCATTACAAATCATACTAAAAATGAACAGTACAAGGCTCAGCCCTTCCCTCCCTTTATTCAGGAGATAATTACTAAGGGCGGACTGTTGGCTTCGATCCAATAAATTGGATTGACGGCGATATTCGCCTGCGGAGAGTGATATTTGGCAGAGCCAGGTGATATTCACCTATGGTGAGTGATATGTTTTGCAAAGGCAAAACGTTAATGTAGAAAATCGCCTTGCGATTTTCAAATTAAAATAAGGAAATGTTGCGTTATGGAAAAGAAAATTACAGTGCTTGCGGGTGACGGTATAGGTCCCGAGATAGTTGAACAGGCAATAAAGGTGCTTGAGAAGATCGCAGACAAGTTTGGTCACAAATTTGATTACACACACGTTGACATCGGCGGATGCTCGATAGATAAGTTTGGCGTGCCGATAACAGACGAGGGCATGCAGAAATGCAAGGATGCGGACAGCGTGCTGCTCGGCGCGGTCGGTGGCCCAAAGTGGGATAACTGCCCTCCCGCGATCCGTCCCGAAAAGGCGCTTTTGGCAGTTCGACGTGAGCTTGGACTCTTTGCAAACCTCCGTCCCACAAAGCTCTTCCCTCAGCTTGCGGATTCCTCGCCCCTCAAGGCGTCTATCGTGGGTAACGGGATCGACCTTATGATCGTCCGTGAGCTTACGGGCGGTGTGTATTTTGGTGAGCGCAAGACCGAGGAGGTAAACGGTGAGCTTATGGCTATCGACTATATGCCCTACTCCGAGCATGAGATAGAGAGGATCGGTCGAGTTGCGTTTGAGTCGGCTATGAAGCGCGGCAAGAAGCTTCATTCGGTTGACAAGGCAAACGTGCTTGATACGTCACGTCTCTGGAGAAAGACTATGCACCGTCTCGCCGCGGAATATCCCGAGGTTGAGTACAACGATATTTTAGTTGATAACACTGCTATGCAGCTTATAAAGAACCCCACGCAGTTTGACGTAATCGTTACCGAGAATATGTTTGGCGACATTCTCTCGGACGAGGCTTCAATGCTCACGGGCTCTATTGGTATGATGCCATCTGCGTCACTTTCGTCGGGTACTTTAGGTATGTACGAGCCTATCCACGGCTCTGCTCCCGATATTGCAGGTCAGAATCTTGCTAACCCCATAGGAACCATACTTTCCGCGGCTATGATGCTTCGCTATTCCTTCAATATGATGGACGAGGCGGATGCTATCGAGGCGGCAGTTAATAAAGCTCTTGACGACGGCTACCGCACGGGAGATATTATGCAGGATGGCTGCACAAGAGTTGGTTGCAAGGAAATGGGCGACGTTATAGTGAATAATATTTGATAGAAAAAAGGAAGGCGAGAGCCTTTCTTTTTTTAGTCTTCTTGAGAGCAAAAAATATAAGATTTCATTGACAAACCCTATAAATTATATTATAATTATTATGTATAACTATGTGAAAGGATACGTATCAATGCAATTTGTGGCAACCTGCCTTTTCGGGCTTGAAAAGCAGCTCGGCGAGGAGATAGATTCGCTTGGACTCAAAAGAATACAGACCATTGACGGACGTATTATTTTTGAGGGCGAGGAGCAGGATATTCCAAGGATCAATATAAATCTCAGACTTGCGGAGCGAGTCTTTATTCTGATGGGCAGTTTCCGTGCGGAGAGCTTTTCCGAGCTTTTTGACGGAACGTCGTCTTTGCCGTGGGAGGAATGGATAGGAAAGCTTGATATATTCCCTGTCACAGGTCACTCGATAAAGAGCAAGCTGACCTCGATCCCCGACTGTCAGAGTATTGTCAAGAAGGCAGTCGTCAACAGATTGTCTCAGGCTTACGGAATTTCGTGGTTTGAGGAGACAGCGGTAACGTACAAAATAGAGTTCTTTATCTTGAAGGACGAGGCGTATCTTATGATAGATACCTCGGGCGCGCCACTTCACAAGCGCGGCTACCGTCCCGCATACGGTGCCGCTCCAATCCGTGAAACGCTTGCGGCGTCTATCGCTCTGACTACAAGACCCAGCGAGGATATTCTCTTTTGGGATCCCTTCTGCGGCTCGGGTACTATCGCTATTGAGGCGGCTATGATCGCAAAGAATATCGCCCCGGGACTTAACCGTAAGTTTTCTGCGCAGAATTTCCCGCGTATTGATGGAAAGCTGTGGACGGATGCATTTGACGAGGCAAAAGCGAAAATCAAGACAGACTGTCGCTTTGAGGCGTGGGCATCTGATATAGACGAGGATATACTTGACACTACCTATGAAAATGCGCTACGCGCAGGAGTTGAGGAAAATATCAACATTTTCTGTGCAGATGCGAGGAAGATACAAAGGCCGTCGGACAGGCGCGGAAGTATTATCTGCAATCCCCCGTACGGCGAGCGTATGGGCGAGATGGCAGAGGTCGAGCAGCTGTACCGAGAGGTCGGCAAAAATTTCAAGACCTTTGAGCCGTGGCATATTTACTTTATAACCTCATGCGAGTATTTTGAAAAGCTCTACGGTCGTCCCGCGGACAAGACACGCAAGCTCTACAACGGCATGATCCCCTGTTATTTCTACCAGTTCTTCAAGCCATACGACGGTAAGCCATTGACGTATAAGAGCTTTGATAAAAAGCCGAGCAACTACAACGGCAAGTACACGCAGGGGCAAGGTCACGGCAAGGATCGTGCGCAGGAGCAGAAAAAGGGCTCGATCTCAAGTAATTCGCGTGACTATAAAAACAAGGACAAAAACAATTTCCGTAAGGATTTCAAAAAAGATTACAAAAAGGAATACAAATAATGCTTAATTTATGTGATCCCAGAACTATAAAGCAGGTTATGGATATGTTTGGTCTGAATTTCAAAAAGGAGTTTGGACAGAACTTTCTGACTGACCTTATGACTGTTGAGGATATAGCGGACGCCTGTTTTCCCGAGGATTCGGACATCACCGTTTTGGAGATCGGTCCCGGTATTGGCTGTATGACGAGATGTCTGTGCGAGAGATACCGCGAGGTAATTGCGCTTGAGATAGATACAGGACTTATTCCCGTCCTCAAATATACTCTTGGTGACTACAAAAATGTGACCGTAATAAACGAGGACGTCATGGAGGCTGACCTGTCCGAGATTCTCGCACCCTATTTTGCCAAGGGCAAGGTCGCTGTATGCGCAAATCTTCCCTATTATATCACAACGCCCATTCTTATGAAGCTTATCGAGTCAAAGCTCCCCTTTGAGAGCATAACCGTTATGGTGCAGACCGAGGTGGCGCAGAGACTTTGCGCGGGCGCGGGCGGTAAAAACTGCGGCGCTATTACGGCGGCAATCGACTATTACGGCGATGCCGAGCTTCTCTTTACCGTAAACGCCGACAGGTTTATGCCTCCTCCAAAGGTAAATTCCTCGGTCGCACGCATAAAGCTATGGAAGGACAAGCCTATAAAGCCGATAGACGAGGAAATGTTCTTCCGTACTGTCAAGGCGGCATTTGAGCAAAGACGAAAGACTCTCCCTAACTCTCTCATGACGGGATTTTCGGAGATCCCCAAGGAAAGACTTACGGAAATTATAATTGAATGCGGTCACAAGCCCGATATACGAGGTGAAAAGCTGACGGTCGCTGATTTTGCCGCGCTCTCGGACAAATTGTATCTTGAAATTAACGGAGAAAAATAATGAAGTTTATCAGATTCAGTTTTACGCTGATTCTTGTGCTTTTTATCTTGTTTTGTTTTGTCTGCTGTGATGGATCGGATGATTCGAATAATGAGTGCAAGCACAAGAATATTGTTGACTCCGAGGTAACTGTCACCTGTGATTCCGAGGGTTATATACTCCACACCTGCGCTGACTGCGGCGTGTCTTATAAAACAAATAGAGTTGCCCCCGCGGGACACAAGCTTGAAAAATCAGTCAAAACGCCCACCTGTGTGGACATTGGCTACACCACATACACCTGCGAGTGCGGTTTTACGTATAAATCGGATTTTGTAGTGCCTAAAGGTCATAGCTACACCGAGACTGTCACAGCCCCTACCTGTACCGCCGAGGGATATACTACATATACCTGCAAATGCGGTGATAGCTACATATCAAATCACGTAATTCCCATAGCTCATACATACGTCTCGAATGTGGTTGCGCCTACGTGCACGGAAAACGGATATACCGAGAATGTATGTGAGTGCGGGGACTCGTATCTTTCTGATTTTATCTCCCCCGCTGGCCATACGTACACAGGCGAGACATTCCCTCCCACCTGTGAGGAGGGTGGATATACTGTATATACCTGTGAGTGCGGAGACACGTATTTATCAGACCGTGTCGCTCCCCTGGGACATACCTTTGTTCCCAATGTAACTCCCGCGACCTGTATGGAGGAAGGATATACTGATTATGTCTGCGCATGCGGAAGCACGTACCGTTCGGACTTTGTCGAGCCCTTGGGACATATATTTGATGAAAAAATAAAATATCCGACCTTATCAAGCATGGGATACAGTGTATTTACCTGCTCTTGCGGATATTCATACACGGGTGACTATGTTTTCTATCAGAATACTGTGATAACTCCCACAGAGGGTGACAGCTCAAGTATTCTTTCGCGCGGAATCGACGTGTCAGTGCATCAGCATCAGAACATAGACGGTATCTTTCAGCCTCTTGATTGGGCGGCAATAAAGGCGGAGGGTGTTGATTTTGCGATACTTCGCGCATCCTACGGCTCTGCCGTTTGCCCTGTATTTGAAATGAATTATACCGATGCCAAGGCGGCGGGTATGCCGATCGGAGCATACTGCTATTCCACCGCAACTACAGTTGAGGGCATAAAGGCAGAGGCGATCGCTCTCCTTGAAATTCTTGACGGCAAGCAATTTGAATACCCCATTTATCTCGACCTTGAGGACCCCTCACAGCAAGAGCTTGCCCCGGAGCTTCTGATGGAAATGTGTATTACATTCTGTGAAACACTCCAAAAGCAGGGATATTACGTTGCTCTGTATATAAACAACGCGTGGCTGAAGGATATTCTTGATACAGAGTTTATCTACAATAATCTGGATATCTGGTATGCAAGATATTCCGACAGCAATGACTTTGTATGGGGCGAGTCCGAGGATAAAGTATGGTCTGACACTTATGCTCCCAGTGTTGGAATGTGGCAATACACGTGTACGGGAGTGCTTGAGTCTATCCCCGGGATCTACGTTGATTTTAACTACTGTTATATAGACTATCCCGCGATAATCAAATCTCTCGGACTTAACGGCTACGGAGAGATACCCGAAATTGATAATATAGTTTATCTCTGGATAACGGCAAATGTGCTGAACGTGAGAAGCTCACCCGACTTTTCAGCGGATAACGTAATAGGCTATCTGACCTACGGCACGTGTGTTGAGGCTATTGAGATAACCGAGGATTACGTAAAGATACTTTATAACGGCGCAGAGGCATACATAGGTACAAAGTATATATCTTATACCGAGGTAGCTTCTGAAATATAATATAAAAACCGCAAGACTGCTGTCTTGCGGTTTAATTTTATTTATTTTCCTGAGCAGCTCTTCTCGCTCTCATCATTTCCTTCATACGAAGCTCGGTGTTGAGTATCTTTTTGCGGAGTCTGATGGATTTGGGAGTGACTTCAATAAGCTCGTCGTCGGTTATAAACTCAATAGCCTCCTCAAGGCTGAATATTGTGGGAGGTGTGAGCAGGAGCTTTTCGTCCGCGCCCGCACTGCGTATAGCGGTAAGATGCTTTTCCTTACAGGGATTGACTGCGATATCGTCGTTCTTGGGGTTCTCGCCTACTATCATTCCCTCATATACGGGGGTTTGAGGACCAACAAACAGATTTCCTCTCTCCTGTGTGTTATACAGACCGTAACGGGTGGTTACTCCTGCCTCCGACGCAACGAGTGCGCCTGTAAATCTCATAATTATACCGCCGCGGTAGGGCTCGTATCCTTCAAAGAGTGTATTGAGTACGCCCTCGCCGTGAGTTGCGGAAAGAAATTCCGAGCGATAACCGAAAAGACATCTTGACGGAATGAGATACTCAATTCTCATACGGCTTCCCATGGGATTCATCTCAATAAGATCGCCCTTTCTCTGTCCGAGCTTTTCAATGACCGCGCCCACGTATTCGGTGGGTACGTCAAGCGTGACCTTTTCCATAGGCTCGCATTTTACGCCGTCAATTTCCTTTATGATTACCTTGGGGTTTGAGCAGGTAAGCTCGTAGCCCTCGCGTCTCATGTTTTCAATAAGTATGGAAAGATGCATCTCTCCTCTACCGGAAACTATAAATTCATCTGTTGTCTCGCCGTCACGAACACGGAGAGAAACATCCTTGAGAAGCTCGCGGTAAAGTCTCTCACGAAGCTGACGGGAGGTGACAAATTTTCCCTCCTTGCCTGCCAAGGGGCTGTCATTTACCGAGAAGGTCATCTCAACAGTGGGCTCGCTTACCTTAACGAATTCGAGAGGCTCGGGGTTTGTGGTTGCAGTGATGGTATCACCTATGGATATATCACCTGCTCCCGAGAAGCATACTATATCGCCCATTTTTGCGTTTTCTACGGGCAAACGTCCAAGGCCGTCTATCTGATAAAGAGAAACGATCTTGCTCTTTATGGGCTTTTGATCGGGCTTGTGGAAGTTGCAGATGGCTACCTCCTGACCAACCTTTACAGATCCTCGCTCTATACGTCCGATTCCTATTCTTCCAACGTACTCGTTGTAGTCAATAGAAGAAACAAGAAGCTGAAGGTCCCCGTCGATATCGCCCTCGGGCGCGGGGATGTATTCAAGTATCTTTTCAAAAAGGGGTACGAGATTTTCACCCGGTACGTCGGGATCCTCGGATGCGGTTCCTTCTCTGCCCGAGCAATAAAGCATGGGAGAGTCGAGCTGATCGTCAGATGCGCCAAGGTCGATAAGAAGCTCAAGTATCTCGTCCTCAACTTCTCCGAGACGGGCATCGGGCTTGTCTATTTTGTTGAAGCACACGATGACTCTGTGATTAAGCTCAAGCGCACGCTTAAGAACAAATCTTGTCTGAGGCATGGGACCTTCCGCAGCGTCAACAAGAAGAATAACACCGTTTACCATTTTAAGCACACGCTCAACCTCTCCGCCGAAGTCAGCGTGTCCGGGAGTGTCGACAATATTTATCTTTACGTCCTTGTAATGTACAGCTGTGTTTTTTGCAAGAATGGTAATACCTCTCTCACGTTCAATGTCTCCCGAGTCCATAACGCAGGTTACAGTTTCCTGATTTTCACGGTATATACCGCCCTGCTTTAGGAGACCGTCAACAAGTGTTGTTTTTCCATGGTCAACGTGCGCTATTATTGCGACGTTTCTTAAATCCTCTCTTACCATACTTACCTCACATCTAAAAATTTTCCACTCATTATTATATCATAATTTTTTTCAATAATAAATCATAAAAACAACGATTATTTACAAATTTCGCATTATTTCATTGTGCAATTTGACATAAAAAAAGCCTTCTTCGTTTTGAAGAAGGCTTTTGAAATTATTTGAGCATCTCGAGTATTGCCTCAAGGGGTCTGTAGCCGACTGCCTTATCTGCAAGCTTGCCGTCCTTGAGCAATATAAGTGTGGGTATGCTGTGAACATCGTAAGCGTTTGCTATAGCGCCCGCCTCGTCAACGTCAACCTTGCATACTACAACGTCATTTCTCGTGTTTGCTATTTCCTCTATATGAGGGGCGATCATTTTACAAGGACCGCACCAGGTTGCGTAAAAATCAATAAGCACGGGTTTTTCGCTGTTCAAGGCGACCTGCTCAAAATTATCAACTGTTAATTTTACAATAGCCATATCTGATCTCCTTATTTTTGTTTGTAATAAAGCATACAGTGACAGTATCCCTCAAAATCGGGATCCTTTATCTGCTCCTTGAATTCCTTACATACGCATTTGGTGTCCTCTGTTCTTTCGCGGCGGCAAGGACAGTAACCTCCCGTGCGTTCGAGTCCCTTGCGTATGGTTTCAACTATTTCCTTATCGGGATTTTCTATTATTTTCATATTTTATCCTCTTTGTTCAAGTCTTATTTCAAAAATCCGTTTATTATTTCTTCCTCAGCTTCTTTTTCGCTGAGTCCGAGAGTCATAAGCTTGATAAGCTGCTCTCCCGCAATTTTTCCGATCGCCGCTTCGTGAATAAGCGATGCCTCAATGTTGTTTGCCTCTATCTCGGGAACCGCTTTTACAGACGCGTTATCCATAATTATAGCGTCACATTCGGTATGTCCGCTGCAGCGGGAGTTACCCTTGATATTGGATATAAAGAGCTGCTTTGACTCGTCCTTTGCGACTGAACGAGAGACAACGTGTGTGCCGCAGCCATCGCCGTTAAGCTCAACCTCAAATTCGGTGCGCGCGAACTGCTGTCCGTGAGTCATTATCTTCTCATAAACGACGAGAGTCGAATCCTTGTCAAGCACAGCGCATGTCCTTCTGTCCGTTGAGTCAACACCCTTAATCTGCGTGGTTTCCATTTCAAGATACGCGCCCTCCGCAAGATATATCTGCGTTGTGGGATTCATTACGTTTCTGCCGTTTCCGTCGCCCTCGCCGTAATGCTTTTCAACGTACTTTATCTTGGCGTTTTTGCCAACGTAAAAGGTGTGTATTCCGCTATGCTCACTCATTTCAGTGCCGCAGTTGTGTATTCCGCAGCCCGCAACCACAACTACGTCCGCATCCTCGCCAATATAGAAATCGTTATATACTGTCTCGGTTATTCCCGTTTCAGACAGAATTACAGGAATATGCACGCTCTCGTTTTTTGTGCCTGCCTTGATATGGATCTCAATTCCGGGCTTGTCCGTCTTTTTCTCGATAACAATGTTATCAGATGAATTTTTACCTACAAGCTCACCGTTTACTCGGAGCGAATATGCTCCCTCGGGAACCTTATGAAGTCCCGCGATATTTTCAAGGAGGTCTTTTTCCATTTTGCTGAGTGTTTTCTGTGCCATCAGTTATCACCTCCCGCGGTATATCTGCAGCCTGCGCTGTGACTCAAAAGCTCGGGGAGGATCTCGTCCTTGGTGCCGTACGCCGCGATCTTGCCGCCTGCTATTACGACAACCTTATCCGCAATATCGAGAATTCTCTCCTGATGCGAGATTATGAGTATATTTCCCTGCGTTCTTTCATGCATTTTTTCGAATACCTTGATGAGATTGTTGAAGCTCCAAAGGTCGATGCCCGCCTCAGGCTCGTCAAATACGGAGAATTTAGTGCCTCTGGCGTTTATCATAGCGATCTCGATTCTCTTAAGCTCGCCGCCCGACAAGGATGCGTTAACCTCACGGTTGATGTATTCCTTGGCGCAAAGTCCCACTTCGGACAGATACGAGCATGCCTCGGAAAAAGATATCTTTTTTCCTGCCGCAAGCGAAATAAGATCCTTTACTGTGATTCCCTTGAATCTTACGGGCTGCTGAAACGCATAGCTGATACCCGCGCGGGAGCGCTCGGTAATGCTCATATTTGTGATGTCCACGCCGTCAAGAAGTATCTGACCGCAATCAGGTGTGATAATTCCCGCAATAAGCTTTGCCAACGTTGATTTTCCGCTTCCGTTAGGACCCGTGACTGCAACAAATCTTTCGTTTATAGTTAAGTTTATGTCATCCAAAATACGGTTTTGCTTTCCCGTCGTTGGGTCTGTGACCGTATAAGTCAGATTTTTGATTTCAAGCATTTATAAATAAGCCTTTCTTAAATTAAGTTCATTCATTATTTTAGCACAAAACTTTGTTTTATTCAATAGATATTTTGAAAAATTAAGGGCATAAGAGTAGAAATTACTCTCTTATGCCCCATTTTTATCATATATTACTATTATCAATATATCTGCAAGCGGCGAGAGCGGCAACCGCGCCGTCTCCGCAAGCCGTCGTGATCTGTCTTATTTCTTTGGTGCGACAGTCTCCTGCAACGAAAAGTCCCTCGGTTGAGGTGAGGCAGTTTTCATCGGATACGATATATCCTCTGTCTGAAAGCTCAACTAAGTTTGCGTACTGCTCGTTTTCGGGAACCTGGCCTATTGCGACAAAGATACCGTCAACGTCAAGTCTTTCCTTTTCTCCGCTATGAACGTTCTTTATGATAATGCCCGCAAATTCATCCTCGGCATAAATGCTGTCAACTACAGCTCCCGTGATAAATTCAACGTTTTCCTTTTTTTCAAGCGAAGAGACAAGTCTCTCTTCGCCTGTCATAAAGTCAAGATTCTGGACTACGTAAACCTTCTGACATCCGTCTGAAAGCATCATAGCCTCAACGAGCGCAGAATTTCCTCCTCCTATGACAGCGACCTGCTTGCCGTTATAAAACGCGCCGTCGCAAACCGCGCAAAAGGAGATACCGTTACCGATAAATTCCTCTTCTCTGTCAATACCGAGGTGTCTGTGCTTGGAGCCGGTGGCAATTATCACGGATTTAGCAAGATACTGACCGTCATCACAGGAAATATAGAAAACTCCGTTGTTCTTTTCTATGCCCGTAACCTCTGCCATCTCTATTTCCGCTCCCATAGAGAGAGCCTGCTCCACCATTTTTTCGGCAAGCTCGTTTCCGCTTACCTGTGAAAACGCGGGGTAATTTTCAATCTTTGGAGAAAATGTCATCTGTCCGCCAAAGGTAGCCTTTTCAATGACGAGTACGCTTTTTTCTGCTCTGCGAGCGTAGACCGCCGCGGTAAGTCCCGCGGGGCCTGCGCCTACTATTATTACGTCATACATTCTGATACCTACCTGAATCTATTGTATCAATTGCCCGAGCAGTCGATAAACTTTCTTATATTGGAAAGGTTTACTGCCTTCTCTGTCTCAACTCCGTCAACTGTGACAACAAGAGTGGGAGCCTGCTTGATGCCAAATTTAGATACAAGAGCGGCATTGTCCTCCGCATATATCTTTTCATAAGCTATTCCCGCTTTGTCAAGGAACACGGCTGCCATCTTACAGTTAGGACAAGTCTTTGTGGCAAAGAGGTATATCTTTGTTCCCTCGTTTGTTTCGGGAGCAGCTGCCTCGGGTATGGACATAGCGATAGTTCTTATTCCGCCCGAGCCGATATTTATCTCGGGGTGAAGCTCTGTGGATCTCTCGATGTTATAGGTGCGTCTCTCCTTGAATTCCTGAGACTTACCGTCATTCCAAGCCTGAACGGGTCTGTAATAGCCTGTTATACGGCTATATACCTCGGTAGTCTTGCCGCAATGAGGACATGAATATACCTCACCTGCGATATATCCGTGGTCGGTACAAACGCTGTACGTGGGCGATAGAGTATAGTAAGGAAGCTTATAATTCTCCGCGATCTTGCGAACGAGAGTTGCTGCTGCCTTCCAGTCGGGGAGCTTTTCACCGAGGAACGCATGGAATACAGTACCCGAGGTGTAGAGTGTCTGAAGCTCGTCCTGGATCTCAAGAGCTGCAAAGATATCCTCTGTAAAGCTTACGGGAAGGTGCGAGGAGTTTGTATAATAGGGGCTGTTGCCCTTTTCGGTTGCGGTGATTATGTCGGGGTACTTCTTAAGGTCGTGCTTAGCAAAACGGAAGGACGTGGACTCAGCGGGAGTAGCCTCGAGGTTATAGAGGTCGCCGTATGCCTCCTGGTAGTCGGAAAGTCTTTCTCTCATATGGTTGAGGACCTTCTTGGAGAACTCCTGGGTTTCAGTCTGCGTCATATCAGCGCGGAGCCATTTTGCGTTAAGACCTACCTCGTTCATACCAACAAGACCGATGGTCGAGAAGTGGTTATTGAACGTGCCGAGGTATCTCTTTGTATAGGGATAGAGTCCTTCGTTGAGAAGCTTTGTGATAACGGTTCTCTTCATCTTGAGCGAGCGAGCCGAAATGTCCATAAGCTTGTCGAGTCTCTTGAAGAATTCCTCCTCTGTCTCGGAGAGATATGCGATTCTGGGCATGTTGATGGTTACAACGCCGACAGAACCTGTGGACTCACCTGAGCCAAAGTATCCGCCCGACTTCTTACGAAGCTCACGGAGGTCAAGACGGAGACGGCAGCACATGGAACGAACGTCAGAGGGCTCCATATCCGAGTTGATATAGTTGGAGAAATAAGGTGTTCCGTACTTTGCTGTCATCTCAAAGAGAAGCTTGTTGTTCTCTGTCTCGGACCAGTCAAAGTCACGTGTGATGGAATACGTGGGGATAGGATACTGGAAGCCACGGCCGTTAGCGTCGCCCTCGATCATGATCTCGATGAACGCCTTATTGACCATATCCATCTCAGCCTTACAGTCCTTGTACTTGAAGTCCATCTCCTTGCCGCCAACTATACAGTTGAGCTCTGCGAGGTCGTTAGGAACAGTCCAGTCAAGCGTTATGTTCGTAAAGGGTGACTGAGTTCCCCAACGTGAGGGTGTGTTTACACCGTAGATAAAGGACTGGATGCACTGCTTTACTTCTTTATATGAAAGATTGTCAACCTTGACAAAAGGAGCAAGGTAAGTATCAAAGGATGAGAATGCCTGTGCGCCTGCCCACTCGTTCTGCATGATACCGAGGAAGTTTACCATCTGGTTGCAGAGTGTGGAGAGATGAGCCGCGGGAGAGGATGTGATCTTTCCTGTAACACCGCCAAGGCCCTCCTGGATGAGCTGCTTGAGGGACCAACCTGCGCAGTAGCCTGTAAGCATGGAGAGGTCATGGATGTGAATATCCGCGTTTCTGTGAGCGTTTGCTATCTCGTCGTCGTAGATCTCGGAGAGCCAGTAGTTTGCGGTAACTGCGCCCGAGTTTGAAAGGATAAGTCCGCCTACGGAGTACGTGACAGTAGAGTTTTCCTTAACTCTCCAGTCAAGAACCTTAAGGTATCCGTTTACTATCTCCTTATAGTCAACTGCCGTGGATTTGAGATTTCTGAGCTTCTCTCTCTGACGGCGGTAAAGAATATATGCCTTTGCAACGTCAGCGTAGCCTGCCTGAACAAGCACAGACTCAACGCTGTCCTGAATATCTTCAACTGTGATAAGCGAGTCCTTGATCTTGGGCTCAAAGTCCGCAGTGACCTTGAGAGCCAAAAAATCAATAGTGTCCTGATTGAACTGCTTTTCCTGTGCCTCAAATGCGCGCTTGATCGCATCCGAAATTTTTGAGATTGTAAAATCTACAATCTTTCCGTCTCTTTTTTGTACCTGATACATAGTCTCTCCTTTTTCCGATAATGGTTTTATAATGAATTTTTCTTTACAATATAAGACATTTTTCGCCAAAATTTGCCTGAAACGTCAGAAATACGGCGCAAAGTACCCCTAAGCGCCGTATTTTGATTATACTATATGTTGTGTTCACTGTCAACTACCAAACACAAGATATTGTGTTTTTCGTTAAAATTTGGCAGATTTAATAATTTTACATACCCCTTAATTGTGCATTTGGAACGAAAGACTTTAATGTGTTAAGAAATTCATGCATTTTTTCGTCTGAATAAGCTTCAAGACCCCTACCGATTACATCACCCGAATCAATAAACTTCTGAAGAAAGAACCTCTCATCCCCACTAAGCCACTCACCTATATGTTGGAAATCGTCTGTGTCGTGAAGCGGGTCAACAACTGTCGTGCGGAATTCAAAATCCACCGCTCCTGACATAAGATAGCTTGCGCTTTCTTCTATTTTTGATATATCGAAATTCTCGTCCAGTCCCGAGGTAAGAGCATATTTCTCGCGGCTGTTTTTTATATCCATGGCAACGTAGTCGATAAGTCCCTCATTCACAAGATGCCTGAGTATTTCGGGGCGAGTACCGTTTGTATCAAGCTTTACAGCAAATCCGAGGTCTTTGACACTGCGTATAAATTCTTCAAGTCCCGGCATCAGTGTGGGTTCGCCTCCGCTGATACAAACACCTTCAATTATTCCCTGTCGCTTTTTCAAAAAATCAAGTATGTATTCCACAGAATATCCCTCGGTCTCGCCCGTATGGGTAACCAAGGACGCGTTATGACAGAATGGGCAACGGAAATTGCAGCCCTCTGTAAACACCGTGCAGGCAACCTTGCCGGGAAAATCAAGCAGAGTAAGCTTTTGCAGTCCCGCAATCTTAAATACTTTCATAAATTTATCCTTATTATACGTAGTTTCTCTGTATGGCAACGACTCTGCCGAGTATAAGCACCTCGTCAACTATTATAGGCTGCATCATGTGATTTTCGGGCTGAAGTCTGTAATGTCCGTTTTCACGGAAAAATCTTTTAACAGTAGCCTCATTTTCTATAAGCGCAACGACTATTTCTCCACTCTCGGCATAGCAGGTGCTTTCGGCAATAATAATGTCTCCGTCAAGTATTCCCGCCTCTATCATGGACTCACCCTTTACGCGCAGCGCAAATAGGCTGTCTGCGGCGGAATTTCCCGCATATCCTACGTAGCCCTCGCGGTTTTCCTCGGCAAGTATAGGCTCGCCCGCGGTAATTACACCCAAGAGCGGCACTGCGGTTATTTTGGGGGTATCTCCTACCAGCTTTAACGCGCGGCTCTTTCCGTCATCCTTGCTTATATATCCAAGCAGATCAAGACGGTTGAGGTACATATGCACTGTAGATGTGCTCTTATATCCAAGGTCGCGGCATATATCACGCACGGAGGGCGCATAGCCGTTCTCCCGCATGGATTTCGCTATATAGTCGTATATTTTTTGTTCTTTTGGCTTTAATTTTTCCATTGATGCGCTCCTGTTTCAGTCATTATAGAACTATTGTACCATATTTTTTTCACTTTGTCTATATATATTGAAAATTTATTTGATGCTATCGGGTTTGAAGAAATATTGAAAATATTAACAAAATGAAACTTTTAGAATTTTCTCTTGCAAAAAATCAAAAAATATAGTAGAATATATAATAGCGGAGAATTTATATTTTCGCTTATAAAAGTTAAAAAAATCCAAAAATATAAAGGAGAAAAAGACTATGACACCCACAAACAATAAGTTTGTTCTTGATTGGATCAAGGAAATGGCTGATATGACCTGCCCCGATAAGATCGTATGGATCGACGGAACCGATGAGCAGGCTGAGGCACTTCGTGCAGAGGCATGCTCCACAGGCGAGATGATAAAGCTCAATCAGGACCTTCTTCCCAATTGCTACCTTCACAGAACAGCAGTTAACGACGTTGCTCGTGTTGAAGGAAGAACCTTTATCTGCACATCCAAGAAGGAGGATGCGGGTAATATCAACAACTGGATGGATCCCCAGGAGTGCTATGCTAAGCTTTCCAAGCTTTATGCCGGCTCTATGATGGGCAGAACAATGTACGTTATTCCCTACTCCATGAGTATCGTTGGCTCACCCTTTGCAAAGTACGGTATCGAGCTTACAGACTCCATCTACGTAGTTCTTAATATGCTTATTATGACACGCGTTGGAAACAACGTGCTTGAGGCTCTTGGAGAGAGCAGCGACTTTATCAAGGGTCTCCACGCAAGAGCTGATATTGATGAAGAAAATCGCTACATCTGCCATTTCCCCGAGGATAACACCATCTGGTCTGTTAACTCCGGCTACGGCGGAAACGTTCTTCTCGGTAAGAAGTGCTTTGCTCTCCGTATCGCGTCCTACCTCGGACGTAAGGAAGGTTGGATGGCTGAGCATATGCTTATCCTCGGCGTTGAATATCCTGACGGTGAGACAAAATACGTTTGCGCGGCATTCCCCTCCGCTTGCGGTAAGACAAACCTCGCAATGCTTATTCCCCCCGAGTACTACTCCAAGCAGGGCTACAAGGTATGGTGCGTAGGTGACGATATCGCATGGCTCCGCGTAGGTGAGGACGGCAGACTTTGGGCAGTTAACCCCGAAAACGGATTCTTCGGCGTTGCTCCCGGTACAAACGAAAAGTCCAACCCCAATGCTCTCCACACCTGTCTTAAGGACACCATCTTCACAAACGTAGTTCATAACCTTGATACAAACACTGTTTGGTGGGAAGGCCTTGACAAGAATCCTCCCGCAAACGCTATCGACTGGAAGGGCAACGTTTGGGATTACACCAAGTATGATAAGAAGGATAAGTCCACCTGCGGCGCTCATCCTAACTCCAGATTTACTGCTCTTGCAAAGAACTGTCCTTGCATCTCCTCCGAGTTCAACAATCCCGCGGGAGTTCCTATCTCCGCTATCGTATTCGGCGGACGTAGAGCAAAGACTGCTCCCCTTGTATATCAGTCCACATCCTGGCAGAACGGCGCATTCGTCGGTTCTATCATGGCTTCCGAGACAACCGCTGCTGCGGCAGGCGCAGTAGGTGTAGTTCGCCGTGACCCCATGGCTATGAGACCCTTCGTAGGCTATGATATGGGTGACTACTGGGCACATTGGCTCAAGATGGGCACAACTATTCCCCACGCTCCCAAGATCTTCCACGTTAACTGGTTCCGCACCGACGACGAAGGCAACTTCATCTGGCCCGGATTTGGTGACAACATGAGAGTTCTTATGTGGATCCTCGCTCGTTGCGAGGGCAAGGTTGACGCTGATATTACTCCTATCGGATACGTTCCCAAGGCTGAGGACATCTGCATTGAGGGACTCACAGATGTCACTCTTGATACTATCAAGGAGCTTCTCACAGTTGATAAGGCTTCCTGGCTTGAGGATATTGAAAACATCAAGACCTTCTACGCACAGGTCGGAGAACGTGTTCCCCAGACAATGTATGACGAGCTTGCAGCTCTTGAGGCAAGACTTAAGGCTTAAGCTTCACTTTTATATAGAAAAACTCCACTGCATCGCAGTGGAGTTTTCTTTTATCTTTTATTTGCTATCTTTTATTTGCAAAAAAGTCCGAGAGAATGCTTTGACATTCAGTTTCCATAACACCGGACACTATTTCGGGCTTGTGATTGAACGGGTAGTTGTTAAGATTTATCACGCTTCCGCACGCGCCTGCCTTTGCGTCCTTCGCACCGAAAACAACTTTTTTTATTCTGGAGTTGATTATTGCGCCCATACACATGGGGCAAGGCTCAAGTGTGACGTAAAGCTCACAGCTATCAAGCCTCCAGGTGCCAAGCTCCTCACAAGCCTTGCGGATGGCAAGCGTTTCCGCATGTCCCGTTGCGTCGTGTGTCTCTTCCCTGTTATTTCTGCCTGTGGCGATGATTTTCCCGTCCTTGACAACAATCGCTCCTACGGGAACCTCATCGATTGCATAAGCATTATTTGCCATCTCAAGGGCAATCTTCATATAATCTCTATCCATCATAAGAATAACATCATTATAGCCGTTCCGATCATACTGAGTACCGAAAGCGCGATAAATATGATCATAGTAGGTCTGAAAAATCCTTTTATTGCTGTGCCGTATGATAGCTCATCCTGAGTATAGAACAACCATTCGGGATCATTGAGCTTTTTTCTTCCGTGACGGAAATAATAGTATATTGCCGCTGCCGCGCCGAGAAGCACTATTGTAAGCTCAATTGCCGCGATTATAAAGTTTGCTCTTGCCTCGTGCTGAGTGTACATGATCGCATTCATTATTACCTGAGTGAAGTTATTTACAAAATGCAACACTATTGCGCCCCAAATAGATCCTGACTCAACGACGATATATCCAAGGACGAGTCCGAGAATAAACGTGTAGATTATCTGACCTACATTCTGGTGCATGAGGGCAAAAAGAAGCGCGGAAATAAATATCGCCTTTGCTCTGCCAAAGCGGTGAAGTCTGTCAAGTATAAGACCTCTGAAAAGCAGCTCCTCGCAAAACGCGGGAATTATAGCGATCTTTATTGTGTCAAGTACAAAATGATATGCGTGATAGCCGTTTGGATACTCAACAAGCATAAGGGATGACAAATCTATTCCCAACATTGCGACTAATATGGCATTTATATACGAAGCCAGGTAATTTATCGCAAGCCCTGCGAGCAATATCAGTGGGAAATGACGGGAAAACTTGAATTTACACGGCATTTCGCTGAAGCTGTAGTCCTTATCGAACTTTTTGTAAAAAAGCATTGGAATAAAGAACATACAGAAATACAGCACGCTGTATGCAAGCTCGTACACGACCTCATAAGCTATAGAGTCTGTAAAAATCTGCCCCACTGCCTGAAGTATGCCAAGCACGATTGATACTATGCTTGACGCTCCAAAAAATATCAGCAGTATTATTCCTATTTTTGTGTTTTGTTTCTTGTATTCTAAGTTGTTTTGATACATATTTATCTCCTGTATGCAGCTACTACAATACTACTATACCAAAAAACAGGAAAAATTTCAATAGTTTATCTGAATTTTATACTCTTGCGGTGTATTCTTCTACGCCAAGTATGGTCTCACCGTCTATCTGGAGAGATCTGGGTGCATCAAACTTAACCGTTATATTCTTGCCTGTATGTACTGTAACGTACTTCACGCTCTTTACGTGCTCTCCCTTGAATATTGAGGGGAAGATCATAAGAGTTTTGATAGCACTGGAGCCATGGAATACCATCAGTGACAGCTCGCCGTCCTCTGCTTCTCTTTTTTGATCGGGAGTAGGGATCATACCGCCTCCGTAGCGACGACCGTGCATTGTGGGTGCGATCCATACCTTTTCGTAATCATATTCCTTACCGTCGACTATAACCTTTGCATTTGTGGGCTTGTAGTGGAAAAGCAATCCTTTGATCGCTATACCGGTATAGTCTGCCTTTTTGCCCTCTGCATGAAGCTTATCACCCATTTCGCAGCAATAGCCGTCAATACCGAAGCCTACTCCGTTTATAAACTTATAATTATTGCCGTTTACCGTAACGGTGGGAAGGTTTTTAATATACTTGTTGATAAGAACGGGCTTTTTGTCCGACTCACCATTTACATCAGCATAGAAATCGTTTCCTGTGCCTGCGGGATAGTAATATACGGGGTTGCTTATCTCAATTCCGTCGATATCGTTGATAAATCTGTTCAGTGTGCCGTCTCCGCCGCAGATAACTACTTCATCCTCTGCGCAAAGTCCGTCAAAAAGCTCATTATAGTTTTTTATCTCGGTCATATTAACGACCTTATGATTCTGACCGAGCTCTTCAAAATAAGCCCTTACTTGATTTTCGCAATCACCGTTGCAGGAAAAGGGGTTGTACAGTACGTATTTCATATTGCAGTCTCCGTTTCGTTCAAATTGTCTTTTGCCTGACTGTAATTCGTCAAACTTATACGTAATTCTACACAATTAATATTAACTGAATGTTAAATTTAGTAAAAAAATGGCATCTTCGAATGAAGATGCCATTCAGTTATTTGTAAATTACTTGTTTCCGCCTGCAAGCTTCTCGATCTCAGCAGCGAAGTCTTCCTGCTTCTTCTCGATACCCTCACCCTTCTCGAAACGAACGAAGGATGCGATCTCGATAGAACCGCCAAGAGCCTTAGCAGTGTTCTGAACGTACTTGGAAACCTTCTCGTGATCTTCTGCCTTAACGTATTCCATATCTACAAGGCAGTTGTTCTCATAGAACTTACCGATCTTACCGAGAACCATCTTTTCCTTGATGTTGTCGGGCTTGTTAGCGTTTGCGGGATCGTTAGCGATCTGAGCAAGAAGAATTGCCTTCTCGTTCTCGATAACGGATGCGGGAACACTCTCTCTGTTGAGGTAAGGTGTGGGATATGCGCCAACCTGAAGAGCGATGTTCTTTGCGAATTCAGCAAAGCCTTCCTTGTCTGCACAGTCGGTGTCGAACTTAACGATAACACCGATAGAGCCCATACCGTGAATATATGTGCTTGTTGTACCCTCAACTATTGCAAAACGGCGAACTGTGATCTTCTCACCGATCTGGAAAATGAGTTCCTTAAGCTTTGCGTCAACTGTTGTTCCCTCGTAGTCGGATGCGAGAAGAGCGTCAACGTCTGCAGGGCATGTTTCGATGATGCACTTAAGAAGGTTCTTAACGAAAGCCTTGAATGTTTCGTTCTTTGCAACGAAGTCTGTCTCTGTATTTACCTCGATGATAGCGGTCTTGTTGCCCTCTGTGAGAACGTCAACGATACCGTCAGCAGCGATTCTTGTTGCCATCTTGGACTGTGCCTTAAGCTCACCCTTCTCACGAAGAATGGTTATTGCCTTGTCCATATCACCCTCGGCTTCAACGAGTGCCTTCTTGCACTCCATCATACCGATACCTGTCTTTGCGCGGAGAGCCGCAACGTCTTTAGCAGTAATTGTAGCCATTTTTTTATCCTCGTTTAATCTGAATTTTTGGAATTATGCGTTTTCTGCGTCTTCAGCAGCCTCTGCCTCGGTCTTTTCAGCCTCAGCCTCAACTGTCTGCTCGCCCTGCTTACCCTCGATAACTGCGTCAGCGATTACGGAGGAGATGAGCTTGATTGCACGGATAGCGTCGTCGTTACCGGGAATTACGTAGTCAGCATCGTCAGGATCACAGTTTGTATCAACGATAGCGATTACGGGAATACCAAGCTTCTTTGCTTCGAGAACTGCGTTTCTTTCCTTGCGGGGGTCAACGATGAAGATCGCGTCGGGAAGTCTTTCCATGGTCTTGATACCGCCAAGGTTCTTCTCGAGGTCGAAGATCTCCTTCTGGAGAGCTGCAACTTCCTTCTTGGGAAGCATATCGAATGTGCCGTCCTCTGCCATCTTGTTAAGGCTGTTGAGACGAGCGATAGACTTCTTGATGGTCTTGAAGTTTGTCATCATACCGCCGGGCCAACGAACGTTAACATAGTACATGCCGCAACGGGTAGCTTCTTCCTTGATAGCCTCTGCCGCCTGCTTCTTTGTACCTACGAAAAGAACGTTACCGCCGTTTGCAGCGAGCTCACGAACGAACATGTAAGCTTCTTCAAACTTCTTAACTGTCTTCTGAAGGTCGATGATGTAGATGCCGTTTCTTTCTGTAAAGATGTATTCCTGCATCTTAGGATTCCATCTTCTTGTGTGATGTCCGAAATGGACGCCTGCTTCAAGCAGCTGTTTGATTGAGATAATAGACATTTTTATGTCCTCCTTCGGTTTTTTCCACCACAGAAGCTGTGCGTCATAATCCTTGTCAGCATTGGCAAAGACACCGATTCCGCTTTCTGCATCTGTGTGTGTATTATTTTGTAGTCTGTGTTTTGCACACAGCCTTTAGATTATAACATAGTCGATATTTTTATGCAATATCTTTCGTCAATGTTTACAAATTATTTACAATATTTTTGTAAAAAAGTACCGCCTGCGCGCACCAGCTCTCAAAAAGTGAAAATTTATACCTTTGAGTTTTATTTTCAGCGTCTTTTTCTTGCTTTTTTGGAATTGCAGCATGATGTCTCCACACCCGTTAGTCTGACAAGAATGGTGTCCTCCCCTATACATTCGATCTTGTTCCACGGAATTATTATATCCTGGCGTTTCCCAAATGATAAAAAGCCGTCGCATACGGGAACAATGAGCGCAAGTATCTGACCGCACTCCATATCAAATTCAAAATCCGTAGGGTACCCAAGCTTTTCCCCGTCGCAAAGGTTTACGACCTCAAGCTCCCGTAAATCCTTGGTGCTTATTCTGCGCATAAAAAGTCCTCGCTCTCTGTTTTTTTGCATTATATGCGAGAGCGAGGCTTTTTATTATTTTAATATTTTCATTTTTGCTTTGAGCCGCAGCTCGAACTTGTCGCAAATTATATCGATTACAAAACAGGCTACAAGAAATGCGGGTATAAGAATCAGCGACCACACGTCGAATTCTCCGCCGCAAAACTCACCGATTATATTATTGGGCAACGAAAGCAGACTCTTGTATTCTCCCTTTGTTACAGCGTTTACGATATACAGTCCCGCACTCGCGGTGAGCGGCAAGGCTACTGCTATCGTGGAAATTATCATAATCAGATTGAGCTTTGTATTTTTGGAGCTTGATTCCGAATACTCCTTTTTTGCGTTGAGCATATCGTATATGCACAAAACGAATGCGGACACAAATACCGCAAGCGCAATTCCCTCTCTGCTCACAATACCGCAAAGCACGAGCACCAGCGCGATAATAAAGAACAGTACAAGTCCTATGCCGCGCGCAAATATATGCGGCAGGCTTGATTTTATCAAGGCTTCGGGGAGCGCGATAAATCCTCGCTTTGTCTGGCGGAGTATCTCTCGCTTGGGATCACTGTGAGCAAAGCAGTAAAGTCCGAGAACGCAAGTAATCAGATACAGCGCGGAGATCTGCAAGGGATTTATAAGCATAAGTCCCGAGATCGCGGACAGCAGAACAAGAGTTGTCAGCGTAGCCGTCTGCATAGTGATAAATTTAAGATAATATGAAAGGTTTATATATGCTGAGGACGAAATATCCGCGGCGTTAAGTATTCCCTCAAGACCGCCGTCCTTGCGTTTGACAAGCATATCTGCTGCCACCCTGCTTCTCTGAGACGATATGTGTGACGTCTCGCCGCCCTCGTCGGGAAAGCTCTCGTAGAAGGAATCTTTATATTCTTCGCTATCATATTCTATATTGTTGCAGGTTACAAAGCAGTCCGTAAGAGTCATGAGGCTATTGAATCTGTCCTCTATTCCATAGGATACTATTACCTTGCCATGTGAGTGCATATAGCTTATCAGCGCAGAATATTCACTCATATCAAAACCGAGATATGCTCTGTATCTGCCAAAGTCAGAGGTTATATTAAGTCCGTTTTGCCTGAAGTGAGACGCATAGGCAATTTTTTTGTCGTTGGGTGATGCGACTATCCCTGACTGTATAAGATATTTTATATTCTCTGCGCTCTCGTCCGCCATAAACGCAGTCAGCGAAATTCCCATTTCCCTGTACTGCTCAAGTGCTTCCCCAAGGCGGTCAACGGTATGCTCCTCAAAGGCAATAATGCCCTCAAGCACAGTGCTTCTTGAATTACCGCTTGACTTACCCGCCTCCTCGGAAAGCACGAACATAAGCCTCTCACCCGATTCAATACACTCGTCAATATATGTAAGAATACGGTCCTTGAGGTTTTCGTCTATTTCCACCGTCATATCTCCGACACTCAGGTATCTGCAGCTTGTCAGAACGGACTCGTCGGGAGAAAGAGTTATTCTCACGTTAGCTCCCGAGGATTCGGCACACGCCGAGCCCATAGAATCTGCCTCAAGATAATAAAGCGAGCTCAAACGGAGATCAGCCGCTTCTTTATCGTACCCCATCTGTGTTATAAACGCATCAAGACCCTTTCTGTACGTGTCTATCTGTGGGATGCTCCTGCTCTCTGCTACCTTGAGGTAGGTATATATGTACTCGCAAAGACGGTGAGCCCTGTCGGGCTTGGTTTCTATCATCTGACGGTCAAGCTTTCTTCCCGAGACAAAAAGGCTTGAATGGTGCAGCTCGCCGTCGGTAATTCCCGCACGTCCGAGAAGAACAACATCTGAAAAGCCTGTGAATATATCAAATGCTTTATTCTTCTTGATGACGGTACCGCCCGTCAGCTTGTCCGCGGAGGACTTGAAGATAAATTTAGCGCAGACATCAGCGAGGGTGGGTGAAATAAACAGCAGGCTTGATACAGCCATAAGAAAAGCGACAAAAAAGTCAACTCTCTGCAGAGTGAACATTTCAAGAACCACAACCGCAAGAATGAAAAGCGAGGCAAAGATACTGACCTTTCCAAGAAGAGACATTATCCTTGAAATTCCGAGAGGTCTTGGGATATCCCCCGTCATCTCACCGTTATTGAGGTGTCCCGCAAGCAGAGTGTCCTCCGCTACGGCTACTGCAACAGCGCTGCCGCTGCCGCTTATTACAACGCTTCCCGCAAGAATAATATTCTGCGCATCCTCAAAGGAGACGGAGGTATCCGTGCCGTATAGCTTCTGAGCGTTTTTGGCAACACGGCGGCGTATAAGCTTGCCGTCAGAGGTATCGAACACAAATTCGTCGACGACAAGGTCAACACTCTCATAAAGTCTTGCATCACAGGTTATGACGTCTCCCGCGGAGAAAACTATAATATCTCCCTGCGCGATATTTCTGCTGTCTGTATGCTTTGTCGCCTTTGAGCGTATGACCTTTACCGTGGGATTGGAGTACAGATCGGCTTTTTGCTTTGCTTTTGAGGAAATCAGATCAAGTATCCCCAAAAATATTCCTTGTGTCAGGAGCAATACAATTGCCCACGCTCCGAAATATACCTCGTTTTTGAAAAAGGCAAACAGAGCGATAACAAGATAAAGTATATAGGTAATACTCGCAAACGGAGAAAATATACATCTGAGTATTTTTCTCGGCTTTTTAAGATAAAGCGGGGCACGGTTTTTCTTTCCGTCGAGTGTATCCCCCTCTATCCTATCCTCCGCTTGCTTTCGGGAAAGTCCGTTTTGAACGGAGGTATTCAGCTTTTGCTCTGTCTCTGCGACAGTTAAAGAATGCCACGCTTCCATAGGCTTTCCCTTTCTAAAAGTTATTTTTTATCAAAGACATTCAACAGCAAGCTCGCCATCGCGGACAAATATCTTTGCCACGCTTACAGTCTTATCATAGTCGGATATTATCAGCTCAGAAAGCTTATCCTCTATATGCTTCTGAATATATCTTCTCATATTTCTTGCGCCGTACTTCTGAGAATAGGATTTCTCCGCGATATACGCCGCCGCTTCATCGGTATATTCAAGCTTTATTCCCTTATCGACCAGAAGCTCCGACAGCTGACCAAGCATAATCCTTGCTATCTTTGTGAAATCTGCTTTTGTCAGACTGTTAAACGTGATTATCTCGTCAACACGGTTGATAAATTCGGGGCGTAGGAAGGTAGAAAGCGCCTTTTCGGTCTTTTCGGCACTTCCCTTTGCCTCGTCGGGCAAAAATCCTACGACTCCCGCAGCCTTGTCAGAGCCCGCGTTTGTCGTCATAACGATCACGGTGTTCTCAAAATTCACCGTACGGCCGTGAGCGTCTGAAATTCGTCCGTCGTCAAGTATCTGCAACAGAATGTTGAGAACGTCGGGGTGAGCCTTCTCTATCTCATCGAAAAGCACGACGGAATAAGGCTTACGTCTTATTTTCTCGGTGAGCTGTCCCGCATCGTCATATCCGAGATATCCGGGAGGAGAGCCGATAATGCGGGACACGGCATGCTTCTCCATAAACTCGGACATGTCAAGTCTTATAAGGTTTTCGGGTGAGTCAAACAGGTCTGCCGCGAGCGTCTTTACAAGCTCGGTCTTTCCCACTCCCGTAGGTCCTGCGAAAATAAAGGATACCGGCTTACGCTTGTAGGATATACCCGCTCTGTTTCTCTTTACGGCTCTCGCCACAGCCTCGACCGCGTGGTCCTGTCCTACAACGTGAGACTTGAGTCTCTCTGCGAGCATATCTATTCTCTTATATTCGTTTTCGGTAATGCTGGTTGCGGGAACACCCGTCCAGATCTCAATGACCTTAGCAAGATTTTCCTCGGAAAGCAGAATTTTTTCGCACTCAGCCTCAAGTTCCTTGAGACGGTTGGAGAGCTTTATCTCCTCAGACTGTATTTTTGCTATTGTCTCATACTTCTTCTGGCTCTGCTTATCATCGTTTGTTATCTCGTTTTCGACAAGCTCTCTCTCCTGCTTGAGTCTGAGAAGTCTGTCGTGTATATCAAGAGACTCGTTTATTGACGAGCAGGACAATGAAAGCTGCGCCGCTGCCTCGTCAAGCAGGTCTATCGCCTTATCGGGAAGATATCTGTCCGTGATGTATCTCTCGGAGAGTATTACCGCGCGGCGAAGAATGCCCTCGGGTATGTGTATTCTGTGGAACTGCTCGTAATAATGGCTTATGCCCTTAAGCATCTCGACTGCCTCAGAAATAGAGGGCTCGTTTACGGTTATAGGCTGGAATCTACGCTCAAGAGCAGAGTCCTTCTCTATATATTTACGGTATTCAGTAAGAGTAGTCGCGCCGATCACCCTTACCTCGCCGCGTGAGAGTGCGGGCTTTAAGATATTTGCCGCGTTTACGCTTCCCTCTCCTCCGCCCGTGCCGACGATGTTATGAAGCTCATCGATAACGAGAATGGCGTTTCCGTGATCCTTGACCTCAGAAAGAAGTCCGAGGATCCTGGACTCGAACTGTCCGCGGAACTGTGTGCCTGCGACAAGCGCGGTGAGATCGACAAGGAAAATCTCCTTATCCTTCAAAAGATAAGGCACGTTACCCTCGGCTATTCTTATTGCAAGTCCCTCGGCAATAGCCGTTTTACCAACACCAGGCTCACCTATAAGGCAGGGGTTGTTCTTTTGTCTGCGGCAGAGTATCTGTATAACTCTGTCAGTCTCATTTTGTCTGCCGACTATTCTGTCGAGCTTGCCGCGCCTTGCGTACTCGGTGAGATTTCGACAGTATGACGTTAAAAATTTATACTGCTTCTTTGGAGGCGTGTTCTTATCCGCCTTGCCTCTTTGTCTTCTGGGAATATCCGCGTTTGGCTGTGCGGGAAGATTTCCGTTGCTTTGCGCGGGCAGATTTCCGCCCATCATTTCAGACAGACCGCTATCACGGAAGAGCTTTTGAAAATCTATTGCGGGCGCGGTAGCGTCTCCATTTTCATCGTATCCGTCGGAATCCTCGTCAAAATCCGCGTTTTCAAGCACCTCGCCAAGCTCGTTTTCAAGATTTTCGATCTGCTCGGGAGAAATACCCATCTTTTTATAGATATCCCCCATCATATTTTCAACGGGAAGTCCAAGCTCCTTGGCGCAAGGAGTACAAAGTCCTTCGGACTTTTTTTCACCCATTTCAACCTTTGTCACGAAAATTACTGCCATTCTCTTATGGCATCTGGAACATTTAATCATAATCTTATCTCTTTCACATTAAAACATCTTTTATAAATCCAAAAATGTTGCTTTCATTTATAAATTTGAATACGTGCGAATTATTGTAGACCTCAATATAGGCCTGGTTATTTGAGATCCAGGTCATAGCCGACAGTAAACTGTTCAGCATTACTGCGATAAGCGAGACCGTAAGCACGCCAAGTGCCGCTCCTATAAGAATCCCAAGCAGCTTATCTATTTTGCTGACAAGCGGTATCCTGATCTGCCTGAATATATACATCAGGACCGTTGCCCCGACAAATGTCACGGCAAACACAGAAATATATCCAAGCACTCGGGAGAAAAAGCCTCCGTTACCGAATGCATCTCCAATGGCAGGACCCAACGCGAGTGCCGACAAAAAAGACAAAATTATCCTCGCAAAACCAAGCACTACTCCCGTGAGTCCGCGCCGCCAACCCAAAAAGATTTGGAGAGCCAAAACCAAAATCAGAATAACGTCAATAATTCCACTCATATTACTCACTCCATATCAAAATAAATTCCACGTGAGTCTGTACAAAGAAGAACCTTATCTTTACTGCACACAAGAAGCTCTCCAAACGTGTCGGTGCTCTCCTTGAAGGCAGTTATTTTCGTTTTACTGTTAAATTTACAAATTCCGTTGTTTGTAAGCAGAAATACGTAGCTGCCGTACATTTCCATGTCCGTAAAGCTTCCGCTTATCTGCCCGCAATATACCTGTCTGCCGTTTTTGTTGAGAACCGCGAGAGTATTCTGACCGTTTATAAGGTCGTCCTCAAACAAAAGCGACACTCCGCCCTGCGTGTGGGATATGTATGCAAGCCTTGAGTCTGGATACATATATTCCCCTTTAAGCTTTCCACGGAGATTATACACGCAGACTCTATCGCTGTAAAATACCGCGATACGGTTATCGGAAATAAATCCGCAGGTGTACGGCGAGAGATTTCCAACGTCTATTTGCGCGTGTATTTTTTTCTTATTTTTCTTAAGGACCGTGAGTGTTGACGTCATTTCGCCGTGATCAGCTGACGAGGATATCACCGCTGTGTATTTGCCGTTTTGCGACATCTCTGCCGCTATAACGTACTCGTTGGTCGCATAGGCACTTATTCGGTTGCATTCATCATCATAAATATGAGTGACCGAATTATAGTCCTGTGTTTTTTCAACAATAACAAAGCCGCCGTCCTCGGACATAGACGCATAGGCTATCGTACCGTCAAGCGTTACGGTTTCTATTTTTTTGAAGGAATTATATACGGCAAATCTGCTTCCGCCAAGGTCATACACGATAACGTATTTATTTGACGAGATTATGGCGGGATTTGCAAATATATCGCCCGAGGTGAGAGTCACTCTGCCTGTGGCGTTGAATATCTTTACCTCGCTTCCCGACGCTGCTACAAGTCCGTTTTTATAAAGCGCAAAATCGTCGTTTGTTGATGCCTTGGTATAATTCAGAATATGGGACGAGGATTCGGAATAGGAGTTCATATGCCATATATCCATGGCTGAGTAATACAGGTTATTGATATCCAACCGACCCGCGCTGAAGATAACTCCCAAAAGTATGGTCAGTATCAATATAATGATCAATATTTTTTTGAAAATGTTGAGCTTGATCGCAAAGTCGGCATATCCCGTATCACTTCCGCATCGCGCCTTGACGTAGGCTGCCTCCCTGGATACTATTTTTTTTACGGGAGTCAGTTTTCTAAGCCTTTCAAAGTGAAATATTGCCTTGCCAAGAAGGCTTACGTCGCTCTCTGACTCTTGCTTTTGTACTTTTGCTTTACTTTTTTTGAGAGCTTCGCGCTCATCTCTTTTCATAAAAGGCATAGCCATACCTCCCTTCTCAAAAATAATACAGATTTAATACTGTACCCTGTTCAAATACAAGCCGTGTGCGGGGGCGGTCATTCCCGCGCGGCTTCTGTCACATGAGCTGATTATATCGGATATCTCCTCGGGGGATATTTTATCCTCTGCGACCGAGATAAGAGTTCCTGTGAGTATCCTCACCATATTGTAGAGAAATCCGTCTGCCGCAACGCTGAAAATAATAATATCGCCCTTACGCTCGACACTTGCGTAATGAATATTGCGCACTGTACTTTCCACATTTGAGCCCTGAGCCATAAATGCGGAAAAATCATGCTCACCGATCAGCATTTGCGCTGCCTTGTTCATATTGTCAAGCGCGGAGTCTGATATATATCTCGGATAATGCAGACTTCTGCCCTCCTCAAAGGGCTCGCGCTCGCGTCTGTTGTATATGCGGTAGATATATTCCTTGTATTTAACGTCATATCTTGGGTGAAAATCACTCTCACGCCATTCTGCTCTCCACACCGAAATGTCGGGCGGAAGATGTGCGTTAATAGCGCTTGGAATCTTTTCTGTGCCGATATGAGTATCAAGCGTGTCCTCGCCCTTTTTGGTGACTGTGGCACAGAACATATTTGCGTGAACTCCGCTGTCTGTTCGGCTGCATCCCGTAATATCGCAATCATAACCGAATAGCTCTTTTGCGGCACGGCAAAGCTCACCCTGTACCGTGCGGCGCCCGGGCTGCACCTGATAGCCGCAAAAGTCACTGCCAAGATAGGACAAATAAAGAAGTAATTTCATATAGATCCTTTATCAATTCATAGTATATCCAATGGAAATAATATTTATTACCACGATGCCGCCAATGAAGATGATCATTGTAGCAAGAGCAATAAAATCTCTGTACGAGAGCTTGAGGACCGTCATTCTTGTTCTTCCCTCGCCACCGCGATAGCAACGGCAGGTCATGGCTGTCGCAAGGTCTCCCGCACGTCTGAAAGCGGAGACAAACAGAGGTATTATAATGGGGATGAGCGCTTTTATACGCTTCATAAGCGGACCATTGGAAAAGTCCGTGCCTCTCGCCTTCTGCGCAGCCATTATCTTTTCTGTTTCCTCAACTATCGTGGGGATAAAGCGCAATGCTATGGTCATCATCATAGCAAACTCATGAACAGGCACATGGAGCACCTTTAAGGGTGAGAAAAGCCTTTCAATAGCGTCCGTGAGCTGTATGGGCGTGGTCGTGTACGTCAGGAAAATGCTTGCGCCGATGATCATTGCAAGTATTCTTATAATGATAAACGCCGCGCTGTAAAGCCCGCTCTCATATATGGAGATAAATTTCCACGAGAACAAAAGCTCATGCTCCTCTCCCTTTGTTAAAAATATGTTGATTATAGCCGTAAAAATAATGATAAACGCTATTGCCTTTACAGACTTGAGAATTATTCTCATAGGTATTTTGCTGAGCAGGATCAATGTGATCGTTGATGCAAAAAGCAAGCCGAAGGCTATGACGTTCTTGCAGAGAAATCCCGCTACGATATATGCTATCGCCAGAATAAATTTCATTCTGGGGTCAAGGCGATGCAAAACTGATCCTGACGGATAATACTGACCTAAAGCTACGTTCATTTTGCGTCACCTCCAAATATACTGAGAAGTGCGCTCTCCGCCGCCTCAACGGTGTATATATTACGACCAAGGCTTACTCCGAGGGCTTCAAGCTCAAGCACAAGCTCGGTTATCTGTGGAATATTGAGTCCCATTTTCTGAAGCTCCTCGCCTCTTGAAAATATCTCGTCCTTTGAGCCGCACATTGCGACCTCGCCCTGATTCATTACAATAAGCTCATCGCAGTATTTAGCCATATCCTCCATACTGTGACTTACAATAATCACAGAGGCTTTATTCTCTTTTGCGTATCTGCGTATTCCGTCAAAAATGGCATTTCTTCCCGCTGGATCAAGACCCGCGGCGGGTTCGTCAAGCACAAGCACCTCGGGACTCATAGCCATAACTCCCGCTATAGCCGCGCGGCGCTTTTGTCCGCCCGACAGATCAAAGGGAGATTTATCAAGCATAGACAACTCAAGACCCACAAAGTCTGCCGCAAGCATTACGCGACGCTTTATTTCCGAGTCATCAAGCCCCATATTCTTCGGGCCGTATGATATATCCTTAAATACGGTATCCTCGAAAAGCTGATATTCGGGATACTGCATTACAAGTCCGACCTTAAATCTTACTTTACCTATTTCCTTGGGGTTTTCCCATATATCCTTGCCGTCAAGCAAAATTCTGCCCTCTGTTGGTCTTACAAGTCCGTTGAACATCTGAACAAGCGTTGATTTTCCCGAGCCTGTGTGACCTATGATTCCCGTTATGCAATTCTCTTTTATCTCAGTATTTACGCTCTTGAGCGCCTTTACCTCAAAAGGAGTTTTCGGGCTATAAACGTAAGATACATTTTCAATTGTAAGCTTTGGCATTTATGCCGTTACCTCCTTGTGTCAGCTTTTTACTCCGAGCGCGTCGGCTAAAGCCTTGGCGCAATTTTGGGGGGTGTTTGACGTTCCCTTTATTTTTATTCCCTTTTTCTTAAGTCGCTCTGTCAGATCAATGCACTGCGGCAAATCAAGTCCTGCGGCGCGGAGTATCTCGGACTGAGCAAATACCTCTCCGGGTGTACCCTGAAGTATGACCGAGCCGTTGTTGAATACGATTATTCTGTCTGCTCTTGCCGCCTCGTCCATATAGTGAGTTATATTGACGGTGGTGATATTCATTTCTCTGTTGAGCTTTTCAATGGTTGAGATAACCTCGCGCCTGCCTATCGGATCAAGCATTGCGGTTGACTCGTCAAATATCATACACTCGGGCATCATTGCGATAATTCCCGCTATTGCGACTCTCTGCTTTTGTCCGCCCGAAAGTCTGTGAGGCTCATGGCGGGCAAATTTTGTCATGCCCACGGTTGCGAGAGCATCATCAACACGGCGTCGTATCTCCTCTCTGGGCAGACCAAGATTTTCAGGGCCGAAGGCTACGTCCTCCTCCACTATCGTGGCTACGAGCTGATTGTCGGGATTCTGGAATACCATTCCCACTCTCTTGCGTATCTCGTAGGTCTCGTCCTCGGTCATATCCTCGCTCAGAATATTCTTGCCGTCGATAAGTATGCTGCCGTCAAGATAATCATAATCGTCTATGACCATTGTAAGAAGCTTTGCAAACGTAGACTTTCCCGAGCCGTTATGACCGAGAATTGCAACGTATTCACCCTTCTGGATCTCAAATGAGAGATTATTCAGGGCGCGGACAGGCGTGCCTTCGTTTTCACTGTATGCATAGCTTAAATTTTTAACCTCTATAAAAGCCATTTTTCTCTCCGATAATAAACTTTATTATTTTTTGAACCAACGCGAGCTTGCGCCGCACGGCAGGTATGCTCCCGTTTGTGTTACACGAAGTCCAAGCTCTCCCGATTCTATCTTTCCTCCGTAAACGCTTCTTACCTTGAGCTCAAGAATATAGCTCATAGTCAAGGGGGAGAGTCCTGTAGTGTAAGAATTTACAAGGAAGAACAGCGGGTCGTCCGAGAGAAGCTGAGCGGCAAGCGTTATAAACTCGTCAATGCTATCCTCAAGCTTCCAGATCTCGCCCGACGGGCCTCTGCCGTAGGACGGAGGGTCCATAATTATGCCGTCGTATTTGTTGCCACGTCTTATCTCGCGCTCAACAAATTTTTTGCAGTCATCTACGATATAGCGGATGGGTGCGCTCTCAAGCCCCGAGAGAGATGCGTTTTCTTTTGCCATAGCGACCATTCCCTTGGACGCGTCAACGTGTACCACCTGCGCACCCGCCTCAGCCGCCGCCATAGTAGCTCCGCCCGTATAAGCAAAGAGATTGAGAACCTTTATCTGTCTATTTGGCTCCTTTGCCTTTGCGCGCTTTATTATATCGGAAAACCAATCCCAGTTAGCTGCCTGCTCGGGGAAAAGTCCCGTATGCTTAAAGCCCATAGGCTTCAACGCAAATCCGAGATTTTTGTAAGATATATTCCAGGACTCGGGTGTTTTCTGCTTTACCCAGCCGCCGCCACCGTTGTTTGAACGGCGGTATATTCCGTCGGCATTCTTCCATGCGGGATGTCTTGCCGCGTTTTTCCATATTATCTGCGGGTCGGGACGGATGAGTATGTATTTACCCCACCTCTCGAGGCGCTCTCCGTCGGAGGCGTCAAGCAATTCGTAATCTATCCAATTTTCACTGCACCACATATATTTTCTCCATTATTTCTTGTTATAGTATTGTGACAGCCGAGAGCATCCCGAATGGGCGTGGCAGACGGCTATGGCGAGAGCGTCGGCGGTATCGTCGGGTTTTGGGGGCGCGGGCAGCCCTAAAAGGCTTGTTACCATTACTATTACCTGTTTTTTCTCGGCGCGTCCGTATCCAACGACTGCCTGCTTTACCTGCAAAGGCGTATATTCCGCGATGGTAAGCCCCGCAAGCTTTGCGGAAAGCAGTATAACTCCTCTTGCCTCTGCGACAAGTATTGCCGTTGTAGTATTTGTGTTAAAGAACAGCTCCTCAACGGCTATCTGGTCGGGCTTGTACTTATTGATGATCTCGTTCATACCGCGATAAACCATCAAAAGCCGTTCCGCAGGCTCAAGTCCCGCAGGGGTGTTTATTGACCCATATCCCAGTACCTTGAATTTTGAGCCGTTATATTCAATTACTCCCCAACCCACTATTGCGTATCCGGGATCAATTCCGAGAATTATCATCAAATTTCCTTTCCGAGCATTTTTTGCAATACTGCCCCATTTTCAATTCTCTATATTATAACACACTATTTTGATAATGTCAAATATATTTTTAATTATATTTGTTAATTAAAGAAAAATTTATCTTGAAAACCGTTTACAATCCCGAAATTTTGTGGTATAATTTAGAATGTTGAAATATTGCTTACAGAGGGATAATTATGAAGATACTCAAGCTTGACGTCGGAGACGTCATCGAACTGAAAAAGGAGCATCCCTGCGGATGCAGGCTTTTTAAGATATTGCGTGTCGGCAGCGAGGTCCGTATTATTTGTCAGAATTGCGGACACGATATGACTCTCGGCCGTGAAAAGCTCGAAAAAGCAATAAAGAAAATCAATCCTTAAAAACAAGAGAAGGAAAACCGATGAAACAAAGCAAAGTTAATTTGAATGTACAAAACAACATAGACACCACAGGCGCGCTCCCCCGTCAGTCACTTTGGGGACAAATTGTAAATAAGCTTAAGGAATATAGATATCTCGGTATTTCGGGACTTATATCCGCGGTAGCAGTCCTGCTTATTTATATGATAGTTACAGGAGGTCTTTTTCCCTTTGGCAAGGGTACTACTCTTATTCTTGACCTGAACGCGCAGTACGTATATTTCTTCTCTGCACTCAGACGCGCCATATTTGGAGACGGAGAGCTTCTTTACTCCTTCTCGCGCTCGCTCGGCGGAGAATTTCTCGGAATATACGCATACTACCTTGCAAGCCCGCTTTCATACCTCGTATGCCTGTTTCCCGCGGATAAAATGCAGGAGTTCTCATTGCTTCTGCTCATGCTCAAGTCAGCTCTTTGCGGCATGACTATGGGATATTACCTGCACAAGCATTCCGAGAAGCTGAACAAGCTCACGATAGTTGCCTTTTCACTTCTTTACTCTCTCTGCGCCTACTGTATAGTATATCAGACAAACCTGATGTGGATGGATGCGGTGATCTGGCTTCCCCTTCTTACTCTTGGCATTGAGTCGCTTATAAAGTACGGCAAGTATAAGCTTTTCGTTGTATCCCTTGCACTCACGATAGCAAGCAACTATTATATCGGATATATGTGCTGTATATTCGTTGCGCTGTACTTTTTCTACTATATTTTTGCGCACAAGAATGATTTTGCAAACAATCCCCTCCGTGAAAAATCACATTTTATCAAGTCGCTCATAAGAATAGCCGTATTTTCCGCAATAGCAGTATGTATCGCGGCGGTTATTATATTTAGCGCATATTACTCGCTTTCATTCGGAAAGACCGAATTTTCCGACTCTGATCTTGATATTTCCACTCGAATAACCTTTTTCGACGTAATATTCAAGTTCTTCCCCGGCTCTTATGACACCATAGACAATATGAACGCAACGGCAACGTCGCCGTCAACAGGTGCGTTTCCCTTTATTTACTGCGGTGTAATAACCCTGATCCTCGCCCCCGCATACTTTTTATGCGGAAAGTTCTCTGTCAGAGAAAAGATCGCATCTGCAGTATTCGTTGGATTCTTTATTCTCAGCTTTATCATCTCAACGCTTGACCTTATCTGGCACGGATTCCAATATCCCAACTGTCTGCAGAACAGATACAGCTTTATGCTCTGCTTCTTCCTGGTCATTCTGGCGTTCAAGGCTTTTGAAAACATTGAGGAACCTAACGTCAAGTGGGGCGTGTATATATCCGCGATTTTCTGGGGATCGTTTGCTGTAATAATTCAAAAGCTTGCTCCCGAGATCACCGAGGGCATACAGAAGATAAACAGCAAGTTTGAGCTTGGAAATTTTCAGTTTGCACTCTTCGCTCTGATCATGATAGCCATTTACGTTATCATTATCGCTATTGCCCGTACCACGACGAAAAAATCGCTTTTGTCTGCCGTTCTTCTTGTAATAATTACAGTTGAGCTTGTTCTCAACGGAATATCAAACGTTGATGACTTTGGCGAGGATTTCGGATTTTCAACTTATTCAAGATACGATGATTTCCAGGACATTATGTATCCTGTAATTGACACCGTCAGGGACAATGATGATTCCTTCTACCGTATGGAAAAAACGGTGTACCGTCAGCCTAACGACAATATGCAGTTTGGCATAAGGGGTGTGGCTAACAGCACATCTACTCTCAATACCTCGGCAATTCAGTTTATCCAGATGATGGGATACTCTGCCCGAGCGCAGTGGTCACTGTATCTTGGCGGAAACCCCGTCAGTGACTCCCTGCTTGGAATTAAGTATATCGTCACAGACAGAGATATGAGCGAGTTTTACGGTGAGCCTGTCTATACCGCGGAGGAATTCGCGGCTCATGAGGGTATATCCGTTGAGGAGCTTATAGAACAAACTGTTGCGGATGAAACCGACTCGGGCAAATACAAGGGCAAATCCGCGGCAGATTACGTGGTATATAAAAATCCTTACGCACTTTCACTTGGATTTGCGTCTGATAAGGACGTTATTGACTTCAATATGAAGGTCTATAATACCTACGTTGCGCAGACAGACGAAAAATATAATAACGGCGGCTACACCAATCCTTTTGAAAGACTCAACGCCCTTTATACAGCAATTCTCGGCGAGGACGAAACAGTACAGATTTTCAAACCCGCCACACAGGATCAGGTCATCTATTCAAGCAATATAACCTACGGAGTTTCCAGCGGCTCGCTTGACGACTCAATAATCCATCACAGATACACGGGCGAGAACGGTACTGTCACGTATGATTATACCGTGCCCGAAAACACAACGCTTTATCTGTATCTTCCCGCTTACTATACCCGTAACGTCAAGCTTTCGGCTACCAGCCCGATCGCTGACGGCACGAACAATTTTGGAAGCAACGTCTCGACCAACCCCACGCTCCGTATAGTCGAGCTTGGAAAGTCAAAGACGAGCGATTATCAGTTTACCGTAAAGATCGATAATTCCTACAATCAATTTTACGTTCAGGACCAGGAATCCTATATCTACTATATCGACACTCAGCTTCTCGCTGAGGTGACTCAAAGACTCCAGAAAAACCAGCTTGTTATTGATGAGTACACGGAAAGCAGCTTTGAAGGCAGTATTTCCACGGAAAACAACAATCAGGTCATACTCACCACCATAACCTACGATAAGTACTGGGACGTTTACGTTGACGGTAAAAAGGTTGAGACATTTGACGCGGTGGATACAACTCCCGGCAAGGACGGCGGCGGAGCTTTGCTTGCATTTGAAATAGCGGATGCGGGCGAGCATAGTATTAAAATCGTGTACAAGCCGAGGATCGTGACGGTTGGACTTATCATCTCGTGCGTGGCGATCACAGTCTTTGTGCTGATATGGGTATTTGAAAAGAAGCTTATCCGAATAAAGCCCGTAAGACCCCTGCTCTGCATCGAGGATAACTCTGATGATGCCGATCTTAATGTAAAAGATAAAAAGGATTCTCCACCCGCTAAAAAATCAAAGAATAAGGGAAAGGACTGATTTTATGTTTCACTATATATCCGGAGAGCTTGCATACTCCTCTCCCGCAACGGCAGTGATTGACGTGTGCGGAGTGGGGTATAAGCTCACAATAAGCGGCAACACCTACGAAGGTCTTGCTCGATCCACGTCGCAAAAGGTAAAGCTATATACTTATCTTGCGGTGCGCGAGGATGGTATCGAGCTTTTTGGCTTTGGAAGCGAGATAGAGCTTTCGACCTTTAAGATGCTCCTTACTGTGTCGGGCGTAGGTCCCAAGGCGGCAATATCCATCCTCTCTCTGCTCACACCCGAAAAGTTTGCTCTTGCGGTCTGCACCGACGATAAAAAGACTATATCTAAAGCGAGCGGTATAGGTCCCAAGACCGCCGCAAGAATAATTCTCGAGCTTAAGGACAAGCTCTCAAAGGAGACCAGCCTTGACACGTCTCTTGCAAGCGCGGTGTCCGCGGGCGGAGGAGCAGTTGCTCCTACCTCAAGCGGAAAGATGTCCGAGGCGCAGGATGCTCTTATGGTGCTTGGCTACAGCAGAGCCGAGGCACAAAGAGTTCTCTCCTCGCTTGATACACAGAATATGAGCCTTGAGCAGATCATCAAGGAAGCTCTCAAGCAGCTTATGAGATAATTATTGGAGGCAGTTATGGATTTTACAGAAGATTTTGACTTTGAAAGCCGAATAGTGTCAACCTCCTATTCCGCAGAGGATTCCGACACCGACAGCTCCCTTCGCCCTAAAAATCTTGACGAGTACATAGGTCAGGACAAGGCAAAGGAAAATCTGAAGGTGTATATGGATGCGGCAAAGTTCAGAGGTGAGTCTCTTGACCACGTTCTGCTCTACGGCCCTCCCGGTCTCGGTAAGACGACACTTTCAAATATTGTCGCCGCCGAAATGGGGGTAAATATAAGAGTTACTTCGGGTCCCGCTATTGAGAAGCAAGGTGACCTTGCGGCTTTGCTTACGAATCTGAGCGAGGGCGACGTGCTTTTCATTGACGAGATACACCGTCTTTCCCGCTCGGTTGAGGAAATTCTTTATCCTGCCATGGAGGACTTTGCGCTTGATATAATTATCGGCAAGGGCCCGTCCGCCAGAAGCATAAGAATTGATCTGCCTAAATTCACACTTATCGGTGCGACCACACGCGCAGGTCAGCTTACCACTCCCCTTCGCGACCGTTTTGGAGTACTGCTCAAGCTTGAGCTTTACACTCCCGAGCAGCTTGCGACTATCGTTAAGCGAAGCGCAGCCATACTTGGCATCGGCATCAATGAAAACGGAGCGTATGAGATAGCGTCCCGCTCTCGCGGAACGCCTCGAATTGCTAACAGACTCCTCAAGCGTGTTCGTGATTTCGCTCAGGTGTCGGGCAAGGAGATAATCGACGAGGAGATAGCGTCCTACGCTCTCGGCAAGCTTGAAATAGACGAGCTTGGACTTGACAATACCGACAGACGCATGCTTGAAACTATAATCAAATTCTACGACGGAGGCCCCGTCGGTCTTGAAACTCTCGCGGCGACTATCGGCGAGGAAGCAGTCACAATCGAGGACGTTTACGAGCCGTATCTTATGCAGATAGGATTCCTCTCCCGTACTCCCCGAGGCCGTTGCGTGACCAGACTTGCGTATGAGCATCTCGGAATACCTATGAAAAGAAAAAACAACTCCTCACAGATAGATATTTTTGAGGAATAATAAAAAAGCCTTCCCCCTGTGAGGGGAAGGCTTTTTCTATTCAAACTGACTGTTCCAGAGATCCGCATAGAAGCCGCCTTTGTCGAGAAGCTCCGCATGATTTCCCTTTTCGATTATCTTTCCGTTATTCATAACGAGAATTATATCCGCTTCCTTGATGGTGGAAAGTCGGTGCGCAACGATAAACGACGTTCTGCCCTTCATCATAAGCGCAAAGGAATTCTGTATTTTTATCTCCGTGCGTGTATCTATTGAGGAGGTTGCCTCGTCAAGAATAAGCATCGGAGGCAGGCACAGAAGCACTCTTGTGATACACAAAAGTTGCTTTTGTCCTTGCGAGAGCGAGCCTCCGTCCTCTCCTATCACAGTATCGTAGCCCTGCGGCAAACGGCGTATAAAACTATGCGCGTGGGTGAGCTTTGCAGCCGCAATTATCTCCTCATCGGTGGCATCGGGCTTGCCCATCGTGATATTTTCTCGTATCGTGCCGCTCTTGAGCCACGTCTCCTGAAGCACCATACCGTAGGAGCTACGGAGCGAGCTGCGCGTAAGATCTCTTATATCGTGACCGCTGACCTTGATCTTTCCGCTGTCAACGTCGTAAAATCTCATAAGCAGATTTATCACGGTGGTCTTTCCACAGCCCGTAGGGCCGACGATTGCCACTCTCTGCCCGTTCTCGATCGACAGGTTAAAGTCACGTATAAGCTCACGGTCGGGAGTGTAAGAAAAGCTTACATCCTCTATATTTACCTTGCCGTCCACCTCGTCTCCTGTGAGAATGTGCGCGTCGGGGGCGTCAGGTGTCTGTGAGGGCTGGTCTATAAGCTCAAACAGACGCGAGGCGCAGGCGAGCGAGTTCTGAAGCTCGGTAACAACGCCCGAAATCTCATTGAAGGGCTTGGTGTATTGGTTTGCGTAATTCAAAAGCGAGAAAAGTCCGCCGACAGTAAGGCCGCCTTCCACGTTTCCCTGCCTGATACATATCATAGCGCCAACAAACGCTACCGCTGCATAAACGAGGTTATTTACAAAACGAGTTGATGGGTTTGTGAGAGATGAATAAAACAGAGCCTTGAGAGACGTCTTTTCAAGTCTGCCGTTTATCTCGTCAAATTTAGCCAATGCCTCATCCTCATGCGAGAATGCTGCCACGACCTTGTGCTCGCCTATCATTTCATCAATAAATGCCGTCTGCTCGGCTCTGGTCTCGGACTGCGCCTTGAATAGCGAGAAGGTATTTTTTGCGATAAACGCAGCCACAAAAAGCGACAGAGGGGTTATCAGCACGACCACCGCGGTAATGGGGAGACTTATGGAGATCATGAACCCGATAGTGCCGATAATAGTCAGCACTCCCGTGAAGAACTGTGAAAATCCCATAAGCAGTCCGTCACCGAACTGGTCAACGTCCGTGATAACTCTACTGACCGTGTCACCTACGGGCTTTGTGTCAAGATACGAGAGCGGAAGCTCCTGTATCTTCACAAACGCGTCGCGTCTGAGTTTTTTGACGATACCAAAGGTGATACGGTTGTTTATGACGTTCATTATCCATTGGCACAGCGCGGTAGCTCCGCAGACTACGCCTATGATGATCAAAATTCTGAAAATGCCTTCAAAATCAACGTTATCCTTCCCTATGGCGAGGTCTATTGCCTGACCTGCGAGAATGGGAATATAAAGCGTACCTACGACTATAAGTGCCGCTAAAATCAGAGATATAGCGAAAAGAACTCTGTAGCCCTTCATATATCTGAGCACCTTAGAAAAGGTGGTTTTGCGGGAGATCTTAGCCATTCGACTCACCTCCCTTGAACTGCGATTCATAAATTTCACGGTACACGGGGCAGCTATCAAGAAGCTCATTGTGCTTTCCGATGCCGACTACTGCTCCGTCGTCAAGCACGAGAATAATGTCTGCGTGTGAGATGGATGAGGTCCTTTGAGAAATTATGAAAACACAGGGATCATAGTCAAGATTTTTTATTTCATGGCGGAGTCTTGCTTCGGTGGCAAAGTCAAGCGCAGACGCGGAGTCGTCAAGTATCAGAACAGGTGATTTTGCCACTACCGCGCGAGCTATACAAAGTCTTTGTCTTTGTCCGCCCGAGAAGTTTCTTCCCTTTTGCTCGACCTTTGCGTCAAGTCCGCCGTTCTTTTCGCGGACAAAATCAGCCGCCTGCGCTATTTCGAGCGCGTGCCAAAGCTCATCGTCGGTGGCACTCTCCTTACCCCAACAGAGATTTGAGCGTACCGTTCCCTTGAAAAGTACCGCCTTTTGCGGAACTATTCCAATCTGCGAGCGCAAAAATTCAAGGTCATATTCGGAAACGTCACGGCCCATAAATCTTACTTGTCCCTCGGTTGCGTCGTAAAATCTGGGGATCATATTTACAAGGGTAGTCTTACCGCTTCCTGTTCCGCCTATAATACCAACAGTCATGCCGCGATACGCCTTGAAATTCACTCCCTGAACGGATTGAGCGGAGGCGGTGGAATAAGTCAGCGCTGCATTTTCAAATTCAACTACGGGAGAATTTTCGTTGCCCTCGGTTGCGGGTTGTTTTGGAACATTCATTCCCGTGGGAGTATCAAATACTGCCTGGATACGCTTACTGCACGCGAGTGCCTTTGTCACAAGGAATATAGTATTTGCAAGCTTTATAAGCTCGACGAGTATCTGCGTCATATAGTTATACATCGCGACAAGCTCGCCCTGTGACATATTACCCGAATTTACCTCGGGCGCGGAGAAATAAATTATTGCGATTATACCGAGATTGACTACAACGTACGTGAGCGGATTCATAAGAGCAGTTATTCTGCCCGTAAAGTTCTGAATTTTAGTATGCTCTCTGTTGGCAACCTCGAAGCCTTCTATCTCCTCGCTCTCCTTGTTGAAAGCGCGGATAACTCGCACGCCCGAGAGACTTTCGCGAGTACGCGAGGTGACATTATCGAGCTTTTGCTGTACCTTTTTGTAAAGAGGGATTCCCGCAAGAATTATGCTGAAAACTATAACCGCAAGCACGGGAATGACTACCACGAATACAAGCGCAATATCCTTGTTTACGAGAAACGCCATGATCATCGCGCCAAACACGATTATGGGAGAGCGCAAAAACAGACGGAGCGTCATATTAACTCCCGACTGAAGCTGGTTTACGTCGCTCGTCATTCGGGTTATCATTGACGACGTGCCAAGCTTGTCCGTCTCGGAATAAGAAAATCTGCCGAGATGGGCAAAAAGCGAATGTCTCATTCCCGTAGCCATGCCTACCGCCGCCTTTGCGGCAAAATACTGCGCTATCACGGCGCAAGCCAGACCGATTATTCCAAGCGCTACAAGCACAAGACACATTTTTATAATATGACTGCTGTCACCGTTTGCTATTCCCTTGTCTATTATTGACTGGACAACAAGCGGCACCAAAAGATCAAAGCAAGCCTCGAGCAGTTTGAACAGAGGCGCTATGATACATTCAAGCTTATATTTCTTCAAAAAACGTAGAACCGTTTTCATCCCGAGACTCCTTTCTCTCTAAATTCCTTATAATTATATCACCTAATCAAAATAAAATCAATAGCCTTGGGGAAAATATTATATACGTAAAAGCACCCGCGGATATCCGCGGGTGCTTGGGATCAATGTAAGTTTTTATCAGGCATACAGAGCTTCAATGAACATTAAGCCCTCGCCCATCAAAAGTCCGAGCTTGAACATATCGGGGCCGCAAAGATGCGCAAAGTCTCGATCTTCTCCTGTGGAGCCCTTGCTCAGGAAATTGTCAGCCAATATTATGTAAGAATTTTCAAGATCAGGTTTATCGTTGATTATAATCTCACCGTCATTGTCATAATCATACCAATATTCGCAGTTTGCCTTCTTGCCGTTGTTTACTGTCTCGGCATGTGTCCACGTGGTGTAGTCATAGGGGAACGTACCGGTGGGATTACCCTCGGTAGCTTCCTGGATTGCATAGTTTATAAATGTAATTCCATTCTCAGCAGAATACTCGTCGAAATCCGAACGGATAGAGTTTACAAGCAGCTGCTCGTACTCCGCGTAAGCCTGCGCAACGTCGGGCATGTGAGATGCATCAGATTCTCCCTGAACCCAGAAGAAGCCTGTGATCTGAGGATTATAGTCATTGGATATCATAGCCAACGATTCGTATACGTATGACAGCATCTGATTGTAGAGATAATCTCCCATATCCTCAACAAGATCCTCGGGGTCAAGATCGTAATTTGTGTCTGTCGGGAACCACTGACCGTTAAGGTAGGTTCCTGCAGCTGTAAACTTAATAATGCCAAGAGGCGCGTCGTCGGCATATCCGTTAGCGGTTAGGTATTCAACTATACCGAGCTCGGGACCGATAAAGCCGGGCGCTCCGCCTCCCTTTCCGCCTCTGTAAGCCTCAAATCCGTTGTTCTTCGTAATGCTTTGCCAAACACCGTTCAAAACGTTAATGTTATTGTAGTGGATGTAGACGTTGTCATATGTCTTATTGTTATACTTGGGATCAACGTTTGTAATCGGGCTTGCGCCGAATGCGTTGGACTGACCTGCTATAATAATTATGTTAGCTATGGGCTTATCCTCGGACTCTTCTCTGCCGACTATATTGATATTCCACGTTGTAAGATCAACGTAAATTCCCTTACTGAACTCAGCAAAGAAGGTGATCGTATGCTCGCCTGTCGAAAGTCCGGCGGTCTGAGCGGTTATATTGAACGCCTTTGCTCTTTTTCCTACAGCATCCTTCATCTCGTCGGTAGGATCAAGCGCGGGAGATATTTGAGCGTTAGCATAGTCATCGTCAATATAATATCCGAAATTGACGATATTAGCGTCAAATCCCGCATATCCGGTTATAGAAACGCTCATTCCTGCAAAGAGACTCGAAAATTCAACAATTCCGCTTGCGCTGTCAACAGAGCTTATAGCAGCTCCAGTGAACTCACCGGAGGTGAAGCTCGCGAATGACTTTACGTTGCTGTGTCCGACCCTGAAGGTATCAAAGAAGGGGTCTGCCTCAAATTCGGGTGCGGTTCTAGGGCCTTCTCCGCAAACGCTGCAATTAAGCACATAGGGGGTATCATAACGGTGACCAAGCTTTTGCACAAGAACTGTAAAACAAACGGTACACTTCTGGGATTTTGTACATGTGGGCTCATCTCCGGGGGTGTGGGGGAGCTTATCAACATCTACGGGAGCAACGAGTATTTCTCCGCAAACGGAGCACTTTTTACCCTCACTCTTTCCAGCCATTTTGCAGGAAACAGTTGCAGGAATGAGCTCCTCTGTATGTCCAACAGCCTCAACAACTGTCTGCTCAACAAGGACCTCGCCGCAATCCGCGCACTTGCTTCCCTCGGTAAGACCGGGTTCGGTACAGGTGGGATCAACTGCCTCTATTGGCTCTGTGTTCTCATGCTCGCATATTTTTGTAATAACGATAACGATAGACGTTTCTCCGCTTGCAAACATTGTATATTCATCGGTAAACTCATAGCCGTCAGCCTTGCTTACCTTGCCCTTGTATCCGTCCGCGGGCTCAAGCTTCATGCTTGCAACACCGTCTTCGTTGGTGACTATAGGATTAAAGCACGTGTCATCCATGCATATAACCACTCTTATTCCCGATACAGCATTGCCATCAGCATCCTTGACGGTCACGGTATATTCAACCTTTGTGTCAACGGGGGGCTCGGTAGGAGTTTCCGTAGGCTTTTCTGTGGGTGTGGTAGGAGTCTCGGTGGGAGTCTCCGTAGGTGTTTCTGAGGGTGTTTCTGTGGGTGTGGTAGGAGCTTCCGTGGGTGTGATCGAGGGAGTTTCCGAGGGCTTATCATCATTGTTACATCCAACAATAAGAGCCATACAGGAAAGAAGAAGCACAATCACGAGAGCGATTCCTAAAAATCTTTTGAACTGCATAATTTCCTCCTTGGTTTGAGTGGCGCTTCATTACGCCAAAAAAAAATTACCACAATAATTTTATCACGAAAATTACATTTTGTCAACATACCGAGACAAAGAATAAAAATATATTTATCAGAAACAAAATATCACAAAAAAACCCTTTATCCTTCACATTCAGTTTACAAAAGGATGATAGAATTGTTTTGAATTATTTTTTGAAACTTTTTCCAAAGGAGAAAAATAGATGCTTCAATTAAAAAATATCATCAAGGTGTACTCCTCGGGCGCAGAAAAGGTAGAAGCACTCAAGGGTGTGGATCTTGAGTTCCGCAAAAATGAGTTTGTCTCTATTCTCGGACAGTCTGGTTGCGGTAAAACAACACTTTTGAACATCATCGGCGGACTCGACAGATATACCGACGGAGACCTTGTGATAAACGGAAAGTCAACAAAGACCTTCAAGGACTCGGATTGGGACACATACAGAAATCACTCTATAGGATTCGTATTCCAGAGCTACAATCTTATCCCCCATCAGACAGTTCTCGCAAACGTTGAGCTTGCGCTTACCCTCTCGGGCGTATCAAAAACAGAGCGAAGACAGCGAGCAATAGCTGCGCTTGAAAGCGTAGGACTTGCGGACCAGATAAACAAAAAGCCAACGCAGATGTCGGGCGGACAGATGCAGAGAGTTGCAATAGCGCGCGCACTCGTAAATAATCCCGATATTCTTCTCGCTGACGAGCCCACGGGAGCGCTTGACACCAAGACCAGCGTTCAGATAATGGAAATCCTCAAGGATGTTGCCAAGGATCGCCTTGTTATCATGGTTACTCACAACCCCGATCTCGCGGACGAATATTCCACGCGTATAGTAAAGCTCAGCGACGGACTTGTTATAGATGACTCCAATCCCTACGACAGCTCAGCGGAGGATACAGTAGCTGCGCCTGTCGCTCCCGTCAATAAAAAGGAGATTAAAAAGGCGGAAAAAAAGCGCAGAATGTCATTTGCTACCGCGCTTTCCCTTTCTATGAATAACCTCTTCACCAAAAAAGGACGTACGGTTATGACGTCTCTTGCGGGAAGCATAGGTATTATAGGAATCGCCCTTATTCTCTCGCTTTCAAACGGTATTCAGCTGTTCATAAATCAGGTTCAGGAGGACACCCTCTCCACGTATCCCCTTTCCATTTATAAGGAAACTCAGGATATGTCCGCAATGCTTTCGGCAATGACCAATTCCTCCGCATCTACAGACTACTCGGATTCGGGAATGATCTACGTTGACGACTCGCTCGGAACAATGATGTCTGCTATGACCTCAACGGTAGAAAACAATCTCGAAGCCTTCAAGCAGCATATTGACGCAAACAGAGACACTCTTGACGAGTACGTAAGCGATATTCAATATACCTACGATTATGATCTTCAGGTCTTCAATACGGCAAACGGTACGGTCAAGGTTGGAATGGAGGTTGTGTTCGATCATATGGGAGACGCCTTCTCGGGAATGACCGAAATGATGGAGCTTGGCGGATCCTCGATCAATATATTCTCAGAAATGATAGACAACCGAGAGCTTCTTGATCAGCAGTACGAGGTCGTGGCAGGAAATTGGCCTGCTGCCGATGCCGCTGACGAGGTGGTTTTGGTAGTCAATTCCAACAATCAGATCAGTAAAATGACTCTTTATATGCTCGGCATTCTTGATCCCAATGAAATTGATCAGGAAATGGCTGATCTTATGAACGGAAAATATGAATCCAAGGAGCTTCCTCCCTACACCTACGAGGACATCCTCAATATGAGATTCAAGCTGCTCACGACATCTGATTTCTTTGAGAAAAACCCCGACGCGTCAAAGGGATACACCGTTGGAGACAAGCAGTACAGCAGTTGGATCGATATAAGAGAATATCCCGGCTACGATCAGGAAAAATTCGTCACCGAAAACGGTATGGACGTAAAGATCGTGGGAATAATCCGTCCCAGAGCTGACGCGACAGCAACATCTATTTCGGGTGCTGTCGGCTACACCAAGGCTCTTACCAACTATATTCTTGAGAAGAACGAAACCAGTGAGGTTATAAATCAGCAAAAGGAAACTCCCGATGTAAACGTTCTTACGGGACTTGCGTTTGAGAGAACGCACTATACTCCCGAGACCATAGACCAGCTCGTTGCAAAGATAGATTCCGCGACAATGGATATGTTCTACGCATATATGACCGAGCAGATCCTCACAAACGAGGAGTTTGAGGGCAGGATCAACGTCAAGGATCTTGAATCCTTCCTCGGCGTGTATATGCTCCTCCCCGCTGATAAGCAGGCAGAGGTACTTACCGCTGTTCTTGATGCAGTCAATGAAAATCCCATGTCGGCAGCTATGGCAGACAACCTCTTGAAGATGATATCACAGACCACGGGCGGAATAGAGATCACTCGTCAGAATTTCGTGAAGCTTCTTCCCGCTCTTGATACTCAGTCACACGTAATGCTTTCCTTCATCGGCTTCCAGCAGAGCGAGCAAATACCCATCACTATGCCCGGACTCGTTGAGCTTGCGGGAGAAGAAAAAATGTCCGCTATATACGAAAAAATGACCGCTGACATAAAGACTATGACTGTCAACGAGGATATTTTCGTGACCATACTCGGCACGATGACGGCAGATGACCCCGCATTTATTCAGCTTGAGGAAACTCTTTACGGAATGGCTCCCGGAATAGATGCAACATATGACAGTGTCCTTGAGGAGCTTGACGATGCTCAAAAGGCCTCTCCCGCCTCTATAAACTTCTACGCAAAGGACTTTGCTTCCAAGGAGTATGTCGAGCAGTTTATTAAAGATTACAATAATTCCGTTGAGAAAAAGGATCAGCTTCAGTACAGCGATCTTGTCGGAGCTATGATGTCCTCGGTGTCCACGATAATTGACGTTATCTCCTACGTTCTCATCGCTTTCGTTGCTATATCCCTTGTGGTATCCTCTATAATGATCGGAATTATTACAAACATCTCGGTTCTTGAAAGAACAAAGGAGATAGGTATTCTCCGCGCCATCGGCGCGTCCAAGAAGGATGTATCCCGTGTATTCAATGCAGAGACCTTTATTATCGGTACATGCGCGGGCATACTCGGTATACTGATAACAATCCTTCTCTGCATACCCACAAACGCGATCATTCAGGCTCTCTCGGGCTTCTCAAACGTAAAGGCGACTCTTCCCGTTGCCGCTGCGTTCATTCTCATCGCAATAAGTATGGGACTGACGCTTATAGCGGGACTTATTCCCTCCCGTGCTGCGGCTAAGAAGGATCCCGTTGAAGCGCTCAGAAGCGAATAATTATAAGATAAAAAATCCGACTCACAAGAGTCGGATTTTTTATCAGTAATCCTCGGGATATACAGGCTCGAACTCGTCCTTTGCCGCTCCGCACACGGGACATACCCAATCGTTTGGAATATCCGCAAATTCAACACCCGCAGCTATACCGCCTGCCGCGTCACCCTCGTTTTGGATGTACTCATATCCGCAAATCGCACAAGCATACACACACATAGTTACACCTCCCCGGTAAATATATTTCGGTATGACCGCTACCTCTAATATAATATTACGTCTTCTTAATATTGCCAATATATATTGCAAAATCATAAAAATTTTCCCGCGTCATATATTTGATATATAAATGATATGCGAAGGGCTTGTAATATGTCATCAAGAACAAGAAGATTTTTTTTAAATTTTTTGTCGTTGACCGCCACTGCGCTCATAATCCGCGGTGTGGGAGTGGCATTTAATATTTACGTCTCTAATACCGCGGGTGCGGAGGCTATGGGACTGTACTCGCTTATGGGCGGTATTTATGCGTTTGCGGTTACAATTGGGTGCGCGGGAATAAATCTCGGCACTACCCGCGCGGTGTCCGACGCCATGGGTGTGGGCGACAGAGAGTTGGCGCGCAGAACCGCTAAAAAAGCTCTTGTATGCGCGTTTGTGTCAAGTCTTGCGGCAACTGTTCTTCTCTTTTTTCTATCGGGCATGCTTGGTGAAGACATGCTTGGAGACACAAGAGTTATCCGCTCACTGAAAATTCTTGCCCTATCGCTTATTCCCGTATCCCTCAGCTCCTGTCTGTCGGGATATTTTACTGCTGTCAAGCGTGTGCGCGCAAGCTCATTAATACAGATCATTGCGCAAGGAATAAAGATAATTCTCACTATTATTTTTTTGAGAAAATTTGTTCAAAGGGGCGCGGAATACGCTTGCATCGCGCTTGTGCTTGGAGCGGTGCTTGCCGAATTTTTTTCCTTGATCGCCGCATTTATTCTTTATAAATATGACAGCAAAAAGCATTTGATAAGTCCTCTGACACGTAAAGGCTCAAACAGCGGAATAACAAAAAAGCTGCTTTCAATAACTGTTCCTGTCACCATAAGTGCGACCGTACGGTCGGGACTTACAACGATCCAGCACATACTTATTCCAAAAGGACTTAAAGCAAGCGGAAAGTCGTGGTCGTCAGCGCTCGCCTCCTACGGTATTCTTCACAGTATGGTAATGCCGCTCATACTGTTCCCCTCGGCATTTATCACCTCATTTTCAGGTCTGCTTATACCCGAGGTCACGGAATGCAGAGTACAAAACAATCCCGAAAGGCTCCGTCGCATTTCATACAGAATACTCACTCTCGCGCTTATTTTTTCCATTGGAACGTCGGGGATTATGATATTTTACTCCTACGGACTCGGCACAACCGTATATAACAGCGAGGAAGCGGCGCACTACATAAGACTCATGGCACCGCTTATTCCCATAATGTACATTGACAGCTCTGTAGACGCCATTCTCAAGGGCATGGGGCATGAGGTCTACTCAATGAACGTCAACATAGCTGACGCCTTGACTGCCTGTATTTTCGCCCTTCTTCTTATTCCGAAAATGGGGCTTATGGGATACGTTATCTCAATATACGCTACCGAAATGCTCAACACGTTTTTGAGCCTTTGGAAAATGGTATCGGTGACAAAAATGAAATTCAGGATATTTCATCAGATATTTATGCCCGTTGTATGTATTCTCTGCGCGACAAACGCCGCATATTTTTCCCTTCGTATTTTCGACATCAAAGGACAGATACTTGACATAACTCTTCACATTATTCTGTCAATATTCTTTTATATCGCCTTCCTCTACCTTACAAAAACTATTGGCAAGGACGAAAAGGAGGTCATTTTCTTCGCACTGAAAAAATAAGGGTGATCACTCACCCTTATCTTGACTTATATCATCTTCTATATGAACTCGAGGTAAGCTCCAACGGAATTTTGCCGCGAGCATTCTCAGAGTCACAATTGTTACGACCGGAATAGCTATGGAAATTACAGATTCTCCGAGGTTAAGTCTGAGAATATAATACATAAGGCTTCCGAATATTGAAACCAATGCGTAAACGTGTTTTTTTAATATATAAGGAGTATCGTTGACAAGCACGTCGCGTATAAGTCCTCCGCCGACGCCCGTCAGAACTCCCAACGTGACCGAAAGAAGTATCTTATCATCAAGACCGCAGACAAACGCTGTTTCCGTACCCATTACGGAAAACGCGGCGAGCCCAAGCGCGTCAAAAAGATTGTTTATATGCTCTATCCTCTTTCGCATTTCCGTGAAATTACGGCGTCTTATATACGATACGATAAATACCACCACCGACACAAACACAGCTATTAAAATTATGTAAGACCTTGAAAATACCGCCGGAGGTGTTCGTCCTATTATAAGGTCCCTTATAATTCCTCCGCCAACCGCGGTAATGCCTCCGAGAAGAATTACTCCCAGCATATCAAGCTTTGCCTTTATCGACACAAGCGCCCCCGACACCGCAAATGCCACGGTGCCGACTATTTCAAGAATAAGTAATGCAATATCCATATATTTTTCCTTTGATAATTTGATATTTGATGACTGTCTCACCTATTATATCATATACAAAAACATAAGTCAAGCGCAAAAAAACGGACAAACACTCTTGTCCGTTTTTTGATTTTTATCAACTATATGTAACCGAAGTTAAAAGCGCAACTTTTTGTTATTATAGCAGATTACAGCAATATCTTATCTGGATCTTCTTGCCTCAAAGCACTTGCTGCAGTAAACGGGTCTGTCGCTTGAAGGCTGGAAAGGAAGCTTTGCTTCGCCGCCGCACTCGCTGCAAACAGCTATAAAGGTCTCGCGCTCAGGCTTATCTGCGTTCTTTCTCTTATCGCGGCAAGCCTTGCAAGCCTTGGGCTGATTCTTGAAGCCCTTTTCAGCATAGAACTGCTGCTCGCCTGCGGTGAATGTGAATTCCTGTCCGCAGTCCTTACATGTGAGAACTATGTCCTCATAAACAGTCTCTACTGCCTCAGCCTCTGCAACTTCGCCTTCAACTTTTACTTCTTCTTCGTACATTGTTTTAATACCTCACTTTTGATAATGATACCTGCCACTCCGCTTTTACAGTGGCCTATATATAAACTCTCTTTGAGAATTTACCTTGTGTGATCAGTCAGACAACAGCTGTCTGAGCTTTTTGCGTATTCTGTATATTGCGTTATTGACGGAACGCGTGTCACATCCGACCTTGCCCGCAATTGCCTTGGCGGACATTCCGGTGGTGTAAAGCCACCACACCTTTGCCTCGTAGGCAGAAAGATTGCTCTGTATTCTGTCAACGAGAGCTCTGATCTTTTCGTCCTCAATCACCTGCTCGAGCGGGTCGGTCTGTCCGTCCTGCGGGATGAACTGCGAAAGCTCATCAAGAGATGCCACGCTACGTGTAACACCGGAATTGTACTTACGTATAAAGGTTATAAGTCTGTTATTGATGCACACCTTCGCATACAGTCCAAACTCGACCTGCGGCTCCTCGCAGTTATAATTACATACAGCAATGACAAACGCACTGACCGCTTCGTCATACAGGTCCTCACGGTCCTGATTGGACATGTAGTCGGCATAAGCGCGGCTTACCTGCGATTCGATAAGAGGATGATATTTACTTTTTAGAATGTCCAAGGCGTCAAGGCTGCCCTCTCTCGCCCTCTGAATCAGGGAAATTACATCCTCCCTTGACTCGATTGCATTTCTGTTTTCCGAATTCATTTCTCTCCTACCGACTTGTAAAAATAAGACTTACAAATACACAAGTTAATTGTATCATTATTTTTCCCAAAAGTCAACACTGATTTTTGCAATTTTTTGTTGCACTTTTACAAAAAATCTTGTTGATGGGCGGTTTTGAACAAATTGTTATGTTCTTTGTTGTGCATTTTAATCAACATTTTTGATTTTGTTGTTGATTATGCACATTGATTTTATTAAAAGTTTGTTAACTTTTTTCTAAAGAATATTGAATAAATTATTCAAACAGGAAGTTAATGTTGCCCGCAACAAGAGAAACTATGCCTCTGTAAACTATCTCGGGGTGCTCTCTGAAGTTGTCCTCCATCTTCTGCGCAAACTTGAGGTTATCTACAACAAGAGTGGTCGTGAGTATCGGCTCGCCCTTCTCGTTCACCTTGCAGATAACGTCGTATCTGCCGTCCTCTCTCTTCTCTATCTTGCAGGAAATGGTTATGCCGCGCTTTCTGAAATCGAGATATCTGAGCGCGCAGGAAAGGCTTTTCTGCAAAAGCGCCATGTGTATCTCCCCGTGAAGCTCGGTAGCGACGAGTCTGCCCCTTGAGCTGACAATATAGAGATCGTCTCCGTCCTCGTTCTGTCCGTAAACTTCAACAAGCCCTGCGTCAAGCATTTCGTGGAAGCTCTCCGCAAAGTCAAGATAAAGCACGTAATCGTTCTGCATAACGATGTCGTTTATAGTGATATAATCCATAGGATAATTTATATTCTGCATAAGGTAAAGCACAAAAATTTTTACGTTCTGCTTACCGCCTACAAGTGATCCCATATTATTTCCTCCTTTTTTCAGTTCTACTGATATTTTACCATAAATATTATTTTTTTTCAATAGTATGGTTGCATTTTCTGAAAAAATGTGGTATTATATACTCATATTATTTTAACATGTTAAAATATCCAATCTTGAAAGGACCCTTGATAATGGCAAAAATAGCTATTCTTGGCTTCGGCACCGTAGGTTCGGGTGTTGCGGAGGTCATAACTCAGAACAACAATATTATAACTAAGAAAATAGGCGAAAGCCTTGATATCAAATACATTCTCGATCTGCGCGACTTTCCCGGAAGCCCCTTTGAGAGCCTTGTAATTCACGATTTTAATATCATACTGAATGACCCCGAGGTCTCCATTGTCGCGGAGATGATGGGCGGCTCGCACCCTGCTTACGACTTTTCCAAGGCGTGTCTTGAAGCGGGTAAGAGTGTTGTCACCTCCAACAAGGAGGTCGTCGCAAAATTCGGCGCGGAGCTGCTTGAGATCGCTAAGGCTCACGGCGTTTCATATTTGTTTGAGGCGAGCGTTGGCGGCGGTATTCCGATAATCCGTCCTATGTGCAATGACCTGTCCTCCAACAATCTCTGCGAGGTCAGCGGAATTCTGAACGGAACGACAAACTTTATCCTTACCAAAATGGACAAGGAGGGCGCGGAGTTCTCCGACGTGCTCCGCGAGGCGCAGAAGCTCGGTTATGCTGAGGCAAATCCCACGGCTGACGTTGAGGGCATCGACGCGGCGAGAAAGATAGTTATCCTCGCGGCGCTTTCATTCGGTAAGCTCGCAAGCCCCGACAGTATTCACACCGAGGGTATTACGAAGATATCCAAAACTGCGGTAGAGGTTGCAAAGAAGCTCGGATATTCGGTTAAGCTCATCGGTCATACAAGAAATATTGACGGCAAAATGCTTTGTATGGTATCTCCCAGACTTATTCCCTCCACCAATCCCCTCTCAAGCATTGACGGTGTGTTCAACGGAATACTCGTCTCGGGCGATATGGTAGGTCAGGTAATGTTCTACGGCCCAGGCGCGGGCAAGCTTCCCACGGCGAGTGCGGTCTGCGCGGATATAGTTGACATCGCGGAGCATAAGGGCAAGATACAGCTTCCCTCCTTTGCGGTTGCGACAGCGGATGATATGGCTGATTTTGAGTCCTACACCTGCGACAGACTGTTCATTCTTAATAATGACTCTGCTCTTTCCCGCTTTGGCGATATACAGACAACTGTGTGCGAGGGTGAATATACCTGCATAATTGCCAAGAATATGAGCGAAGCGGATGCGACGGCTCTTATCTCGGACGAGAGCGCAGGAATTTGCGAGTCAATAAGACTTCTTTGATAAAGCATACGGGGTTGTTCTTGTGACAACCCCGTCAAAATATAAAATCAAGGTGATAAAATGAAAAAAAATACCTTTCTTTTGACTATAATCGGAACGGTTGCGTCAATTGTTCTGACGGTAATTTATACGTTGCTGATGAATTTGACAGCAAGCCTTAGCTTTGCGGCATTTGCTCCCGATGCTCCCGTCATAGCTCTGCGCGAGCATACAACGATTTTTATTATTGGCGCATTTCTTGTGTTTGAGGTAATCTTCTTTATCTATCTTTTCTCTGCTATGGCAAAGGAAAAGAGCGATAAGCAAGACGGTGTGCTGCTCGGCGGTAGGTCAATTGATGATAAGAAGAAATCTAAAATAACTCTTTCAAAAACAACAAAAATCGCGGGTATTGTTGGAATAGCTCTGCTTGTCGGAATGCTTGCCTTCAATGCGGGCGTTTATACCGAGGTGTCCAAGGACTCCATAAAGAAAAAGACATTTATAACCACACAAGAGTACACGTGGGATGACGTTTATAGATATACCTTCTCCTGCGACGAAAATGCCGAGCTTAAATATTCCGTGCAAATGACCGACGGAAAGTCCTTCCAGATACTTGTTTCATCAAATTCCTGCTCCGAGGAGTTTACAGAGGAGTTTGGCGACGTGTTGACCTTTGCATACTACCTCTCGTGTGAATTTGAAAGCAGTGACAGGCAGATCATAAAGGATATTGTGGGACTTGAATATATGGAGCAATACTATAAATCCAACGAGACAAATTGGTCGAAAATTGAGAAAATAATCAACGCGGGAGATACCCCGTAACATAAAAATCCGATGACGCTTGTCATCGGATTTTTGTTATTCTCCCTTTATCTTTTTCCAATATTCCTCTGCCGCGCGAGGTTTTTCTCACCCCCGCCGTCACGGCGGGGGGATATTATTCTTCCATAATAATAAACCTAATTCTTTCATTTCGTTCAACAATATACTCTCCTTGGTAATGAATACCCTTAATTTCGGCAGAACAGAAAAGAGCATATTTTCCCTCTTCTGTCTTTGTTAGAGTATATTCTATATTTTCATACTTAAATTCATCGTAATTTTCTGCGACATTACCATATATCTCGTTAAGTCTTGTTTCAACCAGCTTACCCACGGTATCCATGTCAAAGTTGATTTTAACGTCTTCCTCTATTTGTCCAAACATAAATGAGGAATAGCTGTACAAACTTCCATCCCGATTAACACTGACAGTTGCAGTGTCCACCGTTTCTGTTTCATTAACAAATTTGGTAAATTTCACATCATAAGTCTTTGAAACTTTATTAATATTAACTTCTACGTTGTAATGTGTCACATCTCCAATAGATGACAGGAATTTTTTTGCTATACTAACATATTCATCTTCTGTCAATTCTGTGTCGCCTTTTATTTCGCTATTACCCCAAAAAAATGACGTTAGCTTCCCATCTGACGACACCGAAAATATGTTGTTTTCATCATCCATATACATATGTGTTGCATAGCAGTTTGGACTTTGTACTTTTGATTTCAGATATGTGGCGTTTATTGTTGTCCCATTCACCTCTATAGTAATGTCTTTATCTGCCTTTGAATCATAATATGATTTTCCGGTCCATTTATCGTATTCCACTTCACAGTCAACTCCAGGTATTGAATCTGTATATCCACAGATTTGAATGGAATATTTATCAGAAGTTGATGAATGTGACCTCGCTTCGCATGAGCAAAGCAATCCAATCAATAGAAAAATTATTATTAAACACGTTATTTTTTTCATTACGATGCTCCTTTCACAAAAAATCAAACATCTGCGGTACTTATAGACAAAAAATATTCTCTTCAACTATATTAGTCGCTAAAAAATCACTTTGGTTACAGAAAAAACGCATAGGTATGGCAGACCCGCCAATCTATGCGTAAATTACCTTTTGTCAATAAACTCGGCAACTGCTTGTTGTCGGGCGATATTGCTTATAATTTATTTTACCATATTTTTACATTAAATATGTGAACTATGTGTAAATCCTATATAATAGAACTGCTCACGGGTATGCCGAGCATTTATTGCTCTCCCTTTATCTTCTTCCAATATTCCTCTGCCGCGCGCTCGGTCTTATTTTCTCCGTAGCGGTAGTATTTTTTACCCTTTATATCACTTGGCAGATACTGCTGCTTGACATAATGATTGGGGTAATCGTGAGGGTATTTATAGCCCTTGAAAAGCGGACTTTGGAGATGAATAGGAGGCTCAAGTCCAAGCCCTGCCTTGATATCCTCGTCTGCCGCCGCAAGCGCCATATATGCCGAGTTAGATTTGGGCGCGGTCGCGAGCATCAAAGCTGCGTGAATCAGCGGAAGTCTTGCCTCAGGCATACCAAGCTCGCGCGCAGAGTCACAGCAAGCCTTGACTATTGCGGGGGCTATGGGATACGCGAGCCCTATATCCTCGCTGGCTATGACCTGAAGTCTTCGACACAAAGATATTATATCTCCCTGCTCAAGCATTTTCGCAACGTAAAACGCCGTCGCATCGGGGTCAGAGCCACGGATGGACTTTTGCAGACATCCAAGCATATCGTAGTGGGTATCGTCATTGAAATTGCCCACACCCGCCGAAAACTGACTTGCGGAGTCTACCGTAATTATATCGTCCGACGCAAAATACGCGTTCTCAAAGAGTCCTATTGAGCGGCGCACGTCTCCCCTTGCTGCCTTGGAGATAAACTCAAGCGCATCGGGGGCGACTGATTTTTGCGTGTTGTTCTCAGTATTGAGGTAATCAAGCGCACGCAGGAGCATTTTTTGTATTTCGGTATGCTCGACGGGCTTGAACTCAAAGAGTGACGAGCGGGATATGACCGCGTTATATACGTAAAAATGCGGATTTTCGGTGGTGGACGCGATAAGCGTGACGCGGCCGTCCTCGATATATTCAAGGAGTGCCTGCTGCTGCTTGCGGTTAAAATACTGTATCTCGTCTATGTAAAGAAGTATTCCCGACGCGCCAAAGAGGTTTGATGAGGAATTAAGCACCTCTTTTACGTCCGAGAGGCTTGCGCTGGTCGCGTTAAAACGATGGAACGACATTCCCGACATCTTCGCGATTACTCCCGCGGCGGTGGTCTTTCCCGTGCCCGGAGGGCCGTAGAATATCATATTGGTTATTCTTCCGCCCGAGAGCATTCTTCGGATTATTCCTTTTTCACCGAAAAGGTGGGACTGACCCACTATTTCGTCCATATTCTGCGGTCTTAATATATCCGCAAGCTGTGCGTTTCTCATTTATTTCTCCAATTCAGTCACAAAACATATCTGTTGAGAGGTATCGCTCGCCCGTATCGGGAAGCAGTACCACTATTTTTTTGCCTTTATTCTCTTGCCTTTGCGCCAATCTTTTTGCAGCAGAAAGCGCCGCGCCCGAGGATATTCCTACAAGTATTCCCTCCGTGCGCGCCAGGCTTCTGCCCTCGGTGTATGCCTCGTCCTCGCTCACGGTAATTATCTCGTCGTAAACACTCGTATCAAGAGCCTTGGGGATAAATCCCGCGCCGATGCCCTGAAGTCCGTGCGCACCCGCAATTTTCTTTGTAAGATAAGGGGATTTTGAGGGTTCAACACCCACTATTCTTATATTCGGATTTTTCTCTTTGAGGTATTTTCCTATGCCGCTTATAGTGCCGCCCGTACCGATACCACAGACGAAAATATCAAGGTCACCGTTTGTATCCTGCCAGATTTCAACACCCGTAGTTTCGTAGTGCGCTCGGGGATTGTCGGTGTTTTCAAACTGCCCCATTACTATGCTGCCGTATATTTCCACGGCGAGCTGATTTGCTTTGTCAATCGCGCCTGCCATACCCAAAGCGCCGTCAGTCAGTACCAGCTCCGCGCCGTACGCCTTCATAAGAAGCTGTCTTTCTATTGACATATTATCGGGCATAACTATTATAACTCTGTATCCGCGAGATACACCGAGAGCCGCAAGTCCAATTCCCGTGTTTCCCGAGGTGGGCTCAATTATTGTCGAGCCGACTTTCAGTCTGCCGTCGCGCTCCGCTCCGTCTATCATATAAAGCGCCGCTCTGTCCTTGACTGAGCCCGCGGGATTGAGGCACTCAAGCTTTGCATATAACGTCGCGCCAAGGGAATTTTTGTTGCAATAATTTGCAATCTCAAGCAGCGGAGTGTTCCCCACAAGCTCGGACACCGACTTATAAATCGCCATACCGCACCTCCAAAAATTACTGATATTATTATACCACACGCAAATTATACTGTCAACACAAATTTGTTTAATAGCGTCTGCGCCTATTGACTGTAAAATTTTTTTGTGATATAATTACTATGTATAATTATGAGAAAGTGAGAGTTTTTATGTCACAAAGCGCAATAAAGCGCACGCATCTTATCTACGGGATATGCTTGTCCGTAGTTATAGTGATCACGGCGCTAAGTATAATATTATCGTGCTATGCCATATACGGTGGCGGAGACGGAGAGTTTTCACGTCAGATCGTAGCGGAGCAGTTTTCAAAAATTGCCGCTCTTGTTTATTTCTGCCTTGCGGGTATTGTCGGCGGTGTTATCCTGTCTATCTGCCTCCCTGTCATAAAGGAGTCGGCCGCTAAGGAGAATATCAAAAGCCTTAAGGCGCATCCGAATTATTTTATGACTCGCGAGAGACTTGCGCAGAAGGTATCTCTTGACAGCTGTGAGCCTATGCTTGCTAAAAAAATAAAAAACGAGCGTGTCAAGAGAGTAATATATGCCTGCGCTTGCTCGGTCCTTTGCGTAGCTTGCGCTGTTCCTTTGCTGCTTGAGATCTGCAATCCCGCAAATTACGACAAATATCTTATAAATCAAAGCATTATTCCTGCGGTGGTTCTCACTCTCATCTGGTGCTTGTGCGCTTTGATATTCTGTCTTGGACTAAGTATCATAACCCGTATAAGTCAAAAAGCTGAAATAGCTTATCTTAAGGAGGCAATATCCCTTGGGGCATCCGCTCCCAAGAAGGTGGATACCGCCAAGGCAAAAAAAGAGACCATTGTTTTGTGGTGCGTGCGAGGTGTTATTCTTGCGTTTGCGATAGTATTTGCTATTGTGGGTATTGTCAACGGCGGAATGGCTGACGTTCTTGGAAAGGCTATAAGACTCTGTACAGAGTGCATAGGATTGGGGTGATATTATGGGCAAGATAAAAAATTGGTTTATAGCTCACAAGCCCTCAAAGCGTAGAATAATTCAGCTCTACGCGGCACTTCTTTTCAATGCTAATATAAAGGGCTTTATCAAGGGAAGCATTTACACGGGACCGCTGAAGAACGTCTGCACTCCCGGTCTTAACTGTTATTCCTGCCCGGGTGCTTCGGGAGCCTGTCCTCTTGGCGCGCTTCAGAATTCACTTGCAAGCTCAAATAAGCGACTTCCCTATTATATGTTTGGAATCATACTGCTTTACGGTATAATTTTCGGCAGGTGGATATGCTCGTTTTTGTGTCCTTTCGGACTTATTCAGGAGCTTTTACATAAGATCAAGACTCCCAAGCTCAAGAAAAACCGCTTTACAAGAGTTCTCTCATACTTAAAATACGTCATACTCGTTGTGTTCGTATTCATATTCCCGCTTATGTATATGCTCAAGAGCGTTCCTCTACCCGGATTTTGCAAGTATATTTGTCCTGCGGGAACACTTGAGGGCGCGATGGGCTTGCTTGCGAACAAGGTAAATTCAAGCTGGTTCTCAATGCTTGGTCCTCTGTTTACCTGGAAATTCATTTTACTTGTAAGCTTTGTGACCGGAGCGATATTTATTTTCAGATTTTTCTGCCGTTTCTTCTGTCCTCTCGGAGCGATATACGGATTGTTCAACAAAATATCATTCTTTGGCGTAAAGCTTGATAAGTCCAAGTGTACAAGCTGTAACATCTGCGTAAGTAAGTGTAAGATGGATATTCACCACGTTGGCGACCAGGAATGTATAAGCTGCGGCGAGTGTATTGACTCCTGCCCTACGGGAGCGATCTCCTGGAAGGGCTCAAAGATAATCCTTCACGCAAACGAAATTGATATAGACGAGAATACAACTCCCATCGGTACTCCCGAGCGCGAGGCTCTCGTGGCGAAAAAGAAAGCGAAGATCGATAAACGGAATAAGATCATTAAGATCAGTGTTATTGTTGCTATGGCGGCGCTTCTTATCGGAGCTCTTCTCCACTACAACGTATTCTACGACGACGGAAGCAAAACAACTCCTCCCGTAGAAAATCCCACAGAAACACCAACAGAGCCTATAATCCCCGAAACTCACGGCCTTGATATGACGCTTGATACTACAACAAACACATATATTGTGACAGGCATCGGTGACGTCACAGACACGGAGATAGCAATTCCCTCCGAATATGAGGGTGTTGCAGTCACAGGTATAGGCGCGGAGGCATTCAAGGATTGCACAACGCTTACTGCCGTCACCATTCCCGAGAGCATTACGTTTATTGGCGAAAATGCTTTTAGTGGTTGCGATAATATTGTTATCAACTGCAGAATACTCAAGGCTGACAAGCCTTCGGGTTGGGCTGAAAACTGGTGCTCAGATAAAGCAACTGTGACATGGCTGCTTCCCCCCGTCGGAAATGCGGTCGGCAGTCTTTGTCCCACCATGACGCTTGACACGTACTCGGGCGGAACATTCAGCATCGAGCAGACTAAAGGCAAGATCACCGTACTTAATTTCTGGGGTACCTGGTGTACTCCCTGCGTTCAGGAGCTTCCTCATTTTAATGAGATAGCAAATGAATATAAGGACAGCGTTGCAGTCGCTGTAATACATTCCAATCTTGACGTTGAGACGGGCGGAGATTATATAAACGAGACATTCCCGTCAACAAATATGATAGTTCCTCACGATACTCAGAATGACGATTATTACATCACCCTGGGCGGAACGATATCCTACCCCATGACAGTTATAATTGACGAGGACGGAATTATAATTTTCTCCAAGGTTGGAAGTGTGACCTATAATGAACTTAAGAGCGTTATTGACTCCGCTCTTTCAGACTGATAAAAAACCCTTGTGTTCGATTGAACACAAGGGCTTTTTATTTATGCTACTGTGGGTGTGAGGGTTATCTCTCCACCCGAATTGTTTATGATCGCAAAATAGTTGGGCTCGGTGTACTCTATCGCTCCCGGCTGGGACGCGAATTTAATTTTAATAACACCGCTTGCATTTGCACTATAGGTCTGACCGTTGTATATGACTGTCACGCCCTTTGCATTGTTGATAGTCATAGTCATTCCTGCGGAACGGGGATACGAACAATATATTGTCGCTCCCGACGCTACGGTGACCGATCCTCCCTCAAGAGGGACATTATAGGGATGGTCCTCGTCTCTGCCGTCATAAACAAAATCCGCCGCATTCGCTATCTCTATTGTACATTCAAAGCCGTACAGTCCCGATTCCTCTCCGACAAGGAACGCTTCATCATTGATAAAGCCCTCGGGAAGATTTTTTATTCTTATAGTAACCGTGGAGGATACCTTGGTTATCAGTCCAACAAAGCCTTTGCTGTTCGTTGTCTTTACTGCAAAGGGCTCTTCAGCCTCTGAGGAAGCATAGAACTCTATGGTAACACCCGCCAAGGGCTTTCTGTTTGAGGCGTCTACAAACGTGAGCTTGAACGCGCTTTCAGGCTTAATATATCCGCAAACTGTGCATATGTAGCTCGCATTATACTCATGTCCGAGCGCGGGTACTACCTCATATCCGCAGGCGGTACATGTCTGAGCCGTTGTACAGGTCGCCTCCTGAGCTCCGGGTGTGTGGGGCTTGAATTCCTCAAGGACTTCATAGCACACAATACACATTTTTCTGTACGCGCAGCTGGACTCCTCACGATTGGGGGTGTGTCCTGTGGCAGCTGCGATAACTGTATTACATACCGTGCATATCTGATCCTCGGTACAAGTGGGTGTTTTCTTATCAGGCGCGTGCTTTCCTGTCGCGGCTACAAGCACTTCCTTGCATACGGTACATATCTGATCATCAATACACGTTGCCGCGGGACCGGGTGTATGTTTTGCGGCTACAAGCACTTCCTTACATACTGTACAAATCTGATCTGTGGTACAGGTTGCGGCATCGCCCGGGGTATGTCCCAGAGCGGCTACAATAACTGCTTTACATACCGTACACTTCTGTGCCTCGGTACAAGTCGCCTCGTCGCCGGGTGTGTGGGGCTTCTTTTCGACTGCTCTGCTCTGAGTCACCGCGCCGCAGTCTGCGCATATAAGACCCTCTGTTCCCTCTTCAGCGCAGGTCGATTCCTTTGTAACCTTCCATTCAACCGTCTCGTGACTGCATCCAAATCCGCATGTACACCAGCCGTTACTGTCAAGGCTGTGTGCCTCGGGCTGACTTGTGACATCGGGGCATTTTGTGCAGATCTGCCAGTGAGAGTTCTCATCATACTGATACGCATCCGACCAATCATGACCAAGAGCGTCTATTGTTTCCTGCTCCTTTATAATGGTGCCGCAGACTGAGCATTTCTCTCCGTCCGTAAGACCCGTATTTACACAATCGGGTGCTTTACCCACTACTGTTTCGGGAGTATGAGGCAGAGCTTCAAGTGTCTCCTGCGCTACTATGATCTCTCCGCAAACCGAGCATTTGATGCCCGAGGTAAGTCCTGTATTTGAACAGGTTGCTTGAACTGCGGGTATTTCTTCCTCCGTGTGAGTCGTATATCTTTCACTTCCACACTTATTACAGATAGCGGCACACTCGTTATCATACGTATGTTCACAGGTAAATCTGTCGGGAAGTGTTGTGATCTCGGTGTCAAAGCTTGCCGTAAAGCTTACGGGCTTTGTTGCATTGTCAAACAAATTCAAGGTTTCTATATAAACGTCAACCTTATCCCCCGCTGACAAAAATACATACGGAAGCGGATTGTATTGGTCATCCTGTACCATTATTCCGTTTACATGTATAATTATTGCCGCATCCAGGCTGTCTATCCAGAAAAATCCGCTTTCGGACGCGTCAAAGACGTAGCAATATCTGCTTATTCCGGGGTCCGCAAGCGACGTTCCGATAATAAATTCGGGAGTTACTGTTTCCTCTCCAAGTGATACCTCAAAGGGATTTGATTCAGATCCGAGGACGTCATTTGCGTCAATTATTGAAAGCTTTATGCTGACGTTTGAACTGCCTGAATTTACAATTGCAAAATCGTTGGGAATTGAGTAATAAATATCAACGGGATTTCCGTTTTCATCAAGCTGGGCATCAAACTGTACGGTTATTTCTCCGCTATCGGACAAATATTCAACGCCGTTATAAATAACCTTAAGAGTTCCCGTTAAATCAGTAATTTTCAAAACAAAGCCGGGCGTTCTGGGCGCTCTGCAATAAAGAGTTTTATGAGCCTCGACTGTGATGACGTCTCTGTTCTGAACTATAAGGGGAGTTTCTGCTCTTGAGCCGTTTGCCTCGTAGTCAGCGGGATCAGCGATCGTAATCGTTATTTCATGCTGATTACTGTCAAGCAAATACGAATCGTTATTAGGATATTTTGCGGGAAGCCCTGAAAGGACCACGGTATATGACCTCTCCGCCGCCCAAACGGACGCAACACCGTCAGCATCCGTCACACCTGTATTTACAAGATTTCCCGACGAGGTATAAAACTCAACCGTAACTCCTACGATCGCCTGCTCTGTGAACTGGTCAAGAATAGTTATTTTATATTCAACTGCCACCTCAACGGTAAATTCAACCTTGGTTTCATTCTCAAAGGCAAGCTCTTCGTCCTCAAAAACGTATCCCTCTGCCTCTACTATCCTTGCGGTGTAGCCGTCCGATTCTTCAAGCTCTGCTGTAAACTTGCCCTTGGAATTAGTATTTCCCGACGCTACGCAGGTCTCACCCTGATATATTTCAACCACAGCGCCTGACACCTTATTGCCGTCAAAATCCTCAACCGTGACAGTATACGTCACCTTTGTCACGGGCGGTTCAGTGGGCTTTTCGGTAGGATTCTCTGTAGGAGTTTCCGTGGGAGTTTCCGTAGGTGCTCCGCTTGGCGCCTCGGTGGGAGTGCTATCTGTGTTCTCCGTGGGTGTTTTTGTGGGTGTTTCATTTCTGTCACATGATACTGCGAAGATCAGGGTTGCAAGTGCAATACAGACACACAGTATCAGCGATATTATTCTTTTCAAATTCATAGTCGCAAGACCTCCGTTTTCGGATAGATAAGTATATTATATCATTTGAATTTATTTATTGCAATAGGTTTTAATTTTTGTTTACAAAAAACAGCGTTCTGAAATCAAAACGCTGTTTTTGTGCATTTATTCTGCGTATTCGTAAGAATACGTGACTTCAAGCTCACCCTCAAGGCTTTCGCTTGCATTTATGGTAAAGCTCTTATCCTGTGTGACATTGATGACTATCTTTCCGTTCTCGTCAGGGGTATAGGTCTCTCCGCCATAAGTCACGGTTATTCCCTCGCCCGCATTTACGGTAAGAGTCACGTTTACTGCTTCCTTTTCATTGATCTTGAAGTAAACCGTATCAGCCGCTCCGACAAGTGAGGTCGAGCCCTCGGGGTTTATCTTAAGCGCGCCGTCCGCATTTGTGCCTGTGTCCTTTACCTCGACCGTGCAAGCGGCAAAGAGCCAAGCATTCTTCACGGGAGGCTTTTCAACCCCGTATATATCATACAGGTTGTTTTCGGATTCGTAATTCCACCAGCCTGCATGCTCACCGTGCTGCTTAATGATATACTCAAGCATCTCGTCAAGAGGATATATTCCCGATGCGTCCGCAGCCTCCGCATATTTCTCAATTATCTCGTTATAGCTTTCCTTTTTCAAGGGATTGCCGTCCTCATCAGAGAAATAACGGCACATTCTTCCTGTCTCGATTATGGTTGCAAAAGACGCCATATTGGGCTTTTGTAATCCGCTTTCCTCATCGGTATAGAAGCCAAAGTAATCTACGTTTGCAAAAATACGCACGTAAATTATAGGTCCGTTTGCGTCTCCAAGGTGATAAAATCCGTCATCACCGAGAACCAACGTAAGATCCTCATCCATAAGGTCAAGATTGTTGAGAGTCACAGTCTTATTCTGATACGTGAGACGGTGCTCCGCAAGCTCTCCGTTAAGGCTGGGTATTTCCCATGCAATATCCGCAAACGTAAGGGGCATATCCGCAACTCTTTCAATAACCAGCACTGCGTCCTTTGCGGATCCGTCCGTGGTGAGTCCTATAACGCACACAACACTGCTATCGGCACCTATACTTGACTTATGTATGGGATACTCGACAGTATTGTCGACGACGTCAAGAAGCGAGTTAGGAAATACTGTCAGCACGCTTCCGCCGTAATATCCGACCGTGACCTCCTTATCGGAGATAACGCTGATCTTATATATTCCGTCTCTCTGGGGCTTGAAGATAAAGAAGGATCTCTCACCCTCGTACTCGCTTGAGGTAACTCCGCGGAGCTTTACATACGTTGCGCCCTCATTTACGTATCCTGCGCCGTATTCGCTTGCGTAAAAGTCCTTGTTGGTATTTGTAACTCTGCTGTAAACAGAAATTGTAGCCTGGTTATTTTCTGCTGTAAGGGTGCATTCCTCCTCAAACTCATAGCCGTCCGCAGACGTAATGTCAAAGCTCAGATCATACTCGCCGGCAACAGCCTCAAAGGACGCTTTGCCCTGTGTCACAACAGCGGCAACCGCACCGTCGGAAAACGTAACTACACCCGAGAAATCTGTCATTGTATTTCCCTTGTAATCAACAAATTCTACCGAATAAGCTATCTTTTCATCAACCGGGGGCTGTGTTGTAGGCTTCTCTGTGGGAGTCTCCGTGGGCTTTTCGGTAGGGGCCTCAGTAGGTGTGCTTGTGGGTTGAATTGTGGGAGTTTCATTCTTATCGTCACAAGCGACAAGAGCAATCACGCACGTAAGCATCAGTGCAATTGCAATTATACTGAGATATCTTCTTGATTTCATAATTATCTCCTTTTCTCAAAACTTCAAAACGTCGGTTCTTGCGAGAACCGCAAAAACCGACGTAGATGATCAATTATTCTGCGGCTACGGTAGGTCCATAGTGCTTGTAATAGAAGCAAAGCTTTGTCCAGCTATGCTCAACACCCTCGAGGGAATATCTGTCCATAAACATCTGAAGAATTTCTGCAAGCTCCTCGGTCATCTCGATACAACCGTTGAGCTCTTCATTCTCGTTATTGGTAATTACCTGATCAAGATATGCCTGCATTTGCTCGGTGTAATCACCTGCGCCGTGGTAAATACCGTTTTTTACCTCCTCGATAAGCTCGACTCTTTGAGCGTAGAGGTATTCGCCCCAAGCCTCCTTGAAGCCCTGAGCCTCATCAATGCCCGCAGCCTCGAATTCCTCAATAAAGCCCTCTATCTCAACATCAAGAGAGGTTTTGTCAAAGTTGAAGCCGTCAAGCTTAATCGCATCCTCAATGGAATGGCTGAACAGACCTGTACGCGTCCAGAAATCAGCATAGAGCACAGGGCCCTGCGTGCCGTCCTCGTTCTTTACGTAATACTTGCCGTCAACGAGCATTACGTCAACACCTGTTGCCTCGGGAGTTGCGCCGTAGTCTATCTCTCCGTCACCGTCATCGGGCATTGTGAAGGGCCCGGGGGATGCGTGAGTAAATATGTCGGCAACATCGCCTTCTCTTTCAATTCTGAAGGTAAAGGATCCGGACGCATATATATCATAGTATGCGAGGTCCATATAACAGGTTTCGCCTGCTTTTATATACACAAGCATGGAAACATTCTTGGTATCCTGCCACATCTTTTCAGCATGCTCGTAGGTATAGATAAGCTCGTGATTTTCATCAAACAACCAAGCGTCAATAGCATAATCAACGCCGTCCACTATTCCCTCTGCCGTGCTGTACGAGGTAATGCGGTATACGCCCGACTCCTCGGGGGTAAACGCATAGAGATAACCTCTTGGCATTACTATCTGGGTATAGGTCACCTCGTTTGCAATATCAAGCTTTGCTTCAAACGCGGAGAAAATCGCAAGTCCCTTTATGGGGTCCATCATTTGCTCGCCGTTTGTGCCGTATGCATCATAGTAAACGCACATCTGAAGCCACTCGTTCGGGTTGTCTGCCTCGGTACCGACCGCCTCGCAAACTATCTCAAGAAGCTCGCGGAGCTCCTCATTTACACTACAATAGCCGTACATTCTGGAGTTTACAGAATAGTTGGAATACTCCTCAAACTGATCAACGTAATCAATGCCGTTGAGCTTGATAAGACCGTTATAAGCCATCATCCATACGGACATGGTATTGCTGAATCGGGTGTATCCCATAAGGTTAGCAAGAAGGATAGGTCCGTCCGCCGTACCTACGTGGTAGTAGCCGTCCTCACCGAGAACAACCTCAACGTAGCTGTTGTAGCCTGAGCCAAGATCATTGAAATCGTTTGCGGCGTGTCTGAAAATATAGGTCTCCTTGTCTATTTCACTTGCGTCAACGATCCTGAGATCCTTGATATACATAGTATCGTCGCCAACGTCAGAACCGGAATCCTTTATATAGCAGAGCGCAAGCTCGTACGTGCCGTCTTCAAGAGCTACATAAGGATATACTGTGTCCCAATCGTCTCCGTCGCCCGAAAGCTGATACATATCCTGTCTGTCAACAAGAATATAAAGAATATCTGCTCCAAGCTCGGTAGAAGCCCAGTAATCAAAGGCTATTGCCTGTCCTGCCTTGAGCTCTACGTCAGCATAAATTATAGAATACGTGGAATGCTTGAACGCGTTTGAGGTTTTAATGCAAGTCTCTCCGTTCTTTTCGCCGATTATAAAGGGCCAAGCGTATTCCGCATCCTCGGGATTAGCCTCTCCGCGGTATGTGACACTTATATCGCCCTTGTTAAGCACCGCGCCTATCTCCTCGGATGAAGGCATTGAAACGTTTGGCTTGGCAACGGGAGTAAGAATAGAGGGGTCAGATATAAGCTGCTGCTGATAATCATCACCTGTGAAATAATCAAATATTGCCTGGAACTGATGCGCGGACATAGCGCCCTCAATAACAAAGCAAATAACTCCATATCTGTCAACAACAATTGACGTGGGCGCGCCCGAGGGATTGAAGTTTGCGATAATTCCCTGGTCATCGTATGCTACGGGGAAAGAAAGTCCTTCCGCGGGAAGAGCTCCCTCCTTTATATATCTCTCCATATACGCGGCAATTGCAGCATCGTTATCAATAGGAGAAAGAGCAAGCACCTCAACAGAGTCGCTATATCTGTTATATACCTCGTTCAATTCGGGGAATTCCTGCAAGCAATAGCCACAGCCGTCGAACCAATAGTTGATAAGGACCATATCCTTTTCCTTGAGGATCTCGGACAGAGTCATCTCTTCCTTGTCGTCGTATGTGGTGACTGTGAAATCGTACATAACGTCACCAAGCTCGTAGGTCTTGGAGGGCGAGCCCTCTTTGATTACAGCAGAGGTAAGCACAACGTTCGCATGCTTGTCAACAAACGCATAGCTTGCCTGAGCGGTATATCCCGCAGGAGTGTTGGGAACGGTTGCGACGTAGGTATCCTTTGTAGGAGCATCTACCGATGCTTCTCCCTTTTCATCTGTTGTAACATAGCTTACTATGCTCTCTCCATCCTGAATGAACACCATAACATTGGAAAGTGCCATGCCTCCCGCAGTCTTTACGCTTACGGTGTAGGTCGAAGCCGTGGGTTGGGGTGTCTGAGTGTTTTCAGAAGGCTTTTCGGTGGGGTTTTCCGTCGGCAACTCGGTAGGTGTTGTCGAGGTGGGCTTTTGCGAAGGATTTGACGGCGTTTTGTCATCACAGCCTACGAAAGCCATACAGCACACGGACATTATCATAACGAGTGCCAGCACAAGCGAAAGAAGTCTTTTGGTTTCTTTCATAATAGTTCTCCTTGTTTGAGTAAATTTATCACAACTATGTTCATAATCGTATCAAGCACCAAGGGGGTGCGACAAATAAAATTTATGAATGCATACTCTCGTGTTAGTATAACACATCGAAACCGCAAAGTCAATTCTCTATTTGTAAAATTTTATAGACGGGTATATTTACAAAATGTACAAGATTTATTATTTTGATTATGATATAATATTGTTTATGTATAATGGCGTATTATGAGTTAGTATGCAAAAAATCAGACGAAAGGCAAAAAATCACAGATGATGAAGCAAAAAACAATCAAACGAGTGGCGGTATCGGTAATTGTCGCCCTCCTTGTCCTGTCAATGACACTTGCTATATGCATCTCTCTTCTCAAGGAAGGCGCAACGGCGGTAACAGGCTCGTCGCATATTTCCCTGCTTGAGCAGAGCATTGACACCAAAAAGGAGGAATTTTACAGCAATTCCGCCATTCAGAAGCTACCGGACACCGTTAAGGACACGGATACCATCTCGCTTATAGTAGAGGTCAAGCAGGAGCCCTTGCTTGAGATCTACAAGGAGCTTGATACGGATATGAGCTTTACCGAGTATGCCGCAACAGACGAGGCAGACAAGGTGCGCTACAATATTCAAGGTCAGAAAAGCGAGCTTTTATCCGATCTCGACAAGACGGGAATAGAATACGACACAGGCGCGTTCTACTCCTCTATTCTCAGTGGATTTGAGATAAAAATCAAAGCCGCGGACTTCAAGGATACCTGCGAGACCTTCGGTGAGCGCGCAAGAGTTATAGTCGGCGACGTTTACAAGCCTGCTGAAACTCAGCTTGTTGAAAACGAGGTCGACGTTTACGACACAGGTATATTTGACAGCTCGGATTTCGGATATGACGGAACGGGTATGGTCGTAGCGGTTCTCGATACGGGTATTGACTACGGTCACTCCGCATTCTCTCTTGGCAACTTCACCGCCGACAGAGACAAGCTCGGTCTTACCTTTGAGCAGGTCTCCGCTCTTATGGCAAGTCATTCCTTCGCTTCCGAGAGGCTTTACAGCGGTCTTACAGCATCCGACGTCTACATAAATGAGAAGATCCCCTTCTCCTTCGACTACGCGGATTATGACCCCGACGTATTCCCAATAAAGAGCGACCACGGTACGCACGTTTCGGGTATCATCGCAGGTAAGGATGACACCATAACGGGTGTTGCTCCGAACGCTCAGCTCGTTGAGATGAAGATATTCTCTGACGTTCAGGACTCTGCTATCTCGTCGTGGATACTTACCGCGGTCGAGGACTGTGTCCTGCTTGGCGTTGACGTTATCAACATGTCTATCGGTACGAGCTGTGGATTCAGCCGTGAGACTGACAAGGAAGCTATATCGGGTGTATACGAGAGAGTGCGCGAGACGGGCATCAGCCTTATCGTTGCGGCATCCAACAGCTACAACTCTACCTACGGCTCGGAAAAGAACGGTAACCTCGGTCTTACCTCCAATCCCGACTCAGGCACGGTAGGCTCGCCTTCAACCTATGGCGGAGCGCTCTCTATCGCGTCTATAAGCGGTGTAAAGACACCTTACCTTCTCCACGACGGCAAGATAGTTTACTTTACCGAGTCCTCCGATAAATACTCCGAGGAAAAGAACTTCCTTGACGATATTCTCCCCGAGGGCGTGGATGAAGCGGAAATTGAGTACGTTACCATCCCCGGCGTGGGACGATACGCGGACTATTCGGGATACGAGGAAACAATAAAGGGCAAGATAGCTCTTATCAAGCGTGGTGATACCACTTTTGAGGAAAAAGCAAACATTGCCGAGGAAATGGGCGCGGCAGGTATTATCATATACAACAACGTCTCGGGTGATATCAAGATGAACGTTGGTGATATCACTATCGCGGCATGCTCCATAAGTCAGGACGACGGTGAGACTCTCGCGGCTACATCCACGGGCAAGATCAAGATCAGCCGCTCCCAGACGTCAGGTCCCTTTATGTCTGATTTCTCATCCTGGGGCCCCACTCCCGACCTCAAGATCAAGCCTGAGATTACCGCTCACGGCGGATCTATCCTTTCTTCCGTTCCCGGTCAGAGCTATGACCGTATTTCCGGAACGTCTATGGCTTGCCCCAATATCGCGGGCGCCACCGCTTTGCTTCGTCAGTATATTGTAAATAGATTCCCCTCTCTTGCAGAGGATAACAATGAAAACAGAAAAGAGATCGCGAGAATAGTTAACAGTCTCTTCATGTCAACCGCGGATATAATAATAAATAAGAACGGATTGCCCTATTCCATAAGAAAACAGGGCGCTGGTCTTGCAAACATCAATAAGGCCGCGGCAACAAACGCGTACATCATTACGTATGATGAAAACGGAAATGCAATGGACAAGGCCAAGATCGAGCTTGGCGACGATCCCGACAAGACGGGAAATTATACCCTTAAGTTCTCCGTATATAATTTTGGCACAACCACACTTACATACGATATCTCCGCATACGTGCTTACTGAGGGCGTAAGTGAGACTAAGACCCACGACGGTAAGACAACTGTCACAGAGGAGGCTTATTCTCTTGACGGCGCGCAGATAACCGTAAGCTCCGAGAGTGCTAACGGAAACACGGTAAGTGTTAATGCAGGTCAGACGGTAGATATCACCGTAACCGTAACCCTCAGCGACTCCGACAAGGCATATCTTAACGAGTCCTTTGAAAACGGAATGTACGTTGAAGGCTTTGTGGTTCTTGATGCGGTTGAAGAAAACTCGGTCGACCTCAGTGTTCCTTATCTTGCGTTCTACGGCGATTGGACTGTTGCTCCCCTCTTTGATATCGACTATTTCGAGACAAACAAGGACGAGCTTGACGACTCCATAAGCCTTCTTGACAAAACTCTCCCCGATGCTTACGCTACCCGTCCCATAGGCGGACTCAGCAGCGACTACGTAAGCTATCTCGGCTCTTACTACTTTACTCAGAACCCCAACGCTACCCCCATTGCCGCTGACAGAAAGTATATTTCTCTCTCCAATCAGGAGGACTGTGTAAACTCTCTCCGCTTTGTTTGGGCGGGAATGCTCAGAAGCGCGTCAAAGATCGAGATAACCATCACAGACGATGCCACGGGCGAGGTAGTGTTCAGCAAGGTTGAAAATGATATCCGTAAATCCTACGGAGACGGCGGATCGATCTATCCTGCCAATGTGGAGATAGAATTCAGCGCAATTGAAAACAACCTGAAAAACAACACATCATACACCGTCACCATGAAGGGATATCTTGACGACGGAAACGACGATTACACTGATGGCGGAAACGGTGAGGAAACAAACCTCAATAACGTATTCAGCTTCCCGATCGTTACCGACTTCCAGGCTCCCGTTGTCACAGGCTGTGAGTTCTACACCGAATTTGACAACTCAACCAAGGAAACAAAGCTCTTTGCGAAGCTTGCCGTGTACGATAACCATTACTCAATGGCGCTTCAGTCCGGATTTGTTTCCTATGATCCCACGGATGCGGAGATCCCCTTCACGCTTGAGTCATTTGACAAGTATCTTACTCCTATTTACTCTGAGGAGAATTCCACTACATACGTTGTATATGAGCTTACCGATCATATCTACGATATAAAGAAGACCGCATACAACAAGAATACCTTTACGGTTGCGGTATATGACTACGCTCTCAACCAGGCAACGTACGAGATCGCTCTTCCCGACGAGATACTTGATCTCTACTTTGATTTTGAGGGCGATTCGAAGTATGACGCAGAATCGGGTATTCTCACACTCAGCCCCAACGAGATATATGAGCTTCGTCCCGCTATCTACCCCAGCACCGAATGGACTGAGCTTCTTGAATACAGCGTCACGATTCCCGCCTCGGGCGAGGTTGCAAGAGTTGTAAATAACAAGCTCGTCGCAGTCGCCCCCGGAACCTGTCAGGTAATAGCGACGGCTCGTGATCCCATAACCAACAAGCAAAAGCAAGCAAGATTTATCGTCAAGGTCCTTGGCGAGGGCGATCAGGGCTACGTAAAGTACGATAAGACGGTTGCGGAGAACTTCTCACTCACGGGATATTATGTCAACAAGGCTTACTATATGCTGGAGACCGAAGCCCGTGATATAGGTGTGACGGGAGACGGAATGAAATTCGGCGGAAGCTATTATTCCCTTAAGATGTTCCCCTCTGAATCCGTCACTCTCAATTACAAGCTTGACGCTTTCTATCCGAATGACACAGAGGTAGTATTCAAGTCAAGTAACGAAAACATCGTATCTGTTGACGAAAACGGAACAATACTTGCAAAAGCCGAGGGCTTTGCGTCGATCTCGGTTGACGTTCTGCTTGATGGCAAGAGCACGTATTACTCACAGTCAATAAATATTGAGATCAAAAATCCTTGGGTAAACAGCGGACCGTCTCTTACCCATTACTACGGAAACGGAGGCACTGTAGAATTCCCTGAGAGCGTCGCTGTGACCGAGATCGGTCAGTTCGCATTCTCAAACTTCGACTACATCGCAAAGGATCCCACCGTTGACGTCATCAACGACGATTATCCCGAGCTTACAAAGATGTGGTATATCGGTGATAATACCATTGAAAAGGTTGTAATACCCGTTGGCGTTGAGAAGATAGGCGCGTTTGCATTCGCAGGTCTTTCCGCGCTCAAGGAAGTGGTTATTCCCTACACGGTCACAATGATCGATCAGAACGCGTTTTATAACTGCTCGTCTCTTACCACTATTTCTTATATGGATGAGAGTGGCAATATAACCACGGGCAACGGTCTTAAGGGCGTCAAGCTCATCAACCAGAGCGCGTTCGAGAACACAAAGCTTAACGGAACGTATTACTTTGACAGCGCAGTCGCTATCGCAAGCTATGCGTTTATGGGCAACCGTAATCTTGACGGCGTTGTTCTCGGTGAAAATACCGTTTCGGTCGGTAACTACGCATTTGCAAATAATACCGAGCTTAATAAGCTTGAATTCAAGGTTGAAAAGATAAAGCTTGGCGACGGTGCATTCTCGGGCTGCTCCGCTCTTGAGCAGGTCAGCGTTAATACCGACGTTATCCCCTCCCGACTCTTTGAGGGAGCGTCAAAGCTTGAGAGCATTGTTATAGGTCCTGACGTAGCTGTAATAGGCGAGTATGCGTTCTCTGGCACAGATCTTTTTGATGTTGAAATCAATTCAGCCAATAAATATTTCTCGGTAGCGGATAAATGTATCACCAATAAGGCAGGAGATACTCTTATTATCGCTCTGCCCACTATCAAGGGTGAGTTTGTTCTTAATAATTCCAACATAACGACTATAGGCACAGGCGCATTTGCGAATAACAAGAATATTACGTCCGTAAGCATTCCGTCCGTAACAAGAGTCATGGATTACGCCTTTGCGGGCTGCGAAAAGCTCACGCAGATAAGTCTCGGCAATCTTACCGAAATCGGCAACTATGCCTTCTATGATACAGATATCTCAACCCTTCCCTCGTTTGACAACGTGGATAGGATCGGCAGCTACGCATTCGCAAGCACATCTATAAAGAACGTATCCATCCCCAACGGTGTTGAGATCGGAAGCGGAGCTTTTGCGGAATGTCTCACACTTCAGAGCGTCACCATAGGAGATAACGTGACCATAGGCTCCTACGCTTTTGGTATCTCCACAAGCGATAAGACAGGAAACTGGTCGCTTGTAAAGGGTGAGGACGGAAATTACCGTTATAAGTTCAACTCCCCTCTTCGCAGTCTGACGATAGGTAAAAATGCAATTATCGGAAACCGCGCGTTCTACAGTGCGTATGAGCTTGAGAGCGTAACTCTCGGCGAGGGCGCGACGATCGGCAGCTTTGCGTTCTATAACGCATCCAGCCTCAATAGCATTGATCTTTCAAAGGTCAAGTCTATCGGCGAGCAGGCATTCTCGGGTGACGTTTATAACGTATTCACTAACAGCTCGGCTTCGAACGTTCTGATTGAAAACAACGATTACGTTTACTCTTATTATTCCGCAGCTCTTACAAAAATTGACCTCTCCTCCACTGAGAAGATCGGTGTCGGCGCATTCGCTGGATGTCAGCAGCTTTCAGAGGTTGATCTTGGCAAGCTCGACGTAATACCCGACAGAGCGTTTATCGAATGTCCCTCCCTTGAGGTCATTGATCTTTCGGGTGTCAGAACTATCGGCTCCAACGCATTCGCGGAGACCTCTCTTGAGGCAATTGACCTCTCATCTGCCACCGAGATAGGCAGCTATGCCTTCTCTTACTGCGAAAAGCTTGTATCCGTGATATTCAATTCCAACGGCGTTAGAATTGATGAAGGCGCATTCTCTTATTGCTCAAAGTTTTCCGCACTCAGCAATCTCGGATATGCTACGTATATAGGAGACTACTCTTTTGCTTACACAGCTCTTACCGAGGCTGACTTGACTGAAGCTACGTATATAGGCACAAACGCATTTATCAAGAAAGAAGTTACAGAATTTTCAGTCATCCTCGGCGACAAGATAACCTCCTTTGGAGAAAATCCGTTTACGTTCTGCAAGCTCGTACCCTTCACGTCAAATGAAGTCATTGAGTTCAACGGCAAGGAATATCTTGTTCCCACAACGACCTATGACATAAACGAGCAGGTTAAGGTCATAGACGGCTCGCTCTACGTCAAGGTAAATCGTGGTCTTGTCCTTGTTTGCTATGCCGGTGACACCGCTACTGCTACGGTAGCTGACGGAACAGTAAGGATATCCGCCTACGCTTTTGCGGGCTCTGACGTCAAGACAGTAATTCTTCCCTACACACTCAAGGCTGTAGGACACAAGGCATTCTTCGCGTGTGACAGCCTCAATTCCGTGACATTCACAAGCTACGAGGCTCCCGCACTTGAGGAGGAATACGATTTCGAGTATTTCTACACCTACGATAATATCCCCGCAACAGGAGAATTCGGATTCTACGATACCGACGGTGTAACCGAAATTTACAAGGACGGTCTTGGAATAGTTCCCTACTTTATGTGGAACGTCTCCTCCCTCCCCAACAACTTCTTCTACGGCGCAAGCTTTGTTGACTACATAGGTCACACAGATCGCTCGCTCACAATGATCCACCCCACAAACGGTCAGCATTACGAGACGTTTGTGACCGAGCAGTATTTTGATACCTTTATCAAGGGCGCAGCCGCGGCGGACGATATAACCCTTGCGGCTATCGCGGCTATTCAGAAGCTCCCCGCAAACGCGAGCGAGATAACTCTTGCTCACAAGGATCTTGTGGTTGCGGCAAGAGCTGCTTACGACAGGATCGTCAGTGACGAACAGCGCGCGCTTGTTTCCGACACTCTGCTCAACATTCTGAAGAATGCCGAGCAGATGATAGAGGATCTTGAATATCTTGCGGGCGGTGACACTGACAGCAATATCAGCGGAGAGGACAGAAATAACATCCAGACCGCACTTGTTGTTCTCATAATAATCGTATCTGTTCTCGCTTTGCTTGTAATCGCGCTTGCGGTATTTATGTTCATCTTTATAAGAAGAATAAAGCGCGGTGAAATAATTATCCCCGGTGCGCAGTCAACGGCAAATATCGGTGCAAGTCCCTCGGACAAGCCCGAAAATGCCGAGCAGGTCTCTATAGCTCAGTATGAGGAAAATACAGAGTCCGAGGCCGTGTCTGAAGCATTTGTTGAGGATGAACCTGAAGTACCCTTTGAAAAGAAGGTATTTGACAAGCCCGTTGACTTTGACGATATTACAAAGGGCTACGTCTCCGACGGACGCTCCGAGAAAAGACGCAAGATGATCCTTATTATCTGCGCTGCGGCAGCTGCCGTTGCTCTGACTGTCGGAGTGGTTATCGCTATAATCAACGGAAACAAGAGCTATTTTGACTCTTACGAAAAGGAAGGCTACACTCTGAGCGTCACCTTCGATACAAACGGCGGTACGTTCAAGGGCAGCGACTCCTCCATAATTGACCTTTATAATCCCGAGAGCATCGGTGAGGACGGCTTGAAGCTTCTTGCCCCCGATGACGCAAGAAGAGATAAGAACAACGTCATTCAGGTTACAAAGCCCGGATATTTCCTTGCGGGCTGGTACACTCAGAGAACTCCCATAGATGAAAATAACCCCGAGGCGGGATACACCTATTCGGGTAAGTGGGATTTTGAAAATGACAGAGTTCACATTGACGCAAATACACAGTATTCTGCCGAGAACAGCATCCTTACTCTTTACGCAGCTTGGGTTCCCTACTACAACTTTGAGATATATACTCTCGATGAGAGCGGCAACAGCTATCTGCTTTCTACTGTATCCGCTCTGACCCTCACCATTCCCGAATGGCATGAAGGCGACGTATCCCTCTTTATGGATAACTTCCCCACAAGAGCCGGATTTACGCTTATTCCCGATTCCGTCCGCTACCTTGACGATATGACAAAGGTTGAAGGCACAGAGGACGGAAGCAAGAAGGTCATCACGGGTGAATGGGACGAGGCAACCGCAACATCTCTCACACCTACCATAAAGCTTTATACCGAATGGCAGGAGGGCAAGACATATAACATCTATTCCGTAGATGACCTCATCAAGAACGCCGATACAGACGGCTATTACTACTTGCATGCGGATCTTGACTTCAGCGGCTCTGAATGGCCTGCTGCCTTCCTCAACGGTAAGTTTAACGGCAAGATATTCGGCAACGGACACAAGATCAGCAATATTTCGTTTGAAAGCACCTCAAGAAGCTCGCTTACAAACGGACTCTTCTCCTCCCTTGGCGAAAACGCGTATATCGAAAACGTCAATTTTGAAAATATCACTCACACCATTGACCTTATGGCAGTCGCTCAGGATGCGACCTTCGGTCTTATCGCGGGTACCGCAAGCAACGGAGCTGCCTTTGACAATATCCGCGTCAGCGGTAAGCTGATATTCGGAGATAACTGCGCAGCACTCGCGGGAAGTGATAATTTCACTGTTAAGACTGTTATCGGTAACGGAGAAACGAATGGAATTACAGCGGGCGAGATAATCGTCGAAAAGCAAAACAGTGATAATACGTCCTTTGAGCTTACAGTTGACGAGGACGGCACCGTATCCATCGTTTCAGGTAGTTAAAATTTATGTATATTAAAGAAAGAAGGCAGAAAATGAAGAATAAAATCATTTCATTGACACTCTGTATTGTCATGCTACTCGGTGTCATTTCGGTGCTTTCTGGCTGTGGTGGAGGTACAAATCAGGCTTTCGTTATTATGACTGATAATCTTGACGGTCTGTTTAATCCCTTCTACTCGACAAGCGCGTCGGACGGAACTATAGTCTCTATGACTCAGATGGGTATGCTGACGTCGGGAATAGATGAGAACGGCGACGCTACCGTGGCTTACGGACCAGATCAAGCTGTGGTCACACTTGACTATGCTTCAACATACGACAGCACCGAGCAAAGCGAAAACCCCGACAAAACGGGTGTTACTACTTATACATTCGTACTGAAAAACGGCATTAAGTTCTCAGATGGTGAGCCCCTCACTATCGAGGACGTGCTATTCAATATGTACGTTTATCTTGACCCTGTATATACGGGTTCGTCCACTATGTACTCGACAGACATTATAGGTCTGTCGCAGTACAGGACACAACAAAATCTTTCGGGTGGCGCAAGCGGTGACGAATGGCTTACAAATGCCGCAAGAAACCGCGCAAATAACCGTATAAAAGAGCTTATAAACGTATTCGAGCAGGTAGCCCGTACCCCCTCGGGCAACTATTCTACTACCGAGGAGAAAATGAGAGAGGCTCTCAAGAACTGGACTCTCTCGGACGGTTATAAGCAGGCGGTTTCTGATGATCTTTCGGCCGTGACCGTTGATCAGCTCATCAAGGACTACGATAAGACCCTTGAGCTTTTCCACAAGGAGCTTGAATCCGACTATGAGAGCGCAAAGGCGGCTTACACGGAAGAACCTTACAAGTCACACGGATTTGACGAGATAACCTCATTCATGTATATGGAGGGTTACGTTACCGTAAAGTTTGGAGATAAGGACGGCAAGCCCGAGGCAGACAAGAACGTTATAGTTGAGGTTCACAGAAATTATCCCAATACTATAACAACAAAAGAGGCTGCTGTAAAGTACGTCTACGACTCAAAGATAAACAACGAGCTTCACATAATACTCACCGCCTGGGCTACCGCGCAGGAGCTTCAGACTCAGTATATGGCAAAGGCGAAGGAGATCATCCTCAAGGAAAATACCGCTGACGGTATGATGACCTTCCCCAACATATCGGGTATCGTATCCCTCGGTCACACAACAAACACCGAACAGGTTGAGGTAAACGGCAACACCTACAAGGTGGCTCACGAGCATAATGAGGACGGAACTCCGAAGAATGCCAATGAGTATGACGTGCTCCAGATCAAGATCAACGGAATAGACCCCAAGGCAGTATGGAACTTCTCTTTTGCGGTTGCTCCCCAGCACTATTACGGCGAGGGCTACACCGTTGATATTAAGGCTAACAATTTTGGTGTTGACTACGGTAGCTTTGACTATATGACCGACGTTATTCAGTCCCAGAGAAACGTAACCGTTCCTATGGGTGCGGGCGCGTATATGGCTACCAACAACAAAAACGAGGACGAGGTAACGGGAACGGAATTTTTGAACAGCAATGTCGTATATTTCAAGGCTAATCCCTACTTTGAGGAAAGCCTTGAGGCAAGTCTGCCCGAGGATTCCACCATTGATTACCACGTCAACATTGAGAAGGTTCGTTATCAGATAGTACCCGCAAACGACGCATTGACAATGCTTCAGTCGGGCACAGTTCACTACGTCACACCTCAGCTCACGAAGGATAACGCGGCTATACTTGACTCAATAAAGTCCAAGGGCTACGAGCAGATAGCGGTTGACCAGCTTGGATACGGTTACATCGGCATCAACGCAGGTAGAATTCCCAATATCTATCTTCGCCGCGCTATTATGGCGGCGATGGATACAAGTCTGGCGCTTCAGTATTACGATGCGGGTACGGCAGAGCAGATCTTCTGGCCCATGTCCACGGTAAGCTGGGCATATCCCAAGGACGAAAGCGGAAGCAACAAGCAGACAAACGGTCATTCCTATCCTTATATTAAATTCAGTGAGGAAAAGGCGCTTGAAAACATAAAGTCACTTATGTCTCAGGCATACAGCCACTCAATGGGATATTCGGACTCGGATCTTAAGGTCACCTTCACTATCGCAGGCTCGGACCTCACCGACCACCCGACCTACCAGGTATTCCAGACCGCCGCAAAGCTTCTCAACGAATGCGGTTGGGACGTTGAGGTGGTTGCGGATACGCAGGCTTTGACTAAGCTCTCTACCGGCTCGCTTGCGGTATGGGCTGCGGCTTGGGGTACTACCGTTGACCCCGATATGTATCAGGTATATCACAAAAACTCCAACGCATCCAGCGTAAAGGCATGGGGCTACAATCAGATACTTGCCAATGAAAGCGCATATTGGATGGAGATCGATATTCTCAACAAGATGAGCAGCATCATTGACGACGCGCGTGAGACAGATATACAGTCTGACCGTACCGCGCTTTACGAGGAGGCTATGGGCTACGTTCTTGACCTTGCGGTCGAGCTTCCCGTTTACCAGAGAAAGCAGCTTTACGCCTATAACGCAAACGTGATCGACTCCACCTCCTTCCCCGAGGAGATCAATCCCTACTCCTCTCCCCTTGACAGAATATGGGAGATCAGATTTACGGAAAACGCGGGTGCCGCGACAGGCTCGGGAGCAGTTGTTGGAATTTCGATCGGTGCGGCTGTGCTCGCGATAGGCGCGACGGCTGCCGTGATAATTATAAAGAAAAAGAAAAAACGCGGATACGTGATCCCCATCGATCAGATCGATGAAGAAGACCTTGACGCTTACTACGCGTTAAAAAAGAAATAAAAGGAGGACGCTATGGTAAAGTATATAATTAAAAGACTTGCGCTTTCTATACTCATATTGCTTGGCGTTTCTCTGATAATCTACGTTCTTATCAGATGCATGCCTGTTGACTTCGTCACACAGAAGCTCTCTTCTATTACGACAACAGGCGCGGAAACGTCTCAGGAGCTGATAGACGCAATGATGAAGACCTACGGTCTTGATACTAACATATTTGAGGGGTATATCTCCTGGCTTGGAAAGCTTGTACGCCTTGATTTCGGCGAAAGCTTCAAATACGGAGTTCCCGTCATCGACGTTATCAAGGACTATATGGGTGTTTCCTTTGCGGTCGCACTTATTGCTACTATTTTTGAATTTTTGATCGCAATTCCCCTCGGCGTGACTGCCGCTACCCATCAGTACTCAATTCGCGACTATATCGTCACGGTGCTTGTAATGATAGGTATCTCTCTCCCCTCGTTCTTCTTTGGACAGCTGCTCAAAAATATATTCGCTATTCAGCTTGGGTGGTTCCCCGCCTCGGGACTTGTGGACGCGTCAAAGGATCTGTCGGGCTTCTCGCTTCTCCTTGACCAGATGTGGCACTTGTTTATTCCTATACTGACAGTTGTTATTCTCAGCATAGGCGGACGAATGAGAATGACACGTACAAATATGCTTGAGGTCTTAAACTCCGACTACATACGTACGGCAAGAGCAAAGGGCCTTAAGGAGAAGGTGGTTATCTACAAGCACGCATTTAGAAACACGATGATCCCTCTTGTTACATCCCTGGCGGGACTGCTTCCCGGACTGTTCTCGGGCGCGATCATTACCGAGCAGGTCTTTGGACTTCCCGGTATCGGTAACAAGGCGTTTGAGGCGATGCTTGTCGCTGATATTCCCTTTATAATGGGCTACAATATGTTCCTGGCACTGCTCAGCGTTATAGGTGTTCTGCTTGCAGACCTTATGTACGCGGTAGTTGACCCGAGAGTTAAGCTTGAATAAGGAGGTGCGGTATGGAAAACAAAGAACTTGATCTTGAAATAACCGAAAATTCCGAAATTCAGGAAAACACAGAATCCGTCGCGCCCGTACAGGAGGTAACACACGAGCAAACGCTTAAGCTCATGTCACCTATGCAGATGGTGCTTCGCCGTTTCTTCCGCTCCAAGCTCAGCGTTATCGGTCTTGTGATGGTAGTATCTCTCTTTATATTCTGCTGGGTAGGTCCTCTGTTTTACAGAGTCTCCCCTACTGAAATAGACAAGACAGGTAAGACCGAATATGCTACCAAATGGGTGGAATACACCGATGAGAACGGCAACACTCACGGCTTTTATCAGGTGATCGAAACAAACCTTACCGATAATATGCTTTCTGAGCCCAGTCCCGAGCATCCGCTCGGCACCGACAAGACGGGTAAGGACGTGCTTGCAAGACTTATGAACGGCGGCAAAATTTCGCTTACAATAAGCTTTATGGCAGTATTTATTATAACCTTCCTCGGAATTATCTTTGGCGGAATCGCGGGATATTTCGGCGGAATTGTTGACAATATCATAATGAGAATATGCGATATTCTTATGTGTCTGCCGGGCTTCCCTATCTTGCTTATCGTCGGTACTATTATCGACGGATTGCGCGAGGGCGGTATGTCAATGTTCGACTATCAGTATAAGATATACTGGCTTATGGGCTTCTTAACGCTCATTTCCTGGTCGGGCACCGCGCGCCTTGTACGCGGTCAGATCCTTTCGCTCCGTGAACAGGAATATATGGTTGCCGCAGAGGCAATGGGATATTCCACGGGAAGAAAGATATTCAAGCATCTTATCCCCAACGTAATGCCTCAGCTCATAGTATCTATGACCTTGAGCCTTGGCAGTATGATACTTTACGAGGCATCCTTATCCTACCTTGGTCTTGGCGCACCCGAGCAGTATGCTGCGTGGGGTACTATGATCAACGCTGCAAAGGACCCTGATATTCTTTCAAACTTTTTCAATGTGTGGGGCCCTCCCGGTATCTGCATTATCATCGCCGTTCTTGGATTCAACTTTATCGGCGACGGTCTGCGTGACGCCCTTGACCCCAAGATGAGGAGGTAATATATGAGCAAACTGAATAAAAAGGCTAACAGCTCCGACAAGCATTACCTCTCAAACAAAGAGATACGCGCGATAGCCAAGGCAAATGCCAAGGTTATGAAGGCTCTTGAGAAAAAGAAGTACCGAAAGGTTGACGAGAGCGCATTTGTCACTAAAATGAAGGACGACAGAAACATTCTCGAGATAGAAGACCTCCACACCTACTTCTTCACCGATCAAGGTGTCGTTAAGGCGGTAAACGGTGTTTCCTTTGAAATTCCCAAGGGCGCAACAGTTGGTATCGTTGGCGAGTCGGGATGCGGAAAATCCGTAACAAGTATGTCCGTAATGAGACTGCTTCAGGGCCCTCAGGGTCAGATATATTCGGGTAGCATTCGCTTTAAGTCCTACGACTACAAGCGCGACGAATTCGGCAACCCTATTCCCCGCTTCAAGCGCAAGGAAAACGGCAAGATTCTTTTTGAAAACAAAAAGGACAAGGACGGAAATGATATTATCGGTAAGGACGGCAAGCCCGTAAGAGTTCCCGCTTATGTGACCAATGCCTCGGGCGTTCCCGAGTATGAGATGGAAGAAAAGGTCTATGATATTGCCGAGATGCCGATGAATGAGATTCACCGCATCCGCGGACGTCAGATCTCTATGATATTCCAGGAGCCTATGACATCTCTCAACCCCGTTTTCACAATAGGTAATCAGCTTGACGAGGTCGTGTTTATTCACACACCCGGCGCAACACCCGAAATGGCAAAGCGCCGCTCACTTGAAATGCTGAGTCTTGTTGGAATTGCCGCTCCCGAGCGTGTTTATAAGTCATATCCCCACGAGCTTTCGGGCGGTATGAGACAACGTGTTATGATCTCTATGGCTCTTGCCTGTGACCCCCGTCTTATTATCGCGGACGAGCCCACGACCGCTCTTGACGTTACTATTCAGGCGCAGATCCTCGATCTGTTCCGTGACCTCAAGAAGAAGATTGACGGCTCTATCCTGCTTATCACTCACGACCTTGGCGTTATTGCCGAAATGGCAGACTACGTAGTCGTAATGTACGCCGGACGCGTTATTGAGCGCGGCACAGTCAGAGAAATATTCAACAATCCCCTGCACCCCTACACGATAGGTCTGCAAAAATCCAAGCCCACTATGGACTCGGATGACGATACACTCTTTAACATTCCCGGAAACGTTCCCAACCCTGTAAACATGCCAAAGCATTGCTTCTTTAAGGAAAGATGCTCTATGTGCAAGAACAGATGCTCGGGCGACTATCCCGGAATGGTACAGGTAAGCCCCACTCACTACGTAGCTTGCCACTTGTATAACGACGACGAGGAGGTTTAACATGGAAGAAAAATTGAATAATATCAATGAAGAAACAGAAACCACCGTCGTTTATGATGACGCGGCAGAGGCAAAAAAGCAGGCGGAGGAGCGCAAGGCAACGATTGAGGCGGATTACGCAAAGCCCTATGACCCCGAAGCGCTGCTTGAGGTGAGACATCTTCGAAAGTGCTTCCCGTTAAAGAAATCCCTCACGGGTAAGGTTCAGCAGGAGCTTGTAGCGGTCGATGACGTATCCTTCACTCTTAAGCCCGGAGAGACGCTTGGTATCGTTGGTGAGTCCGGATGCGGTAAGACCACCATGGGTAGAACTATTCTGAAGCTCCACCCCTCCAGCGGCGGTCAGATAATTTTTGACGGTCAGGATATCACGAAGTACAACTCCTCACAGATGCGTCCCATACGCACGCAGATGCAGATAATCTTCCAGGACCCTTACTCCTCCCTCCCCCCCAGAAGCACTATAGGAGATATTCTCTCCGAGCCTGTTCTGGTACATAATATAGTGCCAAAGTCCGAGGTCAAGGATTACGTTATGGATCTTATGGAAAAATGCGGACTGCGCGACTACTACTATGAGAGATATCCTCACGAGTTCTCGGGCGGTCAGCGTCAGAGAATATGTATCGCGCGTGCATTGTCTGTAAATCCTAAGCTTGTGGTTTGCGACGAGCCCGTATCCGCGCTTGACGTATCAATTCAGGCGCAGATAATCAATCTTCTCAAGGAGCTTCAGGCGTCCATGGGACTTACTTATCTGTTTATTTCTCACGACCTTTCAGTTGTAAAGTTTATTTCGGATAAGATAGGCGTTATGTACCTTGGCGCAATGGTTGAGTTTGGAAACAAAAAGGAGATCTTCTCAAATCCCCTTCATCCCTACACAAAGGCGCTTTTCTCGGCGATACCCAATCCCAATCCCGACGTCAAGATGAACAGAATAGTTCTCTCGGGAGATATTCCCTCGCCCGCAAATCCGCCCAAGGGCTGCCGTTTCCACACACGTTGCCCTCACGCCAAGGAAATCTGCAAGCACGTATGTCCCAAGTATAAGGAATACGAGCCCGGACATTTCGCAGCTTGCCACCTCTATTCGCAGGATTGATGCTTATGAGTAAGGAAAAGAAAAACAAAAAGAAAAAAGTCGTCTATATTGACGATGGTTCAACTATTGCTGATATGTCGGGGATAGATTCGGTGCGCCCCCGCGCGTTTGGTTCCCGCCCCGACTCAAGCAAGAATAATACGACAAATCAAGCAAAAAGCAACGGAAATTACACCGGAAACAAGTTTAAGGACTCGCTTCACACGTATTTTACTACCGTTAAGCTCATGATCGGGCCTATGCTTATTACCATAGGTATAATCTGTGTTACGTTCTTTATCGTGTGGCTGCTTTTGACGCTTGCGTCGTGACAACAAAAGGATGGGATCTCCCCATCCTTTTGTTTTGCGAAATTTTGCAAAAAGGATTGAAAAACAAATAAAAATGTGATATTATAGTATTACACAAAGGAATAAACACAGCTCATCGAAGGCGCAGACCTTCGTTGTCGGGCGCGCTTACGAACAGTGCGTTCGGGGATAAGGAAATCGCGGTGAAAATCCGCGGCAACAGCCATTACCGTAATTCATCTGTAAATGCAGATGTCAAGTCGGAATGCTTATCGTTCTGTGTCAGATAAAGGTCTCTTGGGCAAGTGGAGAGATGCGATATTGATTTGGGATACGGGCAGGGTGTCTCAGGTCTTATTTTGCATGCGCTCCGTGGAGAGCGCTTTTATTTTATTCTTTTCGTGAAATAATAAAAACACGAAGGGATGAAAATCATGAAAAAAACAATTAACTCTATTATTTGCGTCACTCTGTCGCTTGTTTTTATCTTGTGTCTTGTATCCTGCGCAAACAAGGTAGATGCAAGCGGACTTTGGGAAAACGCGACGTATCTTAAGGACACAAAGCTCGGCAAGGGTGAGACAACGGTTGAGGTTGAGGTAAAGGTTGAGGATCAGTCTGTCACCTTAACCATCAAGACCGACAAAAAAACACTCGGCGACGCGCTTATCGAGCACAGCATCATAGCGGGCGAGGACGGGCCCTACGGTCTTTACGTTAAGACTGTAAACGGAATGACCTTGGACGAAAATGCGGGCAATTATTATTGGGCGTTCTACAAGGACGGCGAGTATCTTATGCAGGGCGTTGAATCCACGGAAATTTCAGACGGAGAGCATTACGAGATAGTTTATGAAAGATTCTAAGCCACAGAGCAAGAAAAAACGGAGCTATACCAAGATAATTTGGCAAATATGCATATTTGCCATGCTTGGTTCTCTTATGTTTATCTCAGACATAATGATGGAGGCGTTACCTAACATTCACCTGCTCGGAATGTTGACGATGGTTTACACACTTGTCTTTCGCTGGAAGGCACTGATACCTATTTATGTCTACGTTGTGCTGTGCGGCTTGTATGCAGGACTTGCTATGTGGTGGTGGCCATATCTGTACGTATGGGCAATTCTATGGGGCGTGACGATGCTGCTTCCAAAGAAAATGCCGAGGGTTGTCGCTTGCATAGTTTACCCTGCTGTGTGCTGTCTGCATGGGCTTGCGTTCGGTGTGCTGTACGCCCCCGCGCAAGCGCTTATGCTCGGATTTAATTTTGAGCAGACACTCGCGTGGGTAGCATCGGGCTTTCCCTTTGACATACTCCACGGAGTTGGAAATCTGTTTGCGGGACTACTTATAGTTCCCCTCTCCGAGCTGCTGAAACAATTGTCGAGAAAGGCTATATAAGAAAAGAGAGGCTTTGCCTCTCTTTCATTTTGGGAGACACGAACCTTTACATAAAGCCTTGCGGTTTTATGTGTGTGGGCTCTCTTGCCCGTCACTCCGACCACAAAAAAAGAGAGGCTTTGCCTCTCTTTCATTTTTGGGATTCGAACCTTTACATAAAACCTTGCGTTTTATGTGTGTGGGCTCTCTTGCCCGTCACTCCGACCACAAAAAAAGAGAGGCGTTGCCTCTCTTTCATTTTTGGGATTCGACCCTTTACATAAAACCTTGCGTTTTATGTGTGTGGGCTCTCTTGCCCGTCACTCCGACCACAAAAAAAGAGAGGCTTTGCCTCTCTTTCATTTTTGGGATTCGAACCTTTACAT
>JAZQKI010000043.1:0-26357 GCA_045542075.1 Eubacteriales bacterium
AGGTGTAAGTGCAGTAATGTATTCAGCTGACCGATACTAATAGACCGAGGGCTTGAACCTCTTTCAAGGTATACACCTTGAGGGTTCTTAAAGTTTGAGTTTCTTTTTCTCACTCTGCTTTACCTATTTTCGATTGGAAGTTAAAAGGGAACACTTTTTTATAAAAGTTTTATATAGATCGCAACATCTGAGGATGTTGTTTTTTGTTTTCTTGAAAGAAATATTGTGAGAGGTATCAAAATGACCTTTGAGGAAAGAAAAGCACAGGTAAGATCATATCTTGGCAAAATTGTTGATATAGGAATTGACCGCCCCATCGGGTATATACATAAAAAAGAGAAATATTCTCTTGTCTATAATATTAACTATGGATACATTCCCGGGGTGCTTGGCGGAGATGACGAGGAGCTTGACGTTTATTTGCTTGGAGTTGATATTCCCGTACAGGAATATCGCGCGCAGATAATAGGAATAGTACACCGCCACAACGACATTGAGGACAAGCTGGTTGCCGCACCCGTAGGTGTCAGCTTTACGAAAGAGGAGATCAGAGCTGCGGTGAATTTCCAGGAGCAATATTATGATTCGGAAATTGAGACTATATAAATAGATTTATAATATGCGTGCATATTCAAGAGCATAATGTCTTTGAATATGCACTTTTTTATTGTTAACACAAAATATAACATTCACTGAATGTCAAGGTTAAAAGAATTATGGCATATAATAATTTTGTCAATCACTGAATGTCAAAAAGGTGGATCTTAGAATGTTTATTAATAAAACAGATGACGGAAGGAACAACATTTGCGGAAAAAATATTTCAAAATTCCGCAAGGAAATGGGGATATCTCAAAGAGAGCTGTCCGAAAAATTGCAGCTCATAGGCCTTGACGTTGATAAAAACGCTATTCAAAGAATGGAGTCGGGTCAGCGATTTATTACCGATATTGAGTTGATATATCTTGCGAGATCGCTTAATAGATCTGTTTCTGAGCTTTTAGACATTGAATAAAATATACTATTGGGGAATTAGTTATGTCCGATAAAAAAGAAGTGAAATTAAATCCGCACAAAAACCATAGAGAAAGGGTAAAAAACAAGTATCTGGAGCATGGACTTGAATGCTTTGCCGACCACGAGGTTCTGGAGATGATATTGTTTTACTCGGTGCCACAGAAGGATACAAATCTGATGGCTCACGAGCTTATAGACAGATTCGGAAGCCTGCGTAAGGTACTTGAGGCTACCCCTGACGAGCTTTGTGAGATAAGCGGAGTAAAGTCGCACACAGCCGTGCTTTTGGGTATTATACGTGACATCAATCGCCGATGCGTGCTTTCCGAGGTGCGCGAGGGCGAGGTGTTTGACAGGGTATCAAAAGTAGGCGAATATCTGCTGGGATATTTTTCAGGTGTTACAAACGAGAGAGTTTGCATGATGCTTCTTGATAACTCTATGAGACTTATAGACTGCGTAAAGATATCAGACGGCAGTGTAAACGGCTCAAGCGTAAATTACCGATTCATAGCGCAAACAGCTCTTGCAAAGAAAGCGTCGAGCGTTATCCTCGCGCATAATCATCCCGACGGATGTGCGCTACCCTCAAGAGAGGACAGAGAAGTGACTCGCGCGGCAGAGGCTGCTCTATCTGTTGTAGGCGTAAATCTTCTGGAGCATATAGTTGTCGGCGCGGGTAATTATTTGCCGACCATGATAGGCAAGTATTCCTACGTCCGCGCTATGCCCATTGACCAAAAAATGCCTGAAGCCTTCCACGGCACGTTTTACGATATCTGAACCAGATCCTGTAGACAAATAATGCCACGCAAGGCAAATACATATCGTCGCAGCCACTCATATTTTGTCGATTGCTATTGACAAACACTTTGTGAGAATGTTATAATATTAAAGTGATAATAAAAAATAAGGAGAGAAAAATGAAGAAGTTTTTTTCTGAATTCAAAAAATTTATAACACGCGGAAACGTTCTTGATATGTCCGTTGGTGTTATTGTCGGCGGTGCTTTTACCGCAATCGTTAACGGAATGAGTAATTTCATACTCAAGCCTGTTATCAACTGGCTTTTGGCGCTCTTGCTCGGTAAGGACTCGCTCAGCGATATCCATACATATCTCATAAAGGTAATGAAGGATGTTACTGAGGTTAACGCAGAGGGTGTTGAGGTTGTTATCGGTCAGGAAATAGACCTTGCAAACTCCATCTACATAGACTGGGGCTCGTTTATCAATGCTATTATAAACTTCATTCTTATTGCGCTTGTTCTCTTTATTATTGTTCGTACTATTAACAATATGAAGGACAGAAGCAACGAGGCAAAGAATGGCAGACTCACAAAGGAACAGAGACGAGAGCTTAAGGCTGCGGGTGTTAAGGTCTGCAACAAGAAGGCTGTTGAGGCATATTTTGCAGAAAAGGCGAGACTTGAGGCAGAGGCTCAGGCTAAGGCAGAAGCCGAGGCTGCGGCTGCGGCTGCAGAAGCAGCGAGACTTGAGCGCGAGGCTAATCCCACAACAGAGGACCTTCTCAAGAAGATAATAGTTCTCCTTGAATCCAAGAACTGATAGTATTTTAGTAGGACCGACACGCATAGCGCTGTCGGTCTTGCTATGAAAGAGAGGGAATAAGGTGACAAGGAAAATACCGCTTGAAATAATAATATTTTCGCTCATTCAGCTTATTCTTTACGTAATGATATTCACCGTGGGCGGAGATCTTGTGCGCTACTTGGTTATAATTTTTGCGTTTTTGTTCTCACTTCTGTTTATATCAAAGGACAAAAATAGCTATTTGACAGTAGGTGCGCTTGCCTTTACACTTATGGCGGATCTGTTTTTGGTAATGCTCGACCCCGCGCGTCAGCTTGCGGGAATGATATTTTTCTGCGGCGCGCAGCTTTTTCATGCAGCGAGAGTTCATTTCTTTTTTGAGAGCAGAACTGTCAAGAGAGTTACTCTCGTATTGAGAGTGGCGGCTATTATTGCCGTCCAGGTGGTGACGGTTACGGTGCTTGGAGACGCGTACGACGCGCTTTCGGCTGTATCCATGCTGTATTTTACCAATATAATTCTCAACACGGTATTTGCGTTTATAAACATCAAAAAGCAGCCCGTATACGCGATAGGTATGTTGTTTTTTGTGTTTTGTGATATTTTCGTGGGACTTTCAGGCGCGCTCGGCACATATCTTCCTGTGTCCGAAGGCAGCATAGTGTATAAAATCGCGCACCCACCATTTGATGCGGCGTGGATGTTTTACACTCCCTCGCAGACCTTGATCGCGATAAGCTCGTATACAAAGCCATTGATAAAAAAACTGAAAGGGCAGTAAATTATGCAATCCTTAAAATATTTGTACAGAATAGGTATAGGCCCGTCTTCCTCGCACACTATAGGACCCTTCAACGCGGCAAAAAGATTTTTGCTTGAAAACAGAGACGCGGAGAGCTTCAAGGTCATTCTTTACGGCTCGCTCGCGAAAACGGGGCAGGGACACATGACCGACAAGGTCATATCCGAGGTGTTTGCGGATAGCGAGTGCGAGATAGTATTTGACTACGAGACTGAAACAGACTATCACCCCAACACTATGGAGCTTTTTGCCTTTTATCCTGAACGTACCGTGAGCACCAAGGCTTACAGTATCGGTGGTGGCGAGGTGATATTTGAGGGTGAGGAGCGTGATGTTCACGCCGAGGTGTATCCGCTCAATTCCTTCACCGAAATTTCCGAGTACTGCCGAGAGAGAGAAATGCGTCTGTGGCAGTACGTTGAGGAGTGCGAGGGCAAGGAGATATGGGATTATCTTTATACCATCTGGGGCATTATGAAGGACGCCATAAAGGTGGGACTCACCAAGGAGGGTATTCTTCACGGTGGCATAGGCACTCAGAGAAAGGCTAAATATCTTTACAGACAAAGACATATTGATGAGAGTGAGGAGACAAAGACCAACCGTCTTGTGTGCGCTTATGCTTATGCAGTCAGCGAGCAGAATGCCTCCTGCGGAACAATAGTCACCGCTCCCACGTGCGGAGCATGCGGTGTTGTTCCCGCGGTTTTGATGTTCTTGCAGAAAAAGAGAAATTTCTCGGACGAGCAGATAGTTCATGCGCTCGCTACTGCGGGAATTATAGGAAACCTTATCAAGACCAACGCCTCTATAAGCGGTGCGGAGTGCGGATGTCAGGCGGAGATAGGTACGGCTTGCGCTATGGCTGCTGCGGCGGCAGGTGAGCTTTACGAGCTTGACCTTGACCAGATAGAATATGCGGCGGAGATCTCCATCGAGCATCATCTTGGGCTTACTTGTGACCCTGTGCGCGGACTTGTGCAGATACCCTGTATCGAGAGAAACGCTATTGCGGCGATGCGCGCGCTCAACGCGGTAAATCTTGCGGATTTTCTTGCCGACTCGCGCATGATAACCTTCGATATGATAGTTGAGACTATGTACGAGACGGGCAAGGACTTAAAGGTCAATTACCGCGAGACCTCCGAGGGCGGACTCGCGAAAAAATATAAATAAAGCCTTGCGTTGAATTTTATTATGAAATCGGTTTGCATAATTGCAAGCCGATTTTTTGTTTTGGAATATTTGCGTTATATCTGGAAAAAATAAATATATGGATAAGTTTTGCACGTGTCGTAGTGTTATTTACACGGCACAATCAGGTATAACGGAGGATTATATAATGACGGACTCGAAAGAGCTGCGCCCTTTTGGCTGGCGGGATAAGATAGGATATATGCTTGGCAATTTCGGAAACGATTTTACCTTTACCTTTGCAAGCGTTTTCTTGCTCGTGTTCTACACTAAGGTGCTTGGCATCTCGTCCGCGCTTGTGGGAACTATGTTTCTTATAGCGAGGTTTGTTGACGCCGTGACAGACATTACAATGGGAAGAATAGTAGACAGAGCTCGTCCGGCACGAGACGGCAAGTTCAAGCCGTGGCTCAGACGCATGTGTGGTCCTGTTGCGCTTGCGAGCTTTTTGATGTATCAAAGCGCGCTTGCGGGCGCGTCAATGACGGTCAGGATAGTTTATATGTTTATCACCTATCTGCTCTGGAGCAGTGTTTTTTATACCTCAATAAACATTCCGTACGGCTCGATGGCGTCGGTCATAAGCTCGGAGTCGGACGAGCGCGCCGCCCTGTCCACATTCCGAAGTGTTGCGTCGGCGTTTGTTAATATTATCGTGGGCGTGGGTGTGCCGCTTTTGGTGTATGAGACGGACGCCTTGGGAAATCAGATCGTGATCGGCTCAAGGTTTACGCTTATAGCGGGTATTTTTTCGACTTTGACTGTTATTTGCTATCTTGCGTGCTATTTTCTGACCACCGAAAGAATAAAGCCCGCAGAGCCCAAACGGCATCTGAAGATCAGCTTTGGTGAGACCTTCAGGGCACTTGTGACAAGTCGGGCTCTTTTGGGAATAATTCTTGCGTCTATCGGGATACTGGCGGCTCAGCTTTTGTCGCAGTCCATAAATCAGTACCTTTTTATTGACTATTTCAAGGACAAAAACGGCATTGCGATAATGAGTATCGTGAGCATGATACCGTCGCTTGCATTAGCCCCTCTTGCCGTACCGTTGGTGCGAAGATTTGGCAAAAAGGAGCTTGGAGTTTTCGGCAGCATCTGCGGCGCTGTATCCTGTTTTCTGTTGTTCTTTATCAGGACGAGGTCCGTGTGGACGTATATTATAATAAATCTTTTTGGATTTATGGGCTTTGGAATATTTAATCTAATAATGTGGGCAATAATTACGGATATAATAGACGACAGAGAGGTAAGGAGCGGACACAGAGAGGATGGAACGGTATATGCGGTCTATTCCTTTGCGCGAAAGGTCGGTCAGGCGGTGGCGGGCGGACTCGGCGGTTGGACACTGAGCTGGATAGGATTTGACTCCTCGGTTCAGGTGCAGTCGGAGGCGGTGGCAAACGGCATATACACCATAGCCACTCTTATACCTGCAATACTTTACGTCACAGTTGCCCTGTCTCTTGCGTTTATTTATCCCTTAAACAAGCATCGTGTCGCGGAGAATATATCGATCTTGAAGGAGCGAAATAAAAATATAGGGGGAGAGGACACCAATGCGTAAGGAAGTCATAATAAACAACGGTTGGTATTTTACAAAGGAAAAGCAAAAGACGGTGCTCACACACACTCAAGGATGGGAGAAGGTCAACCTGCCGCACACATGGAACGCATACGACGGTCAGGACGGCGGAGCGGACTACTTCCGAGGGGAGTGCTGCTACGCCAAGGAGATTGAGTTTTTGCAAATTCGGGATTCAAGATCATATTACGTTGAGTTTGGCGGAGTGGCAAGTCAGTGCAGGGTATATCTCAACGGTCAGCTTGTGACACAGCACAAGGGCGGATACAGTCGCTTCAGAGCAAATATCACGCCATACGTCAGACAGGGAAGGAATATTCTCGCGGTGCGAGTGGATAATTCTGCCGCAAGTGATATCTATCCGCAGATGGCGGATTTCACCTTTTACGGCGGTATACACCGTTCAGTCAAGCTTATCGAGGTGGAGAATACGCATTTTGACCTTGATTATTACGGCGCGGACGGTGTTGAGGCTTATTCTCATATTCACGACGGTAAAAGCGCAACTCTGCATCTCAAAAGCTACGTTGTGGATCCCCAGCCCGACGACTGCGTAAGATATAATGTTTACGACGGCGAGGGCAACTCGGTTGCGGAGGTGTACTGTGACGCAAAAAGCCCCGAGACGCAGATCAGACTTGACAGGGTTCATTTGTGGCAGGGCGTAAAGGACCCTTATCTTTACAGCATTGAGGCGCAGATCATACGTCGCAACGAAGTGATCGATAATATGCGTATTTCCCACGGCTTCAGAAGCTTTTACGTGGACTCGGAAAAGGGATTTTTTCTCAACGGCGAGCTGACTCCCCTTCGCGGAGTCTCAAGACACGGTGACAGACACAACAAGGGTCTTGCGTTGAGCCTTGAGGACCATATAAGAGATGCTATGCTTATTTCCGAGGTTGGCGCAAATACCGTGCGACTTGCTCATTATCAGCACGCAGAGGAGTTCTACGAGCTTTGTGACAGATACGGCTTTGTGGTTTGGGCAGAGATTCCGTTTATAAGTAAGATGAATGAGGACCCCGAGGCGCATCAAAATTGCATCCTTCAGATGAAGGAGCTTATTTATCAGAACTTCAATCATCCGAGCATCTGCTTCTGGGGGATTTCAAACGAGATTACCATAGGTGGCTCGTCGGAGACCTTGGTCAAAAATCTGCGTGAGCTGAATGACTTGGCTCACAGTATTGACAGCACGAGAGTGACCACTATGGCTCAGGTGAGCATGCTGCCGCAGGATGATGTGCAGAATGGGATAACCGATATTGTTGCCTACAATCACAATTTCGGTTGGTAGGGGGGTCAGCTGTGTGACAATGCAAAATGATTTGACGGCTTTCATAAAAAATATCCCGAGCGCGCGATAGGTATATCCGAGTACGGATGCGAGGGTATATTAACCTATCACAACGAAGCCCCCCGTATGGGAGATTACAGCGAGGAATATCAGGCACTCTATCACGAGCATATGCTGAATCTGCTTTGTGAGCGTGACTGGATATGGGGAAGCTATGTCTGGAACATGTTTGATTTCGGTTGTGACGCGCGTGACGAGGGCGGTGTGTCGGGAAGAAACAACAAGGGACTTGTAAGCTTTGACAGAGCAATAAAGAAGGATTCGTTTTATATCTGCAAGGCGTATTGGTCGTCTGAACCCTTTGTGCATATATGCTCCAAGAGATACAGAGACCGCGCAAGCGAGAGGATAACTGTAAAGGTGTATTCCAACTGTGATAACGTCACACTTTGCGTCAACGGCAAAAAGGTTGGAAGTGTTGAAGGAAAGTACGTGTTTGAATTTACGGACACAGAGCTTGCGGACGGCTTAAATACTATAGTCGCAAAAAGCGGTGCGGTAAAGGATGCCACAGTAATCACCCGTGTGCAAAAGGAACCCGAGAGCTTTGTTCTCAAGGAGGATAATCAGGGCTTTGTTGGCAACTGGTTTGACGGCAAGGAGGACAGGGACACGGGAGAGTTGACCTTTAAGGAAGGCTATTACTCAATAAAAAATACCGTCAGAGAAATACTTGATTCGGACGAGGCGGGGGATATTCTGGCTCACGCGCTGTCAAGCATTATGGGAATGAATATCAAAAAATCAATGCTTATGATAATGTCCGAGCAGACACCCGAGGCAATGCTTGAAAATGATAGGATAAAGCAAAATACAGGTATTGACAGCGAGAAAGCGGTAAGACTTGTCAACAGTGAGCTGCAGAAAATAAAGATTTCAAAATAAGACAGTCGGAATAATCTTTGCTTGATAAGTTAGAATTTATGCGGAGGACTATAATGAGTAAGAATATATGGAACACAGATCTTTCGGGCAAGGTGGTCGTCATCACGGGAGCGGGGGGAGTTATATGCTCTCGATTTGCCAAGGTGGTAGCGAGGGCGGGAGCCAAGGTCGCCTTGCTTGACAGAAACAGGGAGAGATCGCGCTCGTTTGCTGATGAGATAGTCTCAGAGGGAGGAATAGCCCAGGAATTTGTTTGCGACGTACTGGACAAGCAAAATTGCATTGAGGTTGCAGAGCAAATAAGGTCCTCGCTTGGCGGATGCGATATCCTCATAAACGGCGCGGGAGGTAATAATCCCAACGCAACGACGGACCATGAGTACCTTGAGGGAGATATTGACCCCGAAGTAAAAAGCTTTTTTTCGCTGACCGAGGAGGGAATACGTCAGGTGCTTGACCTCAATTTTCTTGGAACGCTCATACCCACGCAGGTTTTCGCTCAGCAGATGATAGGAAAGTCGGGGTGCTGCATACTGAATATTTCCTCGATGAACGCTTACAGACCGCTGACAAAGATCCCCGCGTATTCGGGAGCGAAAGCGGCGGTATCAAATTTTACTCAGTGGCTTGCGGTGTATTTTTCAAGAGTCGGGATACGTGTAAACGCCATAGCACCCGGATTTTTCTCCACGGCGCAGAATGCAACTCTTTTGTGGAACGCCGATGGCAGTCCGACTGAGCGCACAAGAAAAATACTGGACTCAACTCCCATGAGCAGATTCGGAGACGTAGCTGAGCTTGAGGGAAGCCTGCTGTTTTTACTCGACTGCAAGGCGTCGGGCTTTGTGACAGGTGTGGTTATTCCCGTCGACGGTGGATTCTCGGCATATTCGGGAGTGTGATTTTTTGATTTTTGGAGGACGTAATGGAAAATATAATTGAAAATATTATGAAAAATACAGGAACTGATAAATGCGTGACCGAGCGCATACACAAGGTAGGAATTATACCCGTTGTGACCTTGTATCAACCCGAGGCAGACGCGCTTTCGCTGTGCGAAGCACTCAGACGAGGGGGAATCGACACGGTGGAGATCACCTTCAGATCTGAATGCGCGGAGAAAGCTATATCCCTGATAAAGAAGGCTTTTCCCGACATGATAGTTGGCGCGGGAACGGTACTGAATGAAAAGCAAGCAAAGGCTGCGGAGGATGCGGGAGCGGATTTTGTAGTGACTCCCGGCTTTGACGAGAAAACCGTTGAGTACTGCAAGAGAAAGAAGCTTCCCGTATTTCCCGGATGTATAACCCCAACGGAGTATCAGATGGCGGTCTCTTTTGGGCTTGAGGTCATAAAATTCTTTCCCGCGGAGCAGTCGGGCGGAGTCGCAACCATAAAGGCGCTCAGCGGTCCTTTCCCGACCTTGAAGGTCATTCCCACGGGGGGTATCTCGCTTGACAATATAGAGTCCTATATCTCTTGTCCAAACGTCCTTGCGTGCGGCGGTTCATATATGGTGGCGCAAAAGCTTATTGAAAGCAAGCAGTGGGACAAGGTGGAGGAAATATCGCGCTGGTCTACCGAAAAGGTCAAGGAGGCAAGACGAAATGCCTAAAATAATAACCTTTGGAGAGCTGATGCTAAGGCTTGCGCCAAACGGATATTACAGATTTTTTCAGAATGATCAGATGCAAGCGACCTTTGGTGGCGGTGAGGCAAACGTGGCGGTATCTCTGGCTAATTACGGCATGGACAGTGTTTTCGTCACAAAGCTCCCCACACATGCCGTAGGGCAGGCGGCGGTAAATTCCTTGCGATATTTTGGAGTTGACACATCCAAAATAACTCGCGGAGGAGACAGAGTGGGCATATATTTTCTTGAAAAGGGCGCGTCACAGCGCGGCTCACTCTGTATTTACGACAGAGCTCATTCCGCCATAGCGGAGGCGGAGACGGGTGATTTTGACTGGAAGGATATATTTGAGGGCGCGGATTGGTTTCACTTTACGGGAATTACACCCGCGCTTGGGGCAAACGTCGCAAAAATATGTCTTGAGGCGTGTCAGGCAGCTAAGGCTGAGGGTATATGTGTATCCTGTGACCTTAATTTCCGCTCAAAGCTATGGAGCAGATCCGAGGCGAAGGCGGTCATGACCGAGCTTTGCAAATACGTTGACGTATGTATTCTCAATGAGGAGGACGCAAAGGACATTTTCGGCATTGAGGCAAAGGGAACTGACGTTTATGCGGGCAAGATAAATCACGAGGGGTATGAATACGTTGCGCGTCAGCTTATAGAAAAATTTGGATTTAAGAAGGTAGCAATAACCCTGCGCTCATCTATCTCAGCAAGTGATAACGACTGGGCGGCGTGTCTGCACGATGGACAGAATTGCTTTTTTTCAAGGACTTATCATTTGCGCATAGTTGACCGTGTTGGCGGAGGTGACAGCTTTGGCGGCGCGCTGATATACGCATTGATAAGCGGTATGCCCACCGAGACTGCTATTGAGTTTGCGGTTGCCGCATCCGCGCTCAAGCACAGCATAGAGGGGGACTATAACCGCATTTCCGTTGCCGAGGCGGAGAAGCTTATGAGAGGAGACGGAAGCGGAAGAGTGCAAAGGTAACACTTGGGGGATTGATTTTTGAGTTTCGGTATGCTATAATAAAGTCGTAATGATTTTATTGGAGGGCATATTATGAAAACAAAGCTATCCCCCCGTTTTTGGTGTGTGCTTACGATATTCGGTCTTGTCGGACAGATAGCGTGGGTCGTGGAGAATATGTATTTTAACGTATTCATCTACAAAATGTTCAACGCGTCGGCGTCAGACATATCGCTTATGGTTGCGGCATCTGCCGTTGCGGCGACATTGACCACCGTATTTATGGGCGCGCTTTCCGATCGCATAGGCAAGCGCAAGCTGTTTATGTGCGGCGGATATATTCTTTGGGGTATATCTATATTCGCATTCGTATTTTTGAGGCTCGACGTGATCAACGCCATGATACCCGCAACAGTTTCCGCGGCGGCGGTTGGCGTGTCGCTTGTAATTATTATGGACTGCGTGATGACCTTCTTCGGCTCGACGGCAAATGACGCGGCATTCAACGCGTGGCTGACTGATAGCACGGACTCCACCAACAGAGGCGCGGCAGAGGGAATAAACGCGATGATGCCTCTGGTCGCTATACTTGCCGTATTCGGCGGTTTTATGGCGTTTGACCTGAACCTTGCGTCAAGCTGGACATGGATATTCGCGATCATCGGCGCAGTCACACTCGGTGTCGGTGTACTTGGTTGCTTTATAATCAAGGAGCCTGACATCAAGCCATCAAGCACGGGATATTTGTCCAACATAATATACGGCTTCCGTCCATCGTCCGTAAAGAGCAATCTCTCTCTTTACATTACACTTGGACTGTTTATAATATTCAACATCTCAATTCAGATATTTATGCCGTATCTCATTATCTACTACGAGCAGTCGCTACAGATGGCTGATTACGTGTTGATAATGGCGCCCGCGATTATTATCGCATCGGTTGTGACTGCATTCTGGGGCAAGGTGTATGACAAAAAGGGATTTAATTTCTCGGTATTCTGGTCAATGCTCTGGCTTTGCGCGGGATACGTTCTTCTGTTCCTTTTCAAGGGTAAAGCTCTTGTGTTTATCGGCTCGCTCCTTATGATGTGCGGTTATCTTTCGGGTGCGGCGGTGTTCGGCGCAAGAATAAGAGATAATATCCCCTCGGGCAAGTCGGGAATGCTTCAGGGAGTGAGAATTTTCTCGCAGGTGCTTATCCCCGGTGTTATAGGTCCGTTTATCGGTAAGAGCGTGCTTGCTGATTGCGAGATCGTGATAAACAACGACGGTACAGAGTCCTTTTTGCCAAACGAAAACATATTTATGGCGGCTCTTATTGCGGCTGCTGTGCTCTGTATAGGACTGCTTTTTATGTATTTTTTTCGCAAGGAAAAAAAGGAGCTTGCCACATTGACGACACCGTTTGAGGAGAATGTGGGGGACATACCGCACTCGGATTACCCCCGCCCAAATATGAAAAGGGATTCTTATATGTCGCTAAACGGCAAGTGGGAGCTTTTAGTCACAAGAAAAAACAAGACGGTATATGACGGTCAGATACTTGTGCCTTTCCCGCCCGAGTCAAAAATGTCGGGAGTACAGATGCAGCTTGGCTACAGGGATACGTTAAGATATCAAAGGACCTTCACCCTGCCCGACGGATTTACGCGTGACAGAGTACTATTGCATTTCGGGGCGGTTGACAGACTTTCGAGAGTGCTTGTGAACGGCATACTTGTTTGTGAAAATGACGGCGGATATCTTCCTTTTGAGGCGGATATCACCGAGGCGGTTACCGAGGGGGAAAATACACTCTGCGTTGAGGTCTATGATGATCTTGACACGGATTACCCTTACGGTAAGCAGTCAAAAAAACGCGGAGGTATGTGGTACACGCCCATAAGCGGAATATGGCAGTCGGTATGGCTTGAGTCTGTTTGTGACAATTATATCCGCTCGCTCAAAATCACCCCCGAGATGACGGCTGTGACTGTGGAGGTCGAAGGCGGCGAGAATCAAAAGACACTTGTTTTAGGCGACAAGACCTATAATTTTTCGGGTGACAGTATCAGAATAGAGATTGAAAACCCAAGGCTCTGGACACCCGAGACGCCGAACATTTACGAGTTTGAAATTATTTCGGGCAATGATAGAGTAAGCTCTTATTTTGCTCTCCGTGAGGTTTCAATAGAGAAGCGGGGAGAATATTCCTGTATTTGTCTGAACGGCAAGCCCATCTTTCTTCACGGATTGCTTGACCAAGGGTATTACAGCGACGGAATTTATATTCCCGCGACCTTTGAGGGGTACAAAAACGACATTCTTAAAATGAAAGAGCTTGGATTTAATATGCTGCGCAAGCATATCAAGATCGAGCCGCAGCTTTTCTACTATTATTGCGATATTTACGGCATGATAGTGTGTCAGGACATGGTAAATAGCGGAAAATACAGCTTTGTTGTGGACACCGCGCTCCCCACCATCGGAGTAAAGAAGGGAATAAGCCACCGCGCATCCGGAAAACGCGCAAGGGTATTTGAGGATACCGCAAGGCGTACAACAGAGCTTTTATACAATCACCCGTCGGTGTGCTATTACACGATATTCAACGAGGGCTGGGGACAGTATGATTCGGACAGAATATGTGGCGAGCTTAAAGCCCTTGACTCGACGCGTGTATGGGACGCGACGTCTGGCTGGTTTGTTGAAAAAAACAGCGACGTACAGAGCGAGCATATATATTTCAAGCCAATAAGGATAAAGAGGCAGAGTGCTGACCGCCCCATAGTTTTGTCCGAGTTTGGAGGATATTCGTATAAGATCGAGGGACACTCCTATAATCCCCATAACACTTACGGATATAAGTTCTTTGTGGACGGAGAGAAATTCCGCGAGACTATGGCGTCTCTTTACATCGAGCAGGTAATTCCCGCAATAAATGACGGTCTTTGCGCCACGGTATTGACACAGGTCAGTGACGTAGAGGACGAGACCAACGGACTGCTTACCTACGACAGACAGATACTCAAGGTCGACATAGAGCAGATGCGGAGCATATCACAGAATATGTACGCAGCATTTGAAAAAAAATTTAATGTCAATATTGACAACGTGTAAAAAATTGGCTATAATTTAGGTGTAATATATTTTTATTCAAAGGAGAGTAAAAAATTATGGGAAAGAATATTTACGCAGGAACAAAGACAGAGCAGAATCTCCGCGAGGCATTTTCGGGAGAGTCTCAGGCAAGAAACAAATACACATATTTTGCATCCGTTGCAAAGAAGGCGGGATATGAGCAGATAGCAGAGCTTTTCCTCAAGACCGCTGAAAACGAAAAGGAGCACGCAAAGCTTTGGTTCAAGGCGCTCGGCGGACTCGGAACAACGGCAGAAAACCTTGTATCCGCGGCAGAGGGCGAGAACTACGAGTGGACTGATATGTACGACAGAATGGCGCGTGAGGCTGACGAGGAGGGATTCCACGACCTCGCAGAGCAGATGCGCGGCGTTGCGGCTATCGAGAAGACACACGAGGAGAGATACCGTGCGCTTCTCAATAACGTTGAGACAAATTCCGTATTTGAAAAGTGCGGTGTTCAGATCTGGGAGTGCCGTAACTGCGGACATATCGTAGTGGGCACAAAGGCTCCCGAGCTTTGCCCCGTATGTAAGCATCCTCAGGCTTACTTTGAGATAAGAAAACAAAACTATTGATACTCATAAAATACCGCCCGCGAGTTTTCGCAGGCGGGATTTTTTTGCTTTCTTAAAAAAATTTAAGGCTTGATTTCGTCTGAAATTGACAAAAAACGAACTGAAATTATTGACTTTTACATTGTATTATGATAAAATTAAAAAGAATATTATATTATGGGGTAGTATGTATTTTAATAAATATATGCTTTTGATCCCTAAAAGGAGAAATTATGAAAAAATACGTTATACTTGCAGACATTACTTGCGATCTTTCGGCGGAGCTGAGAGAATATTTCGGAGTTACGGATTACATTGAAGGAAGCGTTCATTTCAGTGACGGACGTGATTTTTCCACTACTCTTGATTGGAACAATATCTCCCGCGATGAATTTTATAAATTGCTTTCAAACAAGAAATTTCAGATAAGCACCGCCCCCGCAAGCCCCGAGATGTATTATGAGAAATTCAAGAGCTATGCGGAGCAGGGAACGGATATTCTCAGCATGTCTATATCTTCAAAAATAAGCTCCACGCATAATGTGGCAAAGCTTGCGGCAGACAGAGTGATGGCAGAGTATCCCGATTGCAGAATATATTGCTTTGATTCCTACAGAATGTCCGGCGCATTCGGACTCCTTCTTTGCTACGCGCAGGAGCTTCAGAACAACGGAAGCTCAATGGACGAGGTCGTAGAATGGCTTGAAGCCAACAAGAGCAGAGTGCATCAGATGGGTCCCATTGACGACCTTATGTTTATCGCGCGCCGCGGCAGAATATCCACGGGCAAGGCTATCATGGGTACGTTTGCGGGTGTAAAGCCCATGGGTGACTGCAATGCTGACGGTTACGTTTCGGTGCTTGGCAAGGTCAAGGGAGTTAAAAAAGCGCTTGAGGTTGCGGTTGAATATATCAAGCTCACGGCGACAGAGCCCGAGAATCAGTACATAATCATTTCACACAGTGACAGAGAGGCATACGCCAATATGTTCAAGGCAATGATAGAGGAGCAGATAAAGCCCAAAAAGGTATTTGTCAGCGACGTTTTCAGCGGTTGCGGAACTAACGTAGGCCCCGGCATGATAGGCGCGTACTTTTTGGGTGAGCCTGTCTCTGCTGACGGCGAGGTTGAGAAGGCAAATATGACGGCGGCTATGGAGAGCGTCAAATAATTTTCAAGTCAACAGAAGGATCGGACTGATATATGATAAAGACAATTACCGCGTCAAGCTACAAAAGCATGCTTGATTACGGCATAAAAAATCTTGAAAAACACATGGGAAAGGTCAACGACCTCAACGTTTTCCCCGTCCCCGACGGAGATACGGGTACGAATATGGTCATGACCATGAAAAACGGCTATGCCTCTATTCCCGAGGGCGCGGAGACTCTGTCCGAGGCGGCGCAGGGCTTTGCAAACGGCGTTGTATTTGGTGCGCGCGGAAATTCGGGAGTAATAGTTTCGCAGTTTTTCAACGGTATCTCAAAGTGCTTTAAGGAGCACGCGGAGGCGGATATAAAGCTGCTCTCCAAGGCTCTTGATATGGGTGTTGAATATGCGCACAAGGCGGTCTCAAAGCCTGTTGAGGGAACGATACTTACGGTAATGCGTGAGTCCTCGGAGAAGGTGAGAAGCAGTCTTGATGTCATTGAAAATATAAATCAAGCAGTAGATACTCTTTTGAGGACCGCTAAAATATCCCTTGACAATACACCCAATCTCTTGCCTGTGCTTGAAAAGGCGGGCGTCGTTGACAGCGGCGGAGCGGGACTTGTGTATTTCTTTGAGGGCGTGAAGAAATATCTTGACGGCGAGCAGATGGATTTCTCGTCGCCCGAGACGGTTGAAGGAGTGCAGAGCATAGATTATACCGCCTTTAACAGACAAAGCCGGTTTGAGCTTGGATATTGCACCGAGGTGCTTATACAGCTGACTGACGGCAAGGATGATTTCGACTACACCGAGTTTGTTTCACGTCTTGGAGGGCTTGGCGACTCGATAGTGACCTCGTTTGACAATGACAAGGTAAAGGTGCATATACATACAAAAACCCCCGAGCAGGTGCTTGCGTACTGCCATGGCTTCGGTGAGTTTTTGACCTTGAAGATCGAGAACATGTCCGTTCAGCATACGCAGAGAACAAAGAAATATCTTTGCGGTGAAATGAACGAAAACTGTAAATTTGCGTGTGTGGCGGCAGCGCCCGACCCGATAGTGCAGGGAATGTTCGTGGAGATGGGAGTCGATTGCTGTATTCTCAGTGCTGAAAGCCCCTCGTCCAGCGAGTTCATTCAGGCATTCAAGCACACGGGAGCAAAGGAAATACTTGTATTTCCCAACACGTCGAACTCGATACTCAGCGCAATGCAGGCGGCGAGCTTGTATAAGGATGCAAAGGTGACGGTGCTTAATTGCCGCTCGGTTGCGGAGTGCTATGCGTCCCTTGCTATAGTAGATTTTGACTCCGAGGACACCAGAGAGGTCGTGGAAAGTGTAAATGAGACGATAAGAAACATTTACGTGGTTTCGGTCGTAAAGGCATCCAAAAACGTGACCTACGGAAACAGATCCATAGTTAAAAATGAGTTTTTCGCTCTTGCGGGCGAGGATATACTCGTCACGGGAAACGGACTTGAGAGTGTTGCTGTCCAGACCGTCCGTGAAGTGACAAGTCAGCGCGATTGCGGTGTGCTGACGGTATTCTGCGGGAAAAACGTCTCAAAGCAGCAGCTCGACGGATTTGTTGAGGCTGTAAATTCTCTCGGACTCTGCATTGAGATATATATAGTTCCCACTGAGGACAGAATACACGATCTTACGTTATCTTTTGAATAATTAACAATAAAGGGGAAAGACCATGGAAAAGATCAGAGGAAAGAAAAAGCTGTTCTTATACGGCTGCTCGGGCATGGGTGTAAACATGCTCAACCTTATAGTGGGCTCCTATTTGTGCAGCGCGCTGCTTGTTGGCGGATTTGCGCAGGAGGACGTAGGAGTCTGGACGTATATTGACAAGGACCTCGTTATAGGCGCATTGTGGGGAACTCTCGTATTGGTCATGAAGATCATTGACGGAATTATCGATATTCCGCTTGCTTCCTTTACGGATAACCTCAAAACACGTTGGGGACGTCGCCGTCCTTCTATACTCATAGGCTTTATCCCTATGATAATAGCGTATTTGCTGTTCCTTTTGCCCATCACTCCCGGTGAGAGCGTTGGAAACACAATATGGTTCGGCTTGCTTCTCGGTATATTCTACTGCTTCTATACGCTTACGATGCTTACGTTCTACGCAACCTTCTCCGAGGTGTGCGAGACTGAGCAGGACGTAGTATTTTTGTCCAACGCGAAGTCCATCTGTGACGTGGTCTACTTCATACTTGGCTACGCGCTTCTTCCCGTATTTGTCGGCATGGGCATCAATATCCGCTACGTTGCGCTTATATTCCTGCCGCTTGCTTTCCTTATGCTTATCCCTATGTTTTTGCTTAAGGAGAAGTCAACCAAAGAGGGAATTGAGGGCGTTGAGGTTCAGAAGAGCGATGCGGTCTCCCTTGGCAAGGCAATCAAGTATTCCTTGAAGAACAAGGATTTTATCTATTGGATGTGCACGGCGGCAGTAATGAACCTTGGACTTCAGCTATTCCTTGGCGGAATAAACGAGCTGTTCTCATCCACGGGACTCAATATGACGGTGGTTATGGCATCGTCCTTTGTTCCCGTACCGTTTACCCTGATCCTTTATAACAAGATAGTCAAAAAGCGCGGTCTTGGATTTGCGTACAAGTATATTTTGAGCGTGTTCTCAATAGGCATGTTGATCATGTTTATCTGCACGCAGATATATACTCTTATTTCTCCTACCATTCTCACCCTGATAGCAATATGCGGAGGAATTGTGGTATCCTTTGCGATAGGCGCGTTCTTCTCGGTCACGTACACTGTGCCCTCTCACCTTGCGGCAAAGGAAAAGGAAGAAAAGGGAGTAAGCGTTGCGCCCATGTACTTTGCGGTTCAGGGCCTTTTTGAGGGCGTTTCCGCGGGTATCGCTACGGGAGTTGTGCTTGTGTTCCTCAAGGAGAAGCAGATGATATACGCATTGCCCCTTATAGTTATGGCTTCGTGTATGGCTGCGTTTGGTATGTCCTTCTTCTTCAAAAAGAATATTTCTCATATGGGTAAGGAAGCGGCTGCCATTCCCGCGTCAGAGGGTGCGCCCGCACTTGAGTGTGTGGCAGATGCTGAGGTGTCCGACGGTGTTTCGGTTGACGAGATAAAGAGCAAGGTCAGAGAGATAATTGCCCAAAATCTCAATATGCCCGCAGAGGAAATTACTGATGACGGACATCTGCTCAACGATTTCGGCGGCTCAAGCCTTGATTACTACGAGATAGTAGTTCAGATCGAGGAGGCGTTTGGAATAACGCTTGAATTTGAGACCGAGAACTTCTCTTATACTCTCAACGAGCTTGCAAACTTAATAAAAGGAAAGCTTGACAAATGATTTATGATATTTTAAGGTGGTACGGCATAATCACCGCTTATCCGCTGTACTGGATATTCTTTAAGAGAAAGACCTATTACGAGGATAAGGCGGATTTTAAGCGCCACAAAAAGCAGGGAGCAATGGTTATCTGCAACCACTACAACGTGTTCGACTATATGATGGCTATGTTCTTTATGCTCCCGAGAAAGCTTTATATAATTGCGAGCGAGTATTCCTTCAGAAATAAGCTTATTACGTTTGGAATGAAGTTTTTTGGCGGTATACAGACGGACAGAGTATCAAAAAGCCTCAGATTTATGGACGAGGGTATAGCTCTGATAAAAAAGGGCAAGCTTGTCGAGATATTTCCCGAGGGACACAACACTCCCGACGGTGAGATACACGAATTTATGCCCTCTTATATATTGATAGCTCTGCGTGCGGATTCGGTTATAATCCCGATAGTCACTGATGGAAATTACGGTTTTTTCAGACAGGCGCATCTGCTCGTAGGTAAGGCAATATATCTGTCGGAATACGGCATAGACAAGCATTCCTCCAAGGAGGAGATACTTGAGGCTAATGAAAAAATACGCCAAAGAGTTATAGGACTTAAGGCTCAGCTTGATAGCCTCTGCTCGAAAGGAAACAAATAATAATGTTATCAAATATTTATTACTACAGTGTTGCCGCGTGGACGGTGCCGCAGATCATAGCTGTCAGCGTGCTTGGAGCTGTGCTTGTGGCGGTGTTCTTTCTGCTGATCATGCCGCTTGTGGCGTCATATTGCGTTTATCGTGCTACCCTGTGCCGAACCAAAAAGGAAAAATGGGGAAGGCTTGAGGAGGCTATAGAGCCCTCGCAAAAGGAAATGTATGCCGAGGGGATCGCATGGAGCAAAAAAAACAAGGAGTATATGCGTCCCGTGCATATTCAGAACAACGGACTCAATCTTTACGGCGAATATTACGATTTCGGATGCAACAGATGTGTAATGATACTGTCGGGAAGAACCGAGAGCCTGCGCTACGGCTACTATTTCGCTATACCGTATAGCGAGGTGGGATTTAACGTTCTTGTGGTCGACCCCCGCGCGCACGGTGAAAGCGACGGTAAATTCAATACCTTAGGCTTTGAAGAAAGCAAGGATGATATCGCATGGGTGAAGTTCCTGCGCGACGAGTGTAATATGAACACGGTCATATTCCACGGAATTTGTATTGGCGCAGCGGGCGGAATGTACGCTATCACCTCGGATGATTGCCCCGATAACGTAAAGGGAATAGTTACCGAGGGAATGTTCGCAAACTTCGGGGAGTCTATGAAAAATCACCTCATTGAGCGCAACAAGCCTGTAAATCCCGTGTATCCTATGATAAATCTCTGGATGAAGCATTATACGGGACATACCATGGATATCGGTCCTATAAACTTTATACATAAGCTTGACAAGCCAATTTTGATGATACAAAGTAAAGAGGACAAGTATTCTACACCCGAAAACGCGCAAAAGCTTTTTGACAAGTGCCCGTCAAAGAACAAGACTATTTCATGGCACGAGCGCGGGGCTCATTCTATGCTTCGCCCCACGGACACGGAGCTTTATGACAACGCGATAAAGAAATTTATTGCGGAAAATTTCGATAATTAAAGGAGGCAGTTATGTTTTGTAGAAAATGCGGTGCGCAGATACCCGACGATTCTATCTTTTGCATGCATTGTGGAGAACAGCAGGGTTATCAGGCAACGGCGGAGGACTGCGATAAAACAAATGTTGAAACGGAAATCCCCGAACAGTCGACTTGCTGCTTGACGTTGGAGGAACAAAACCAAATGGCAAACGAGGTTCTTAAATGGGGAATTCTCGGCGCTGCGTTTGCTGAAAATATCTGCTTTTTAGGAATACCTTTTTCAGCCAAGGCAAAGAGACTTGCGGCAGAATATGAGTTTTGTAATTGCAAAAAGAGTGCGAAGGTGACTGTGGGCAAAATACTCGGCAAGGTCGGATATATTGTCTCGCTTGTAGCTACCATTGTATTGGCTGCTTATCTGACAATTTATATTTCCCTTTATTTTGGGATTTTTGCCTTGATATTAGGCAGCTCGCTTTAATAATAAAAGGAGAGAGGATATCCTCTCTCCTTTAGCTTTTTACAGTAATCTTATTCCTGCCTTCTGACAAGCCTCGACAGTCTTGTCGTCCCAGATGCTTGACTGCACCTCGCCTATGTGAGCGCAGCCCATCATAAGCATACAGAGTCTGGACTGACCGATACCTCCGCCGATGGTGAGGGGAAGCTCTCCGTTCAGCAGCATCTTGTGGAAGGGAAGGCTTCTGCGGTCGTCACAGTGAGAAATTGTGAGCTGTCTGTCAAGCGACTCCTCGTCAACTCGGATTCCCATTGAGGAGATCTCAAACGCGTGGCCGAGCAGCTCGTTGTAGAACATTATATCTCCGTTAAGCTCCCAATCGTCATAGTCGGGCGCGCGTCCGTCGTGGCGATTGCCTGATCTCAGCGTCTTGCCTATCTGCATAATAAACGCGGTCTTATGCTCCTTGAGGTACGCGTCCTCGCGCTCCTTGGCGGTGAGGGTGGGGTACATATCCTCAAGCTGTTGCGTGGTCACAAAGGAGACTTCACGGCACAGGTCTGTGCGGAGCTGGGGGAAATGCACATGCAATCGGTCATTCGTGTCACAGATAGCCTTGACTATAGCCGAAACTATAAGCTTTAAGTAATCAAGATTTCTGTTTTCGCGCGTGATGACCTTTTCCCAGTCCCACTGGTCAACGTATATTGAGTGTATGTTGTCAAGCTCCTCGTCGCGACGGATAGCGTTCATATCCGTGTAAAGTCCTCTGCCAACTGTAAAATGGTATCTCTTGAGCGCGAGACGTTTCCACTTTGCGAGCGAGTGGACGACCTGAGCCTCCGCGTTATTTATAGCGGGTACGCTAAATGAGACGGGGCGCTCGTAGCCGTTGAGGTTGTCGTTAAGGCCCGACGCCTCGGTGACGAACAGCGGAGCGGATACTCTTTTAAGATTTAATGCGGACGCAAACTCGTCCTGAAAGGTTTCTTTTATGTAGGCTATGGCTCTTTGCGTGTCATATTCGTCAAGCAGGGGGGTGTAGCCCTCGGGAATATATACCTTGTTCATGCGAACTCCTCCCAATGAAATAGATACTCCTATTATATAACAAACTAAAGCAAAAGGCAAGTGATTTTAATAAATTTCTTGACTCGAATACAGTTATATATCAACAGATAGGTTCACGATCCTAAAAATTTATCAAAAAAATTTATTCAAAAGTATTGACAAACGGAAAATCTTAGTATATAATGTCAAATGGTTAGTTGAGACTAACTCAAACAAATAAGCCAAAGCAAACACGGAGGCATTTATGAAAACATTAAGAGACGTAAGGATAGGCGAAAGCGCAAGAGTCGTAAAGCTTCATGGCGAAGGCGCGATCAAGAGAAGAATTATGGACATGGGAATTACCAAGGGAATTGAGATAAAGGTGCGCAAGGTTGCGCCTCTCGGAGATCCACTTGAACTTACCGTGCGCGGATACGAGCTTTCTCTGCGAAAGTCCGACGCGGAGACCATAGAGGTAGAATAAGAATAGCCGTTCAAAACGGTTATTTTTTAGGATTCATAGTTAGTTATGACTAATTGAATTTTAATTATCCGATAAAACAGCAGTACGGAGGGAAAAAATGGATATAAGAATTGCGCTTGCAGGTAATCCAAACTGTGGCAAAACAACGCTTTTTAACGCCTTGACAGGCTCCAGCCAATTCGTTGGAAACTGGCCCGGAGTCACGGTTGAGAAAAAAGAGGGAAGGCTCAAGGACAGAGACGGTGTTATTATCACCGACCTGCCCGGAATATACTCGCTCTCGCCCTATACCCTTGAGGAGGTAGTTGCGAGAAATTATCTCGTGGGAGAAAGACCGGACGCTATAATAAACCTGGTTGACGGAACGAACATTGAGAGAAACCTGTACCTCACTACACAGCTTACAGAGCTCGGCATACCCGTTGTGGTTGCTATCAATATGATGGACGTTGTGCGTAAAAGAGGAGACAGTATAGATATAGGGGAGCTTTCAAAGAGGATAGGGTGCCCCATAATCGAGATATCTGCGCTCAAGGAGGACAACATTTTTGAGGCTGTGGACCTTGCTATTGATGCGGCTCAGAATTTGAAAATGCGTCCTGTACATAATTTCTCGGGTACGGTTGAGCACGCATTGGCGCACATCGAGGAGGCGGTCATTCACGAAATGGCGGCTGACAGGCAGAGATGGTACGCCGTAAAGATTTTTGAGCGAGACTCGAGAGTGCTTGAGGAACTGGAGATAAGCGAGGAGACTCTGGCTCATATTGAGAAGGACATTCAGTCGGCAGAGGCAGAGCTTGACGACGACTCCGAGAGCATTATCGCAAACGAAAGATACGTATATATAGAGAGCGTGCTCAAGCATTGTTATACCAAAAAGAGCGCGGGCAAGCTCACGACTACCGAAAAGATAGACAAGGTGGTAACAAACAGATTTCTGGCGCTTCCTATTTTTGCGGTGGTTATGTTCCTTGTTTACTACATATCCGTATCCACCGTCGGAACGTGGGCGACCGATTGGGCAAACGACGGACTTTTCGGAGACGGCTGGTACTTCCTTGGCATTGGCAGAGGACAGTACGAGCAGGCGGTGGATGAATACGCCGAGAATATATGGAGTGACAGCGCGCTTATTGGTACTGTCAACGGCGCGGTGTACGAAAACGTTACGGGCGCTGACGAGATATACGATGCGATAATAAATAAGGATTACGCGGCGCTTGAGGAGGCATACGGCATATACGGCGAGGCACTTGACAGCGAGGGCTTTTCGATAAGCGAGAAGATGGACGCGTACATAGACGGCGCGCCTGTGCCCGAGGACTATCGAGCGTGGATACCGGGCCTTGGCGTGCTTGCGGAGCGCGGACTTGAGTCGGCAAATGCTCCCGAGTGGCTGAGCAGCCTGCTTGTTGACGGAATTATCGGCGGTGTCGGAGCTGTGCTTGGCTTCTTGCCGCAGATGGTGGTGCTGTTTATCATACTTGCATTCCTTGAGGCGTGCGGATATATGGCAAGAATAGCGTTTGTGCTTGACAGAGTTTTCAGGAAGTTCGGTCTTTCGGGTAAATCCTTTATTCCCATGCTGGTTGGTACAGGCTGCGGAGTGCCGGGTATTATGGCGAGCCGTACCATTGAGAACGAGCGCGACAGACGTATGACTATAATAACCACCACGTTTATTCCTTGCGGAGCAAAGCTTCCTATTATCGCTCTGATTGCGGGCGCGTTGTTTGACGGCGCTTGGTGGGTTGCTCCCGTGGCGTACTTTATAGGCATCGCGGCGGTAATAGTTTCGGGTATCATTCTTAAGAAAACAAAGCTCTTTGAGGGAGAGGTTGCGCCTTTCGTTATGGAGCTTCCCGAGTATCACATGCCCACTGTGAAGAATATCTGGCATAGTGTTTGGGAGAGATCCAGCTCGTTTGTTAAGAAGGCGGGAACTGTCATTCTGCTCTCTGCAATAATAATCTGGGCAGGCTCGCATTTCGGAGTTGTGGACGGAAGATTTATCTTCTCGGTTGATATGGAGCTTGCAGATTCCTTGCTCGGAATAATAGGAAACGCACTCAAATGGTTGTTTGCGCCTCTTGGATTTGGAAACATCAAGGCGACTGTGGCTACGTTTATGGGTCTTGTTGCCAAGGAGGAGGTAGTTGCTGTATTTGGCGTGCTTGACTTTGACGGCATGGGCAGACTTGCGGCGTTCTCGTTCCTTATATTCAATCTCCTTTGCGCGCCTTGCTTTGCGGCTATGGGTGCGATAAGACGCGAGATGAACTCTGCAAAATGGACTCTGTTCGCAATAGGCTATCAGTGTGTATTTGCGTATATTGTGTCACTGTGCGTATTCCAGCTTGGTACGTTCTTTACTGCTCTTTATTCCGGTGCACCGATATTGACGTGGAATATAATCGGCGCGTGCGTGTCGGCTGTACTGATTATATTTGCGGGATATATGCTTTTCAGAAAGCCCCGCAGGGCAGGAGGTAAAAGCTGATGTGGCCTGAAATAATACCTACGATAATTATCTGCGCCCTGCTTGCGGGTGCCGTTGCGCTCGCAATAATATCCATAGTCAAGGATAAGAAAAAGGGAAAGGGCTGCGGTTGCGGTTGCTCGTCCTGCGCGATGAGCGATTCGTGCAACGCGGCGAAAAATACAGATAATAAAAATAATTCCCCCGACAATACGTCGGAGGAAAACAGCTAAAATCAGATCCTCAAAACTTATAAAAAATATTTTACCGAAAAGGGTGTCACCGTTAGTACGGCGACACCCTTTATATTTAATTTCAAACGATTTCAGGATACGGTGTAACCAATTACAATTTTTATCGACTCTATATATAGAAGGGCACAACTTGACATAAGCCCCATAAAATGTTATAATGAAATTGCAAAAAACAAAAGGAGGATTTTTACGATGATCAGAATCAATAAGATAGTATTTGTGAGCGTTATATTCTGCCTTTTATTTACATTGGTTTGCTGCAGTGCAAAGCCTAAAACCGAGGAGGAGGTAAAAGAGGCTCTATATGAGGACATGTGGTATGCACAGGTTGTTGAATTTATGGGAACTGAGGGGACGAGAATAGAAGGCGAAGGTATTGTTTATGAGTGGACACTATCCGACGGCAAAGTTTTGACGGTTGTATTTGAACACCCATGGTGCGGCATGTCTGTCCTTCCCGACGAATATTCTCTGAAAAGCTATTATATCACAGATCAAGATAAATGAGCATTGGAATACCGACTACCGCGGCAAACACCCTTGCGACGTAGTTTGGGGGCGTTGAGACCATATAAAACAAAAAGCGTGTCATAGACACGCTTTTTTATGTTATTTAATCCTTCACAAACTCGTCGTAAATGGCGTTTATAGCCTTTTCAAAGTCGTGCTCGTCGATGCCGACGATGATATTAAGCTCGCAGGAGCCCTGGTCTATCATTCGGATGTTTATATCCGCGTCCGAAAGCGACTTGAATATACGTGCGGCTGTACCCTTCGTCTTAACCATTCCTCGACCCACTATAAGTCGGATCGTAGCCATG
>JAZQKI010000044.1:0-27615 GCA_045542075.1 Eubacteriales bacterium
TATACTCGTAAACAAAGGTCTTGTCAAGGATTATATTATATCAAGGATAGACTGGCGACAAAAAAACAGACCGCCGAAGCGGTCTGAAAAATTATTTAATAATTTTATCCCTGAAAATTTCTTCAAATTCATCTAAAGTGCCGTTGGTCAGTAAATCTTTTTGACAAACAAACTGCCTATCGTTGCTTTCAACACAAATCAAATACCACTCACCCTTGTCCATAACCTTTACGACCTCATCTATAGAAGACTCAGCACAAAACTGACTGCTTTGTATTGTCATTTCCCTTGTTTGTGTATCTATAGTTATTTTAGAGGGGAAAATAATCGGATAATATATTTCTCTTGGCCGGAGAGCTACAAGAAAAGGGAACGGAATAAGAACAAAAAGGAAAAATAACAAAATCAAATCTACCTTTAATGCTAAAATAACTGTTGGAATTATAAATATAATAGATGTTATTAGCCCTCCAATGAAGCTGATTTTTGCATTTCTTCGCAATAAATATTTCCTACATTCCCCGGACATTGGACCTTCAAATACGATCATAGAATTTTCCATATTAGTGTGTTTTATTTTAATGCCATATTTTTCCTTGCGTTTCTTTTCTTTTTCCTTTTCACGCAATTTCTTTTCCTTGAGTTTCTTTTCTTTTTCCTTTTCACGCAATTTCTTTTTCTTGTATTTTTCCTTTTCCTTTGCCAAGCGAATGTCAGCCTCTTGCATTCTCTCATAAAAAGCCTTCAAAACGGCTGTCTTTTCTTCGGGCAAAACCTCGATAAGAGCCTTACAGAGCTTATCGGAATACACGAAACAAATAAATCCATCCTTGCACTTATCCGCGCTTAATTTGTGGTAATATTCTATGGGCATGGGATGATCGGATATGTAAATCAGAGATAATTCGTCTCCTCTGCGCAAAAAAATGCTGACCGGAGGTGCACGAGAAGCACGCGGGAGCTCTATGCAATCACTCATTCCAACATATTTACACTCATCAATTCGCAATTTAACGCTTCTTGCCCCAGGATTTTTCCATACTATTTTATCCTTTGAAACCACCAGCATTGAGGCCATTTGCACTCCAAGTACTCGCAACATCCATATTCCCCCTATCGATGTCGCAAGAATTATAACTACGTAAAACAACCCTTCGTATATGGGCATTTGCCTCAATATCATTGGGATAATAGCATCTGTGACCGCTAGAACATACATTGCTACCATACACAGAACTATAATTAAGGCGAGTATCAACCATGCAGGAAGCTTCCAATCGAAGAAACGCTTACTTCTCATATGTATCTCCTATCATTAAATATATATTTTTAGGCGGGGATTTTTTTGAATTGTTCAACATAATACTTGACATACAATTCACTGTACCATCTCGTGAATTCTAACATAGAATCGCATACTATACCCATGGGAATTCCGCGCACAAAACCTCCCCAATATTTTGTGATTGCCTTTTGCAGCGCAGCTCCGGTTAGTCCGGCCAAGCTTGGATTTGATATAGGCCCAGTAACTAATCCTCCAATTGCGCCAAACACGGTGCCATATATTCCGGAAGTAACCGCATTTAGCCATGTGTTCAGCTCGACAAGTACATTTACATCCAATCCAGATGCAACCAAATATTTCCAATATCATTATACTCGTAAACAAAGGTCTTGTCAAGAGATTCGTAATTTCAAGGATCTTTGGGGTGGGGAAGTGGGGAGAATAAAGAAACGGCAGGGAATAGTCCCTGCCGTTTTTACAAATAAAAAATACGTCATTCTTTTCCGTATCTTTTCAAGCGCCGCGATAGAATTTTGGCGGACAGAGAAGAAGGCAAGCCGAGGACACTTAACGAAAACGAATCCATACAAATTAGTCAAAATGCCTTGATTTATTCACAAATCTATGGTATAATAACATAATCAAATTCGTATTGAGAAATAAATCAACAAGGAGGTAGAATTATGATAGTCACTCTATATAGCATAATATTTGCGCTGTCGCTGTTATTGCCGGTCGGATATTATTTGCTCGTGCGTAAGAAGCAAGACGAGCATTGGCTCTTCGTCCTTTACCTCTCTGTTTGCGTGGTAAACCTCGGATACCTGCTCCTATCGATCTCAAAGACGGTTGAATTCGCCCTGTTTGCAAATAAGCTTGCATACTTCGGTCAGGTGTTCGTGCCTTTGTGTATGTTTATGATCATATCGAGGTTGTCGGGATTTAACTATAAAAAATGGGTGAAATATGTACTTGTAGGTGTTGCGCTGCTGATGTTCGCATTGGTGCTGACAACAGGACACCTTGATTGGTACTACAAGAACGTGGAGCTTACATATGCCGACGGAGCGGCCAAGCTTATCAAAGAGTACGGTGTGCTTCACCCTGTTAATCTGATATACGTTCTCTCATATTTTGTGGCTATGCTCGTTGTGATTTGCGTATCACTGAAGAAAAACAAAAGCAAGTCGTATAAGCTCGTAGGTATGATGTTCGCCGTAGTGATCGGCAACGTTGGAGGATGGATCGTTGAGAAGATTGTAGAGTGGAATTTTGAATTCCTCTCAGCATCTTATCTTATGAGTGTGTTTGTTTTCTTCTTCGTGTATTGGATGATGCAAGACTATATCCATGTGAATGATGTCCCCAAGCCGGTTGCTCATGAGGAAAAGGTTGCGGTCATTTTCATGGACTCAAGAGAACGCGCCGAGAAGATCAAGCAGATTGTCGCGGGTCTTCCCGAAGGAACAATGCTCACCGCAAGGCAGATGGACATACTTGAAGGAATACTCGCAGGCAAGAGCCGTAAGGAGATGGCAGCTGATCTGCACCTTTCCGAAAACACGGTGAAGATGCACACGACCTCGCTGTTCAAGATACTCAAGGTCACGAGTCGAGAAGAAATCATTGCGCTGATAAAAGTATAATACAATATAAGACGACAGCACTCCGCTGTCGTCTTTTTTTGCGCGATTTTAGCTGTTTTTGAGTCAATACACCCTAAAAACACCCTTGATACACCCCTAATACACCCTTATAAACTATATAAACGCTAAGAATATTATGATATAATTATGCTGTCAAAAAGTAAAGACTCGTTTACACGGCGACAAAGATTTGCATAGGAGGTGATGTGAATGGTGAGAAAGCGAGTCAAGTTTGGCGAGTTTGAAGTTCCTATTCCGAGGGGATATCAGCAGATCATTGACAAGGATGAAACGACCGATTACCTGTTCATCAACGCACCGAAGGAGATCTACACGGTCTATTTTGACAGTGCAATGCCGTTTTATAGCGACAAAATTCTTGGCGATTGTGAGGAAGGAAGTACGCTTGAATTAAAGCTTTCCGACAGAAGAATTGTGTTCTTCTGCCCGTCGGGAGGTAGCGACAGAAAGGACGGCTTGTGGTTTTTTAATATAGATTTTGCCACAGGTGGTGACGAGGTGCTGACCTTGCCCGGACAGGTAATGGTAAATTCCGACGAGGTTTACAGAAAAACTGTCTGTGGAAAGCTCCCATTCGTTGAAATCCTTGAACGAATAAAACTCAAATTAAGCACAGGAAATACTGCGGCGGCAGTATCCGTGTAGTACAGGAGGAAATGGTATGAAAATAAAAAGAATTGGATTCCTCAAGGGAATACTGTCAGCCGTGTTCATGCTTGCGCTGATGATTACGGTATTCACTGTTATGCCTGTGACGGCATCGGCGACAAATGTATCGGAAGTAGTGTATGCGAGCAATCTCGTTGACGGTGATGATATCGTATTGATTGGCGATACCACGCTATATGTCAATGCAGATGTATCGCTCAAATCCATCAAGGGTGATTATGCTCTTGAAATTCAAAGCGACGGTGAGCATACGCTGACAATCGACAATCCGAATGGTTGTGCGATTGAAGTAAAAACGTTGAAAAGCGTTAAGCCTTCTCAAGGTGCAGTAAATCTGACCGTTAAAGGTGGCGATGATTATTTTGCAATCTATACAACAGGTGATATTTCTCTTGAAGGAATAAAGCTGGATGCTAAAGGCGGTGCTGGTATCCGCGCCGCTGACGGTAATATTACTATAAACGGCAACCTGTCTGTTTCCGTTAAAACCGACGTCGGTGTAAACGCTCCGAGTGGCAGTGTTTCTATTGACGGTGACACGGTCTCCATCTTGTGTGCAGGCGAAGGAGTTGGTGGATGGGCTGATGCGATCGGCGCTAAAAATGATGTTACGCTCAAGAGTAACGATGCAACCCTTGCAAGTAATTATGGTATTTCCAGCATAGAGGGTGATATTTCTCTGACCGGCAATATTGCTATCGGCGCTGTAAGGCTTGCAATCGTAGCGGAGAGCGGAAGCATTACGATGAACGGCTCGATCACTGCACAGGGCAGTGATACAGAAAAAGACTATTTCGTGATCTATGCGAAAGAAGATATCAACTTTACGGGAAGTAAATTAGACGTAAAAGGCGATTGCGGTATCCGTTCCTCTGCCGGAGATATTAAGCTCAACGGCAATATTTCTGTTGTTGTCAACAACAATATTGGTATCCATGCTACCGAGGGAAGCATTAATATTGAAGGTAGCTCTGTTTCGGTAGAGTGCAAAGGAGCAGTACGCTATGGTCTGCTAACTGCTGTCAATGCAAATGACGGTGTAACCATAAAGAGTACCAAAGCAACTATTACAGGCGAGTACGGAATATATAGTGAAGAAGGCAGTATTTCCTTGTATGGCGATGTTTCGATTGATGCAAATTATTACGGTGTTTGCGCCAAAACTGGAAATATTTATATTAAGAAAAACGCCGTAATTGACGGAGCAAACGGTGCTGTTAATGCCGAAAACGGAGTGATATTCCTTGATACGTTTTGCAATATTGAAGTTCCTGTAAACGGAAGCAATATCGGCTCTACCATTGTTGATGGAAACGGTGTAAAGGCAACAAGCGTAACGATTAAGTACGTTCCCATTGCGACAAACGATATAACTATCACGAATAACACGCAGACAAAAACGAATATAACAGCATACAAAGATATCCCTATCATATTTGACTTTGACGTTACCTTCTCGGATACGCTCGAGGCAAATAATCCTAAGTATAAGGTTTCTATCACATATAGAAATATTAACTCTGTTACCACGACTGTGGCGCATACTTGGACTTCAGGAACGCACTTTAATAAGAGCATCACGCTTGGGGCGGCTGGCGTTTACAAAGTAGCACAGATCGTTGAGATCGATATTGACGGTGACGGACAATATGACTACTCTACCAACAAAGTGTTCACGGTCAATGTTGCAAGTGAACTTCCTACATACACGATTACAACCAATAAAGTTGGCATGGGCGGTTATATCAACGCAGACGTTTCCTACAAGGTAAACGGCGTTGCAACCGCACAGGCAAAGCCCGGACAGACAGTAACGATCTCTGCTGTTCCGAATGCAAACACCTCGATCACCTATATCAAGGTAATGCAAGGAAGCAATGAGATCACTGTAACCGATAACAGCTTTGTGATGCCTTTCGGTAACGTAACGGTCGAGGTTGGCTTGTCCCATGGAACACACTACGTTACCTATCGTCCCGGCAAGGGAGTGACAGGTAGTGAACAAGTAAAATATGCGTTCAATTCCGATAATCAGATCACGCTTCTGCCGACAGGATACTTCAGCAAGGCTGGCTATAGACAAACCGGATGGACAGATACTATTAACACCTATTCGCTTGGAGAAACCATTACACTTGCGAAGAATACGGTAATCTATCCCGTATTTGAGGTCGTTCCGTTTACGATTACGTATAAGTACGGCAACAACACCTTCGGTGGAGTAACAGAGTACAAGGGTGTAAACGTAAGCTTGGCAGGTGCAACATCACTTGAAAGCTATGGCTTCACAAAACCCGGTTACAGAATCATCGGTTGGGCAAAAACCGAAAATGCGACAACCCCCGATTACGCCTGCGGTGCAATTTACGAGGAAAAGGTAACAGTAACCCTCTATCCCGTATTCTCGCAGCTTACTGTGATCGACGTGCTTGACGTAATTCCTAAAGAAAAGGAAACTGTAGACGTTGGTGATGTAAATATGCCTTTTGAGGCAGCTGCCGACGGATTGTTTACAGTAGTTACGAAGCAGAACGGCACAGTCATCGATCAGTATTACACGATTGCACAGCATTCTACAACCGTTCTTACCGTAGAGTTTACGGCAGGCGCGGAATACAGCTTCGCAAATGATCTCTCGGTTTACTTCGATATGTATACGCCCGAGAATATCATCTCTGTTGTTTGGGAAAAGGTATCTTCCGATGCAACGACGGCAACCTTTAACGTAACCATTAAGAGTATGTGTACGACAGGTCACTCCTTTACAATCACCAAGTATGCACATCCTTGCGTCGGCGAAACCGAAGATACCGTGGTATGTGATACTTGCGGTTTTGAAACAACTCAGGAAAGAGATGCAAGCCTTGACGATCACCACAAAGACAACCTTATTTTCATTGACGAGGTCGACGCTGATTGCGTTGATAAGGCTGGCGTAGCATCCCACTATGAATGTGAAGCCTGCGGAAGCTGGTTCAAGAAACCCTTCGGTCAGCCTTACACAAAGATCGATCCCGACTCTTGCATAATTGAAGCAGGACACGTTGAAAGCGGTAGTTATTATGGTGACGGTTATCATCACTGGTCAACATGTATCAGATGTGCAACACAAGATCCTCCCGTTATTTACATCATTCCGTCCTCCTATGCACCTTGCGTAGATGAAGATGGAAATCAGCTTTGCGATGTATGTGTAAGCCTTATCCCGTGTGAACACGACTGGGGCGAATGGACGGTTTACGAATACTGTGACAGTGAAGGACAGATGACACGTGAATGCTCGATTTGTCATGATATTGAAAGCTCTGTAATTCAAGCAACCGGACACACCGATTCCGCTTGGCTGAGTGACGGCACAAATCACTATAAGGAATGTACCGTTTGCCATGAGATTACAGTTGAAAAGACAGCTCATAGCGGTGGCACGGCAACCTGTACCGAAAGAAAGGAATGTACCGTTTGCCATCATAAGTACGGCGAATTCAATACAAGCAATCACACAGGTACTGCCGAGTGGACACAGACCGATACACACCATAGCAAAGCATATACTTGTTGCGGTGCTGTAACGGTTGCAAGCGAAGTTCACGAGTTTGCAAACGGTATTTGTACCGAGTGCGGATACGGATGCAATCATAAGGGTGGCACAGCTACCTGCACAGAAAAGGCTGAATGTGAGATTTGCCATCAGAAATATGGTGAGTTTGACAAGAACAATCATTCCGGAACAGCAAAATGGACTACTACGGCAACCACACACGAGCAAAAATACGATTGCTGTAATGCGGTTGTAGTTGCAAGTGCTTCGCATATTTGGAATAATAATGGCAAATGTATCGAATGCGAATATGAGTGTCAACATAGCTCAACCCTTGTAAAAGGAACGGAAGCTACTTGTACTGTAAACGGCGTGAAGGATTGCTACGTATGCGCTCATTGTGGTCTCTACTTTGCAGATGAGAACTGCACCACAAGGATCGATTATTGGTCTTGGGAATATGGTGCAGGCAAGATCGTGGCTGAACACAAATACGGTGATTTGATTGAAAAGCAATCTGCTGTACATACTCAGACCGAATTGAAAGCAGGTATGGAAGCGCATTATAAGTGTTCTGTATGTCAGGGTTACTTTGATGAAAATAAGAAGCCTACAACCGAAGATGCTTTGATAATTGCAAAGCCCGAACATAGCTACGGCGATTGGGTTAAGGATAACGAAAAGCATTGGAAGGTTTGCTCTTGCGGTCTCAAGGCAGACGAGCATACGCATAACTACACCGATAATACAGATATGATCTGTAACGATTGCGGTTGGGATAGAACTGTTCAGCACACCCACGGTAACGGAACAAAACAAGACGGTCAAGGCGCAACCTGTACCGTAAACGGTTGGAAGGATTATTACAAGTGTTCTTGCGGAAAGATTTATACCGATGCGACTTGCACGAATGAAATTACTTCGTTTGAAGAATGGAAGAACGGTGACGGCAAGATTGCAGCAGCTCATAGCTACGGCGACCTTATCGCAAAGGTAGATGCAACCTGTTCGCAGGCAGGTATGCAGGCACACTTTGAATGCTCCGTATGCCATACGCTGTTCGATGCAGATAAGGCAGTTAAGACCGAGAATGAGTTAACGATTGCTATTGATGCAAACGCTCACACTTACGGTGCTTGGGCTTCCAACGGTGATGGAACGCATACGAGAGTATGCACCTTGAACGCAGAGCATAAGGAAAACGGCAACTGTGCAGGCGGTACTGCAACTTGCACCGAAAAGGCAGTATGTGCAACCTGTAACACCGCATACGGCAACACCGCAGCTCACAGCCACGGCTCTGAATGGAAAACCGATGCAAACGAGCATTGGAACGAGTGCGAGTGCAGTGACAAGGCAAACGTAGCAGCACACGCGGATAGCGATAACAACGGCAAGTGTGACGTCTGCGGCGCGGATGTTCCCGTAACTCCTCCTCACACTCACGACCACGGCACTGCATGGGAGTCCGATGCAAACGAGCATTGGAACGAGTGCGAGTGCGGTAACAAGGCAAACGTAGCAGCACACGCGGATAGCGATAACAACGGCAAGTGTGATGTCTGTGAATATCAGATGTCAACGTCCGACCCCGGAAATAATTCCGGAAACAAGCCCGGAAATGATTCCGGAAGCAAGCCCGGAGACAATAATACGGATTCCAATAATCCCGTGGATGTTCCCGATAAGGATAGCAAGCTTGGTCCCGGTGCTATCGTTGGAATCGTGATTGGCTCTGTAGCAGTGGTCGGCATCGGCGGCTTCGCTCTCTATTGGTTTGTTATCAAGAAGAAAACGTGGGCAGACTTCCTCGCGATCTTCAAAAAGAAATAAGCACTAACCCACATAGGCGGTAAGCACCGCTTGCCGCCTGAGTATAAAAAATCCAACATTACTCTTGCGCTGATACTGCTCGGCTACGGTCTTATGTTTTTGATAATAGCACTCGGCGCGATATTTCCCGGTGAGCCGCTCCCGAATCAAGCACCCTGGTTTATATGGGCACTTGTCGGAGAAGTAATAGCGTTGTCAATTGCAACGATTACAATTTACGTGATCGTGCAGAAAAAGGATAAGCAATTACGAGCACGTATAAATAACGAATAATATAGGGCGGTGAGCTTGCTTTGGCTCACCGCCCCTGTTATTCCTTTAGGAAGGTTGCGCACGAAATGCGAAATAGACAACCACTCGATGTGTGGGTGGGCAACAAAGGCTATACTATTTTAAGCATTGTGTAACATAAGTCTTCCACAAGGCAGGGAAGGTGGGACTTAAGAGAGCAAAATAAATGTCAAGGTATATCACGACCTTTTTGATGAATTTTAGATCAATTTATTAAAAAAGCAAAGATTATGTCTTTATATATTGACAAAATTGTGATTTTTGTTTGTAATTATAAACATAAGGGGGTGTTGATATGAGCAAGAAAGCAGCTACGGTATTACCGCAGACACAAAAAATATTGACACAAATGGGTGAGCAAATAAAACTGGCGCGCCTTCGCAGAAAATTGTCCGCAGAGTAGTTCCCGAACGTGCGGGGATCAGTAGTGCAAAACTAAGAGAATAGACAAACAAGCTTGAAATATATGCAATATTTGCCATTTAAGGGAACAAATTAAATATATCACCGCAAAAATCCTACTATCGCACGAATATTTTTATTTGCGTGTTGATTTTCAGCGGATTATGTGGTATAATTTAGATTGTAATAATGAATTATTTTGAGGTGACTTATGGCTGCAAGTTATAAACCTTTATTCAAACTTCTCATCGACCGCAATATGAAGAAAAAAGAGCTCGCTGAGCGCGCGGGACTCAGCCTTGCTACCATTACGAAAATGGGCAAGGAGGGCACAGTTGTGACGACCGACGTTCTCGTAAAGATATGTGTAGCTCTGAACTGCGAGATCGGGGATATTGTTGAAATCGTTCCCGACGAGAACGCATAATGTGGAGGTCTTACGATGATTGATTTTACAAACATAGAAAAATACAAAGAAAATAACCGCATTGAAGCGAAAAAGGCGATTGGTGGTCTGCCCCGTAGTGTTTGGGAAACATATTCCGCTTTTGCCAATACGCTCGGCGGTATCATTCTGCTCGGTGTTGAGGAACACGCGGACAAGTCCTTGCATCCTGTTGATTTACCCGATCCCGAAAAGCTGATAAAAGAATTTTGGGATATTGTCAATAACGCGAACAAGGTCAGCGCCAATATCCTCTCCGACAGGGATGTAACCATTGAGAACATCGACGGTAAGCACATTGTGGCTATCCGTGTGCCTCGCGCACAGCGTAGCGATAAGCCTGTGTATATCGACGGCAACCCTCTTTCGGGAAGTTATCGTCGAAATGGTGAAGGTGACTACAAGTGTACTAAGGAAGAAGTGCAAGCGATGATGCGCGACGCCGCAACCAAAACGCAGGATATGATCGTGCTCGAAAATATGGAGCTTGACGTATTCGATTACGATAGCGTGAAGCGTTACCGCATCCGTATGAAGACATATCGCCCCGGACACGTTTGGGAGGAGCTTGAAGATATTGAGTTCCTTTACAAGCTCGGCGCGGTTGGAAGATCAGGCGACGGCAAGATGCACCCCACCGCCGCAGGACTTTTGATGTTCGGATATGAATACGAGATCGTGAAAGAATTTCCTGCATATTTTCTTGATTATCAAGAGCAGTTTGATCCCAACACACGTTGGACAGACCGTATCGTGTCATCGTCGGGTGATTGGAGCGGAAATATTTACGATTTCTATTTCCGCGTTTACAACAAGATCACGCAGGATATTAAAGTCCCGTCCAAGCTCGAAGGCGGCGACCGTATTGACGATACGCCCGTGCACAAGGCGCTCAGGGAAGCTCTTGCAAACTGCTTGATAAATGCCGATTATTACGGCAGACAAGGTCTTGTTATCATCAAAAAGAAGGATGTTATCACTCTTTCAAACCCCGGAGGCTTCCGTATCGACGTGGAGGCAGCAAAGAGTGGAGGCGTTTCCGACCCGCGTAATAGCACGATTATCAAGATGTTTAACCTTATCGACGTCGGTGAGCGCGCAGGCAGCGGTATTCCTAACATCTTCAGCGTTTGGAAAAAGCAGGGTTGGTCTGCGCCCGTTATCAGCGAGAGCTTTGACCCCGACAGAATCACTTTATCGCTGTTAATTGAAAAAAGCGGCGATAAAAAAGCGGCGATAAAAAGCGGCGATAAAAAAACGGCGGCAAAAACCGTCGCACATAAGCAAGCGATTATTTCCTATCTTACCGAAAATGTTTCCGCCAAGAGTACCGAAATTGCCGATCTTATCGGCTTGAAGCCTACAAGAGCAAAAGAGATTCTTGCCGAAATGGTAGATGAGCAAATCATTGTTGCCGAAGGTAGCAATAAGAATCGCGTGTATAGGTTGAAGGCTTAATTTGGATAATCTCAAAAATGACGGATAAAGAATTAAAGAAGCGGCAGGGAATAGTCCCTGCCGCTTTTACAAATAAAAATCACGTCATTCTTTTCCGTATCTTTTCGAGCGCCGCCTTTTCAATACGGGACACCTGCGCTTGAGAAATGCCGATATAGCTTGCGATCTCGGTCTGCGTCTTGTCTTTGTAGTAGCGCAGATATATTATCTTCTGCTCGCGCTCGTCAAGTCTTTTGAGCGCGTCCTTTAGCGCAATGTTTTCAAGCCATATATCGTCGCCCGAGGTGGTGTCGCATATTTTGTCGAGGACACACACCGAGTCGCCGTTTTCGTTATACATGGGCTCATATATTGATATGGGATCGACTATTGCCTCCATAGCCCTTACCACTGCCTCGCGCTCGCATCCGAGCTTTTTGGATATTTCGTCTACCGACGGCTCGCGGTCGGACTGCGACTGAAGCTCCTCCTTTGCCTGCAGCGCGCGGTATGCAAGGTCCCGTATCGAGCGGCTTATCCGAATGGCGTTGTTATCCCGCAGATACCGCCGAATTTCGCCTATGATCATCGGGACGGCATAGGTGGAGAATTTCACGTCGAGCTGGGTATTGAAGTTATCCACCGCCTTTACAAGCCCGATACAGCCCACCTGGAAAAGGTCGTCAAGGTTATCCCGCTTTCCCGAAAAGCGTTGGATCACCGACAAAACCAGGCGCAGGTTTCCGTATATCATATCCTGTCTTGCATTCATGTCGCCCTGCTTGGTCTTTTCAAGCAGGACCTTTTTTTCTTCCTCGGGGAGAACCTGAAGGGAAGATGTATTTATTCCGCAAATTTCTACTTTATTATAATACATTTTTCTGCCTTTGATTACAAAAATTAAACCGAACGGTTAACAGTCCGTGTTATATTAAGTATTTCCAAGGCATAATTTGTTTTATTCCGGATATATTTACCATAGAAAATTTTGTCAAAATCAGATTTTTCAGCCTGAAAAATGGATAAAAAGAAAATATGCGAAAATAACCACGGTAAATTTTCGCATATTTTCAAAATTGGGTTAAGGCATAGACTATTATGAACAAAGAAGCATAAAACTATTCATTGTTTATACAAATAATTCAAGCGCGTCGTTATCAGAAAAATATAGCTTTTGGAAAAAAAGCCTTTGAATTGAGGAGTTATCTTTTTTTTTGCGGCTTTGGGGCGGGGGATTGTGGAATTATCAAGCCGTAATACGACGTGCAGACATATTTTTTAATAATTGACAGTCAAAAATCTATGATATACTGTAATTTACCGCGGGGGACTCCCCGAGTGCGAGAAGAACTGCTTTCTTATGTGACGTCGCTCAGCCGTCGAGAAAAGGAGGATAAAATGTGTATATCGGATAATTTTCCCGTGATGGCGGAGACGTATGAAGGCTCTGCGGGGCAGGTAGGGATAATTTTCAAAAAAGCAAGCGGGGAAATCGTAAAAAATTTCCCCGACGTAAGCTATGATCATTTATGGGCAAAGAGCTTTTGCGAAAGCTGCAATAAAAACGGACTTTCGCAGATACATATTATGGACGTGATGGAGGACAGTCTGCCGTGATCAGACAAGTTGCGAGCGGAACGCGACGGCGCGGCCGATAATACGAATTCCGTCTATTTCCTCGTCTGTATATATAAGAGGCTGATATTTGGGGTTTTCGGGAATGAGCATTATTTTGTTCTGCTCGGGGTAGTAATACACGCGCTTGAGCGTGGCCTCATCATTTATGACTACGGCGGCGATCTCGCCGTTGTTTACCATTTCACAGCTCTTGAGGAACACGATATCGCCGTTACAGATGCGCGCGTCCTTCATACTGTCGCCGCGGGCGATAAGGCAAAAATCCGCGTCGATATTTCTGTCTGTGATTATTCTCTCGCCGCTTTCCTGATTTACAAACACGGGCACACCGCAGGAGATGCTTCCGAGCAGAGGCATGTGCTTGTAGGGAAGGAAGCCTTGGGGCTTGTTCCCGAGCAGGACGTCACGGCTGACACCCAGCGCGGTTGCGATAGCGTCGAGCGCGGCAGCCTTTGGAATATAAATTCCGTTTGTATATTGACTTATGCGCGCCTTGGATATGCCCGTAAGCCTTGACAGCTCGGCGGCTTTGATGTTTTTTTCGTTCATTATAGATTTAAGGTTGTGGCTAAAGCTTTGCATAGATAGTCTCTCCCTTGTTATGATCTCACATTTTGATTATAGCAAAGAGTTAAGCTTGTGTCAATAGGTTTTAAGAAAAAAGTAAAATAAACTTAACTGTGGGGGTTGACAAAATAGAACAAGTGTGCTATAATTTGGTCAGTTAAGGAGATTTGACACCTTGCATGAAGATAATTTTGGCACGTGCTTATTTTTTTGCAACGAGAGTTAAGTTTGCTTAACAATTATATAAATCAAAAGAAAGGCAGTTAAAATGGCGTATGCAGGAATGTGTCCATACTTAAAAAACACCAAACAGGCAGACGGGGCGGTATGCGAATGCGCGCGCTTTACTTTCCCCGACAAGCAGTCGCGCAGAGATGTTCTTTACGGCTATTGCGGACATCCCGACGCGTGGAGGGGGTGTATGTTTAAGCTTATCATGGACAGGTATTATGACAGAAAATTTGCACAGGAGGCAGCCCCTCCCAAAAACAATAAAGTATTGAAAAAGGCTAAAGGCTCTGCGTCTGAGAACTGTTGTGAGTTAAGTTGAATTACTACGAGAAGTGGAAGCTTGACTATGGACTCGAGCATATCCGCAGATACGCCGAGGACGGACTTGACGACAACGAGATAGCAGAGCGCATAGGTATCAAGCCGTCTGTGTTCAGACGGTGGAGGAGGAAATATCCCGAGGTCAGCGAGGCGTTGTTTCTCGGACGCATTGGCTCGGACTATGCCGTGGTTGAGGCGCTTTACAAAAAGGCGACGGGGTATAAGGTAAAGGTCAACAAGACGGTAAAGCTCAAGCATTCTGATTTTGATCCCGAGACGGGTAAGAAAATAAGGGACTATGAGGAGCTTGCGACGGCGGTTGACGAAAGCTATATTCCCGCGGATATAAGGGCAGGTCTGTTCTGGCTCAAGAGCCGACAGCCCGAGCGCTGGTCAGAGAGACAGGAGAGCGATACACAGAGCGGATTTGCGGGTGTTATTGAGATGCCCGAGGCGGACAGCATTGACTCGGAGGAGAATGATGAATAAGGGCGCGGGGGAAAAAAAGGTCGTGTGGCGTCCTCAAAGGCGCCAGGCGGAATTCATGCGAAGGCTTGAGGACGAAGCGCTGTACGGCGGCGCGGCGGGCGGAGGAAAATCCGATTGCGCGCTTGCGGAGGCTCTGCGGCAGGTGTCTGTCCCGCATTACAGAGGGCTGATCCTACGAAAGACCTGCCCGCAGCTCTCCGAGCTTGTTGACCGCTCTCACGAGATATATCTGCCGTTTTGTCCTGATGCGGTGTATAAGGACACAAAGCACGTATGGGTGTTTCCGTCGGGCGCGAAGATATATTTTGGCTCTCTGGCGCACGAAAAGGACAAGTACAATTACCAGGGAAAGCGTTTTGATTTCATTGATTTTGACGAGCTGACGCAGTTCACGTGGGACGAGTACAGCTATCTGTTCTCGCGAAACCGTTCAAACGGCCCGGGAACAAGGTGTTATATACGCGCTCAGGCAAATCCCGGGGGCATAGGTCACGGCTGGGTGAAGGAGAGATTTATCACTCCCGCGCCGCCTATGACGACTATATGGGAAAAGGTCAGGATAAACACGCCCGACGGGAGAGAGATAATAAGGAAAAAATCCAGAATTTTTGTTCCGTCCACCGTGTTTGACAACGAGATACTGCTCAAAAACAACCCCGATTATCTTATGCGGCTTGCGTCTCTGCCCGAAAAGGAGAGGGCGGCGCTGCTTTACGGTGACTGGGACAGCTTTTCGGGGCAGGTCTTTACCGAGTGGAGAAACAACCCCGACGGATATGCGGACAGGAAAAATACCCACGTCATACCGCCCTTCAGAATACCGTCTGATTGGAGGATAATCCGCGGCTTTGACTGGGGATACTCAAGACCCTTTTCGGTTGGCTGGTACGCCGAGGACAACGAGGGCAGGCTCTACCGAATACGCGAGCTTTACGGCTGCACGGGGACACCAAACGAGGGCGTACGGTGGGACGCGTCAAGGATAGCGCGGGAGATACGGCGCATAGAAAGCGAAGATGAGAATTTATGTGGGCGCAGTATCAGGGGCGTCGCAGACCCCGCGATATATCAGAAGAACGGCGGCGAAAGCATCGGGGAGATAATGGAAAAGCAGCTTGTGTATTGGGACAAGGCGGACAATTCCCGTATCGCGGGCAAGCAGCAGGTACATAACAGGCTTTGCCTTGACGAGAGTATGAGACCGCAGCTGTATGTCTTTTCTACATGTCGGAATTTTATCCGTACATTTCCGTGCCTTGTTTATGACACGAGTGACGTCGAGGACGTGGACACGTCGGGCGAGGATCATATTTACGATGAGCTGCGGTATGTTTGCATGGAAAGACCTATCAGACGGCAGAGAAGCGGAGGGATAGTCCTGAGCGCAAAGGACAGCCTCCGACTTGAGAAGTACAACTCAGGTATAAGAATAAAGTAAAAAGAAAGGAAAACAGATATTGAAAAGCATAAACAATTCCGCGCCGGATATTAAGGAGGCGTTTGAGATACTCAGAGAGTACAAAAGAGGGAAAAGCGGACTTGAGAGCAGAATAGCGTCGGAGCGCGAGTTTTGGCAGAGCAGGTGCGCTCCCTCATCAAGCAATTCGTCGGCGTGGCTATTTAACAGTATTGTAAGTAAGCATGCGGATATTACAGATAATCTGCCGTCCTGCAGCTGTCTGCCTCGTGAGGAGTGTGACGAGAAGGACGCAGCGGCTCTTTCGCAGATAATCCCGATAATTATTGACCGATGCAACTTCAGTGAGATCTATTCCGACAATTCCTGGCTCAAGCTCAAATACGGCGCGGCTATATACGGAGTTTTCTGGAATAATTCTCTTGAGGACGGCATTGGGGATATTGATATACGCCCGCTCAGAGTTGAGGACGTATTCTGGGAGAGCGGAGCGAGGGATATTCAGGACAGCAAGCATCTGTTCGTGTGCGGAGTATGGGACAAGGAGGCTCTTGAGAACACATACCCCAACGCAAAAATAACCGAGCGCAAAAGGGAGATCGACGGCATAGGCCTTGAGGTCTACGGCGCGGGGTTTGATACGGAGAACAAATGCGTGGTCGTGGACTGGTATTATAAGAAATTCGATGACCGTGGAATTCAGCGACTTCACCTTTGTAAATTCTGCGGTGACGTGATACTCTATTGCTCCGAAAATGACCCGGAATGCACTCTGGGATGGTATGAGCACGGTCAGTATCCCGTTATTTTCGACTCACTCTATCCCGACGAGGAGAGTATTCACGGCTTTGGAGTTATTGCGGTCGCAAGGGGCTCACAAAGCTCGATAGACCGCCTCGACAGTAATATTCTTGAGTATGCGGATTGGTCGTCCAAGGTAAGATTCTGGGCTAAAAAGAGCCTCGGCGTCAACGAAAAGGATTTTCGTGATTTATCCAAAAGCATAGTTGAGGTCGAGGGAGATATAGACGAGGAGAAGCTCAGGCAGATCCAGATGGCAAGGCTTGACGAGTCTGTGCTTGAGCTTCGCGGTCTTAAAATTGACGAGCTTAAGGAGACAACAGGCACTCGCGACTTCCTTCAGGGCGGTACGACGGGCGGAGTCGTAGCCGCGACCGCTATAAAGAGACTTCAGGACTCGGGTGAAAAGTTCTCAAGAGACGGTATTGAGAGCTCATGCCGCGCATACGCAAAAATAATAACGCTGGTAATTGAGCTTATAAGACAGTTCTACGACACGCCCAGATATTTCAGAATTAAGGGCGAGTGCGGGGATTCCGAATATATATGTTATTCGGGAATACTGTCCGAAAAGAATAAAAAGAAGAGTCAGGGCGGCGAGCTTATCCGCAGACCGCATTTTGATATTGAGATAACCACCTCAAAGAAGTCCTCAAACTTTGCCGAAAGCGCTAATTCGCTTGCTCGTGAGCTTTATGACAGCGGAGCATTCAAGCCCGAGAACGCGCGTCAGACCCTTATTATGCTTGAGCTTATGAGCTTTGAGGGCATCGGCAAGGTAAAGAAAATGCTCAGGGACATGTGTGACTCGGAAAAGCCCGAGACGGCAAGCAAAAATGATTGACGCGGGTTTTTTCAGAGAAAATGATGGCTTCAGAGTCATAATCACGGGGCACGCGGACTATGCGCCTGAGGGACAGGACATAGTTTGCGCCTCGGTATCATCTCTGTTCTACGCTATGATCGGCTATCTGCACACCTTAAAGGGCAGCAGATGCAGGGTACATAAATTGCAGAAGGGGTATGCGGAGATGAGCTGCACGTCAGTCGGCGAGGAGGCTGTGCGTATGACCTGTATAGGTATTTTGCAGGTCAGCGAGCAGTTTCCTCAGCACGTCAGATTGCACAATGAGATCTGGAAATCACGGTTTGGCGCACCTGATGGTGTGAATATGGCACCCCCGAGCCTATCGGGAGATCAAAAAAGGAGTATATATACGTGGAGGATATGGCCATTTCGGATATTTCCGAGCAGGAAGAAAATGCGGACGAGCTGACACCGGAGAAAGTCTCGGAGCCCGCAGATAATGATGAAAGACGCGAATATGAGGAGCTTATTCGCACAAAATTCAAGAAATTTTATACGGAGGACACTCAGAAAATGATAAATAGACGCTTCCGTAAATACAAGGAGCTTGAAGCCCGCGCGCAGCTGCTTGAGGAGGAGAAGGCGCAGTTTGAGGAAACTCTCAAGGCAGAGAAGGAGAGAATTGCCAGAGAGACCGAGGAGCGACTTATTTCAAGCATCAGAGCGCGCCATACCCGTCCCGAAGAAAACGGGATACTTGTAGGCAAGGCTCAATCAAAAAGAGACGTATCAAGCCTTACCCGCGCGGAGCGCGCGGATATGGCTCGCAGAGTCTCAAAAGGAGAAACAATAAAAATCTAATCAAAAATAATTAAAGGAAAGGTATTAAAATGACAGAATTTATAACAGATCTTCAGCTTTTCGGCGCAGGTGAGAATGTTCACGGCACCGATAGCTATATAGACACGGTGAACGGTAATACAGCAGGCTACGGAGAAGGCGGTCTTTCTCCCGAAATGAGAACATATTATTCCGATTACCTTATTGATAACGCGGAGCCCGCTCTCGTTCACGATATGTTCGCGCAGAAGGTGAACATTCCCGCAGGTAACGGAAAGACTATTCAGTTCCGCAAGTACAATCCCCTGGGCAAGCTCACAACTCCTATGGAGGAGGGCGTAACCCCCACGGGACAGACCATGAGCGCGACTACCGTAAACGCGAGCGTGGCGCAGTACGGCGGCTACGTTGAGTTTACCGATATGTTTCTTATGAGCGCTATCGACAACAATCTCTGCGCGGCGACAAAGCTTCTTGGCTCACAGGCGGGCAGAACACTCGACACCATCTCCAGAGAGGTGCTTGTTGGCGGTACTAACGTACAGTATGCGGAGGGACAGGTATCCGCAAGACATCTTCTTGAGGGCGGCAGCGAGGATGCTGAAAGCAATCATTACCTTACCGTCGAGGCTGTTCGCAAGGCGGTAAGATTCCTCAAAAAGCAGAACGCCGAGAAGATAAACGGCAGCTATATCGCGATCATTCACCCCGATTGCGTATATGATCTTACAAACGATCCCAACTGGAGATATCCTCATCAGTACGCATCTCCCGATGAAATATTTGAGGGCGAGATAGGTAAGATCGAGGGTGTAAGATTTATTGAGAGCACCGAGGCAAAGGTATTCCATGCGCCTGATCTCGCTCCTGAGAGCAAGACCTTGACCATCAACGGAGTAAAGGTGGGAGCTCCAAATGTTATATCCGTTGAGGAGATGTTTGACGAGGTCGTTGGAAGAGAGGTAATAATCGGCACATCCAAGTTTTATATCGGAGGTGCCAGCGGACAGAATCTTTATCTTTACAGTGACAGTGAACATAACATTCCCGCAACCATCACCGCGTCCGAGGGAGATATTATTTATCCCGGTGAGGCAGGTTTCGAGGGCAGAGACGTTTACGCTACCCTTATTTTCGGTGACAACGCATACGGCACCACCTCCATTACAGGCGGCGGACTTGAGCATATCGTAAAGCAGCTCGGCAGCGCAGGCTCGGCAGACCCCCTCAACCAGAGAGCGAGTGTGGGCTGGAAGGCTACAAAGGCGACTGTAAGACTTGTTGAGGCGTTTATGGTCAGAATCGAGACCACGGCTTCGGCAAACAACTAATTATCTGAAAGGAAAGGTATTTTTATATGTCAGAAACAACTACAAGCTATAATGAGGCGATAGTCGCTCTCAAGAACGAATACGAGGAAAAGCTTGCGCTTAAGGAGGCAGAGTGCGCTCTTTTGAGAGGGGAACTTGACGGCAAGGCGACAAAGAAGGCAGCCGAGCTTGCGGCGGCAGAGGCGTATCTTAACGAATACGTTGACGTTAAGCTCTTCAAGGATGCAGACAGATACAGTGATGACGTTTACGTTGCGGTAAACGGTCAGAACTGCCTTATCAAGCGCGGCGAATGGGTGAAGATCAAGCGTAAGTTTGCTCTTGTACTTGACCAGTCCGAAATACAGGATATGAAGACAAGCGAGCTTATCGCGGCGACACAGCGCGCATCCTGATAGGTGAGTAATATGGAGGGCTACAATAAGGAGCTTTGCGAGGAGAGACACGAGCGAATAGAGGAAAGACTCTCCAAGCACGGCGAGCAGATAGACAGCCTTGAAAAATGCGTCATCAAGCTGACAGAGATGATAGAGCGACACGACAATGAGTGCAAGGACAGTGACCTGCGGATTTCCGCAATTGAGACAAAGCCCTTGGCTACCATTGGCAAGATATGCGGATATGCGCTGACGGCAATCCTCGGCGCGCTCTCAAGCTGGCTTGTGCAGTATTTTGAGCTGTTAGGATAAAAATACCCCCTGCCGGGATAAATCTCGGCAGGGGAGACATAACAAGCTCCCGTTATTAAGGCAAAAACAAAATACGGAATGCGGTCATTTCGTAAAATCGGTTGTGTGTTTTTGCATTTGACGGGGAAGGCATTATACACGGGCGCGGAGGACAGCTTTGCGCCCGTAAATTTTAATTGACAAAGTATAGTAAAAATATTATAATAGAAAGGAGAAAGAGAAAATGGCTGCTTACGTAGACGAGAGTATGGACAAAAATTTGGAGGGTGACAGTTTAAGGTGGAATAATTGGATGTCTGTTCTTTCGACAATACGCAGTTGTCAAAGCTGTGTTGATAAACACGGAAAGATATTTGACGCAAATGATTATCTGCCGGAAGAATATTTGACAAGACATATAAGGTGTCTTTGTAAATTATGTCCAATGAGAACGATAATGGCAGGAGAGGCAACGGATCAAGGTATAAACTGCGCAGATTGGTATCTTGCATATTATGGCTTTTTGCCTGATGGATACATAACTAAGGAAGAAGCAGAGGATGCAGGATGGATACCGAAAAAGAAAAATTTGAATAAGGTGCTTCCTGGATATATGATAGGAGGTAATGAATATCAAAATAATAATCAAAAACTTCCTATTAAGGTAGGAAGAAAATGGTATGAAGCAGATTTTAATTATACCGAAGGGAAAAGGAACAGTCTTCGTATAGTTTATTCTAATGACAATTTAATTTTTGTATCGCATGATCATTTTAAAACGTTTTATGAAATAATTAAGGATTAAGGAGAAAAATATGGAAGAAGAAATATATCATTATGTTGTTGATTTTCGAAACGTAAAATATTATTTAGAAATGCATAAGGTTTTGAAGAAGTCATTAGACTTTCCCGATTATTATGGCGAGAACTGGGATGCATTTTGGGATTGCTTATGGGAACTTATTGGCGTTAAAACTCACATCGAAATATATGGTCTCGATGTCATAGAGAGAAAATTTGGGACTGATACAGTTGGAATGATGCTTTCTATATTTAAACAAATGAAACATTACCGTAATGATAAATACACAGACCAAATTTTAATAGAAATTGTTGATGGGGACACAAGAATTGAGGTAAAGTAATATCGGAAATATCCCTTTACAGCGCCGAGATATTATGATATAATAAAATCAAATACTACGAAAGAGGAGAATATGCAATGAATAAAACAATAGGCAAGAAAATAGCCATATCCGCTATAATCGGTACGTTATTGACTGCGGTAGCATTTTATTTCTGGCTGCCTGCTATAAACGTGTATGACCCGAGCTTCTGGATATTCCTGATAGCTATGACGGTATTTTATGCCGTTCCGTTCTGGCTTGCGGGCGGTGGCTTGAGCTTCAAGCTTGGTTTTAAGGAACTTTTCAATAAAATAAAGAATGGCAACACCGGGGATGAAAAAAGAAAGTCGTTGGGCTTTAAGATATTCCTTGCGATAATCATTACCTTGGTTTTGATAGTTATACTCGGCGGTCTTATCTCCTCTCAGGTATTCAATGCGCGCAAATATGCGAGCATAATCACGGTAAACGAGGCGGTCTTTGCCGAGGATATGCAGGAATCCGAGCAAATAACCAATATCGCGCTTATGGACAGCACGTCCGCGCAGATAATCGGAAACCGCGCTCTTGACAAGCTGGCTGACGTTGTGTCGCAGTTTGTGGCGGGCGAGAGCTACACGCAGATAAATTATCAGGGCCTTCCCAAGAAGGTGACAAGCCTGGAATACGCGGACTTTTTCAAGTGGATGAATAACAAGGAGTCGGGAATCCCGGGCTATATTATGGTCGACCCCGTAAAGAACAACGCCGAATACAAGGCGCTTGAAAAGCCTATAAAGTACGTTGAATCGGGATATTTTGGAGACGACCTTTACCGCAAGCTCCGCTTTGAATACCCCACCAAGATGTTTGACTTTATAAGCTATGAGATAGACGAGAAGGGCAATCCTTATTACATCGTGTCCTGCGTAAAGCCGCAGATATTCCCGTTTGGCGCGAAGGACGTTGAGGAGATAATAATCTTTGACCCCTGCACGGGAGAGAGCGAGATACGTCCCATTGAGGACGTGCCGTCTTGGATAGACATCGCGTACTCGGGCGACCTTGCTATGCAGAAGTACAACTGGCACGGAACGCTCTCGGGCGGATTTATCAACAGTATTATAGGAAACAAGGGCTGCAAGATGGCTACCGACGACTACGGCTACATCACGATAGGCGATGACGTATGGTACTTTACAGGTGTCACCTCTGTGACGGCGGATAGCTCCAACATAGGATTTATTCTCACAAACGCGCGCACGGGCGAGTATAAATACTACGCCATCGGCGGAGCGGAGGAGCATTCCGCAATGAACGCTGCCGAGGGCGAGGTTCAGGAAAAGGGATATGAGGCGTCCTTCCCATCGCTCGTCAACATCGCGGGCGAGGCGACCTATATAATGGTGCTTAAGGACGCAAGCGGAATAGTAAAGCTCTACGCGCTTGTAAACGTAGAAAATTACAACCTTGTCGTCACGGGCGAGACTCAGGACGAGGTTATGAAAAAATATAAGGCGCTTCTTGTGTCCGAGGGAGAGGTGGATAATATTCCCACGCCCGAGGCACTCAAGGCTACCGTTAAGATAGAGAACATACGCGACGCGGTAATTTCGGGCAATTCCGTCGTATATCTGTACGGCGACGACGGCTTGGTTTACAAAGGACAGGTCGCGGATCTGGAAAAGCTTATGCTTATCTCTGTGGGAGATACCATAAATATCGAGTACACCGAAACCGACACAGAGGGAATACGCGAGATAGTTGACTTTGAGATTGTTGAGGCACAGAAAACCGAATAATCTGCCGCTCGACGTAATATTTTAAGAGAGGAACCCATCATTATGAGAAAGATTATAGCTATAGCGCTGGCACTTATGATGTGTACAGGCATATTGGCTGCTTGCACCGATGACGATAAAAACGGCAATAATGAAGAAGAGGTAAATGCCGTCAAAATAAGTCAAGATGAGGTGAAAAAGCTTAAGGACACGGCAGCTAAATATCTTTTGGATAACCCTTACAAGGTGACGACAACACAAGTGACAGATTGCGAAAGCGAAGCGGTGCTTAAGAAAATTATGGATTTTAACAGCACTGGGGTATATATCACTGACGGCGAAAATATTTTTTATTCTCTTGTGGGCGACGATGCATCGGAATATACTTATATAGACGGTGTGCTGTATCAGTATGTTGAAAAAGACATGGAAGGCAATACCACCAAGATAAAAAAGCCATTGAGCGCCGATGAACTGGAGTTTACTGTCGGAATGACGCATTACATAAATATTTATACTGAGTATTTTACGTCATTTGAGTGTGTGGAAAACAGCGACGGCACAAAAACAATAATTATTTCAAGGCTTTCAGAGGAAAGCATAAGAGAAATGAATGAGAGCTACGACAGCATTGGCTCATATCAGGGATATACCATGCATATTAAAGATTCAGGCATAGAATTTGTTGTTGGAAGCAATGGAGAGCTTTTGTCAATAAATAATTATTCTAAATATATTGTCAGTGGCGAAGAATTTGGGGAGAACGTACCGCTTACTTATACCTCAAAAGCAATTTATGAATACGGTAATTTCAGCATTACAGCTCCCGAGGATGCTGGTGAATATGAGACTTCAGATTAAATAAATATATAAAAAAATCGCACTCCGTATGGAGTGCGATTTTTTATGTAATATGAAATTAAACTCTCTTGGAGAGGACTTCCTTTTCGTAGTCCATAACCTCGTTGTACCAGCAAGAGCAGCCGCAAACGCCGTTGCGCGCGCAGAACTCTGCCCAAACGTCGCCAAGGGGAAGGGTCTTTACTTCTTCCTGGAGCATGAACATCTTGGTGTAGTTGCCTGCGTCCTGCATATCCTTGAGCTCTGCGTTGGGTGTGAGGAGGGCGTTGAGAAGAGCCTTCTGAACGTTTCTCATACCGATAACGAGCGCTGCAACACGGTTGATGGAAGCATCAAAGTAGTCAGTAGCGATGAATACTCTGTCAAGAGCGTCGCAACGAACTATTTCCTTCATCATCTCTCTGGTCTCGTCGTCGTAGGAAACTACGTGGTCGGAGTCCCAACGGATAGGACGTGTTACGTGGAGAGCGATCTTGTCGCTGAATACGAGGAGCGCGGGGATCTTGTCGGAAACTACCTCGGTAGGATGATAGTGACCGTTATCCATAAGAGGAGTGATGCCTCTTGTCATAGCGTAAGCGAGAGCGAATTCGCCGGAGCCTACTGTGTAAGCCTCAACGCCGATACCGAATACCTTGGACTCAACGGTTACGTAAACCTTGCTTCTGTCATAGCCGCAAGCGAGAGCGCGGTCGATAGAATCAGCGTATCTTGCGCGGGGACCCATACGGTCAGCGGGAACGTCCTTAAGTCCGTCGCCTGTCCAGATGTTCATAACGCAGGGGAAGCCTGTCTCGTTTGCGAAGTACTCGGAGATACGGATACAAGCGATAATGTGGTCAACCCAGAAATCTCTGATTTCCTTGTCGGGATGGGAGAGGGTAAGGCCGTTTGCCTTGGGGTGAGAGAAAAGTGTGGGGTTGAAGTCAAGACCACAGTTGTGCTTCTTTGCAAATTCTACCCATCTCTTGAAGTGACGGGGCTCGAGCTTGTCGCGGTCAACAAATCCGTCTTCCTCGAAGATAGCGTAATTTGCGTGAACGTTGATCTTGTGTGTACCGGGGATGAGCGAGAGAGCCTTGTCAAGGTCTGCAAAGAGCTCGTCGGGAGTTCTTGCTCTGCCGGGGTAATTACCGGTTGTCTGAATTCCGCCGGTAAGAGGACCGTCGGAGTCAAATCCCTTTACATCGTCTGCCTGCCAGCAGTGCATAGAGATGGAGATGTTTGAAAGCTTCTCGATAGCTGCCTCTGTATCTACGCCATACTTTGCATAGATTTCCTTGGCAGAGAGATAACGCTCGTTCTGTGTCATAGTGACCTCCTTGTTTTATGTGTTCTTTTTGTTTTCTTCTTTATGGTAAACATACCAATACAAAGTATATTATACATTAACTTTTTGTTTTTTGCAAGGGTTTTCCTCAAAAAATAAAGAGTTTTTGACATATTTTTTTATTTGCTTGACAATACTTTGCGGGTATTATATAATATTTATATACAAATTAGCTTTCGGAGGGTGAAAAATGAGCAATAAAGCATCTCAGTACAAGAAATATTTTACCTTGAGCTTTGACGACGGAGTGACTCAGGATCTGAAAATTATAGAGATAATGAAAAAGTACGGCTTTCACGCTTGTACCTTTAATATAAACAGCGGACTTTACGGCGCAAATTGGGAGTGGGTGGCTACCGCTATAAATGCCCCCGGGCTTTCTCACAAGAGATTTACCGAGGCAGAGGTGCGCAGCGGAATTTATGACGGCTTCGAGCTTGCCGCGCACACACAAACACACCCCTCTCTCAAGATATACGACAACTCACCCGAGGATATTATCCGCGAGGTGCAGCTTGATGCGGACAATATTGAGAGTATCACGGGAGTCAAGACTGTGGGTATGGCGTGGCCGGGAGGGGACACTGAGTTTACCGACAGGACTGTCGAGCTTGTCTATAAGCATACCGATATAAAATACGCGAGATACGTGACGCCCACGTATAAATTTGACCTACCTGAAGAGTTTCTGAAGTGGCATCCCACCTGCTCGTTTTTGGACAAGCGTCTTTTTGAGCTTGCGCAGGAGTTTATCTCCGCAGAGCCCGAGTCTGATATGCTTTTCTACGTCTGGGGACACAGCTACGAGCTTGACGTGGAGAGAAACCACTCCTACGCGGAATTTGAAAGGCTTGTAAAAATGATGAGTGAGGCAGATGACGTCATACTTGTCACAAACGGAGAGTTTTATCAGATCTATAAGGATAAGATACCGTCGTATCAGGAGGTATAACATTGAGCATTATTGATTCATACGATATTGATAGGGAAGCGACAATAAATCTCTGCGACGTCTACCCCAAAAGTCAGCATACACTTGACGCGTGTATTATAAATTTTTCGTACAAGATAATGGACGCGCTGATTGAGGACGGGTTGATTGAGCTTTTAGACGGCGAAGCCATAAGATCGGTTGCGTGTACATATCCCATATACGTATGTAAAGGAACGAATATCGGTATTGTAAAAACAACTATCGGCGCACCTATCGCCGCGGGACTTATTGAGGAGATAGGACATATATTTTCCTGCAATAAATTTATTATGTTTGGTTCTTGCGGTGGACTTGACAAGGATATACCTGCCAACAAGCTGATAGTTCCAACGCACGCATACAGAGACGAGGGAATGAGCTACCATTATGCTCCACCGAGTGATTACATAGAAATCAAAAATCACAAAAAGGTGTCTGAAATTCTCACAAAGCTGAATATTGAGCATATCAAGGGTAGGACATGGACGACCGACGCGTTTTACCGTGAAACTCGCCGAAATATGCAGCTGCGCAGGAGCGAGGGCTGTGTTGCCGTTGAAATGGAGGTCAGCGCATGCCAGGCGGTAGCCGATTTTCGCGGGCACGAGCTTTACAACTTTTTGTACAGAGCCGACAATTTGGATTGCTCGCAGTGGGATAAGGGAATTTTGTCAGCCATATCTCTTGACGAAAGACTAAAGCATTTCTTTATTGCGCTTGAGATTGCAAAGAGAGTTTAACAAAAACCCGACCGTAAGGGAGATGTTCTTAACGGAGAATTTTTACTTTGACAAAAGTGCGAGCATCGCGTTTGTCGGGTCAAACGCAAATGGGCTAAGCCCAAACCCTTATACAAGCAGAAAAGAGCAAGGATAAAAGGATATAA
>JAZQKI010000045.1:0-33179 GCA_045542075.1 Eubacteriales bacterium
CTTCCTCGGTGTCGTACGCGCCGTCCTTCTTGATGATTTCGGGATTGAGCATCACGGTGTACGCAGGAGCTCGTCCGCTCTCGTCAAAGTCGGAGGCCAAGCGGTCTTAGGAAAGACAATGTCATAAATCAACTCCTTGGCTCACAGAACGACATGGCTACGATCCGACTTCTTCCTCGGTGTCGTACGCGCCGTCCTTCTTGATGATTTCGGGATTGAGCATCACGGTGTACGCAGGAGCTCGTCCGCTCTCGTCAAGAAAGGCGATGATGCGCTTGCGCACACCGATCATATTCGCCGCCATACCGACACAGCTTTCTCTATGTGCCACCAGCGTATCAAGCAAGTCCTGTGCGACCTGCAAATCATCTTTTGTTGCGACATCTGACTTTCCTGAAAGAAAAATCGGATCGTGCATAAGTTCTTTAATCATAATTATGTAAACTCATTTATTCTTTCTGTATATATCGATGGAATTTCCGTCCTTGTCCTTCCACATAATCCAGCCGTTGTTTGCATGGCCCAGAACAATCCAGCCAGCCGTTGACGGCGAGTTAGTGCTAACGTCATCCTGAAGAATATTATTTTTTATGGGAGCAGTTTTCAGCGCTGCAGGAGTCCATCCTTCTTTAGGCGGAATGCAAATGCTACCTTTTTTGACGATGAAAGTACCATCTTCAACACACATCGTAGCCGTTACTTTTCCGAAGCCTTTAACGTTTTGAGAATAATAATATTCACCGTCGGGAATTCTCTCCCAATCGACTTTTACTTGATGCTCGGCAGTAGCAGTAGCAAAAACGTTTTCCTTAGAAATCTTTTCAGGCTCGGGATAGATTTGTTTTCCCTCAAAGGACGAGAGCAGTTGAACTACAAGGTCGGCGTCAAGAGCAAAGAGCTCGGAATTCGGAACCTGGCTTTTACTAAATATTTCATCCAAGAGTACCTCTTTTGCATCGTAGTCTTCGACCTCAATAGCAAATTTTCGCTTCAGACCAACGACATTAAAATAGCCGTTACGTTCCAATTGGTACATTCTGTTTTCAAAATTGTCCGTTCCCATTTTCCCGATTTTTATTAGTCCGGGAACAACCGTTGTCATTACATAAATAATACCCTTTGCCATTTGTCTTCTCACTTTCTACTGTATTTTGCTATTGATACCGCCACAAATTCAGCAGTACCTTCACCATATTTATTAATATTCTTCTTGAATCGCTCGTCAGTAATGTACATCTTGCCAAGCCCTGCAAGGATATCGTCGGTGCAGGTGTAGTAGTTCTCCGTGATGTGCGCTTGAAGCTTACTAACAAGTGCCTGTGCCTCCTCAGAATCGGCACCCGCGCCGCTCGCCCTACACGCGGCAAACTCGGCAAAGATAGCCATCATGCCATCGTTGGCCTCAGCCCACTTCTCTTTTGTGTAGTTCCTTGTTTTCTGTTCGTGCTCACGGTAGGCATCAGTGTTTCCCCAACGCTCACGAGCTTCAGTTTTGCAATTGTTATCCATATTTATACGCCTCTTAACTTGTGTTACTATTTAATACAATTCAGCGGTTGAACGCAAAATACGCAAGTATCCCTTTTATCACATCTTCAGGAGTTCTTCCTGAATCTACAATCAACTTCAATTCACGTTTCTGTTGTTCAGTAAAATTGTAGTTATTGTCAATTGTTTGTTTCAAACTTTCTTTAGCAAAATGCTCCATTAATTTGCCATCCGTATTATTCATTGTGCACCTCTTGTATTTTTGCAAGTATTTCTTCGTCTGCCTGGCAGAACTCATAGTTCGGGATCTCGCTAGGTGTGATCCATCTAATATCGTTGTGCTCTAGCTTCTGCGGTTCACCTTCCGCTATTGTTGCGTTGAAGAGAGTCAGATGCACCGTTAAGTCAGGATACTCGTGCACCACATCCATAAACGCATCACCGACAGAAAGAAGAACATTCAATTCTTCCCTGCACTCTCTTATGAGTGCCTGCTCCTTTGTTTCGCCTAATTCCGCTTTGCCACCAACAAACTCCCAAAGCAATCCTCTCGCTTTGTGTGCTGGGCGTTGGCAGATCATAAACTTATTGCCCTGCCATATTAGGGCTGCTACTACTTCTGTCATGTTTTTCTTATAGTTTTCCTCTTAAATACCTTAAAAACATCTGTTTAAACTTACTTTCAACATCGTCTTTAAACACATTCTCTATGAATTTATCAATAGCTTTGTAATTTTGACCTTTATCTCCATTCGATATAATGTCTATAACGTTTTCGAAAACTTGTGTCTTCTTATTGCCGCTATTAGAGCCACTCATAAATAGATAAAGCGTATTGTAATAATGTGGTAACCAATCAGATTTTTGGGCTAGTTCCACATAATTTTTCATGTTTTTATAATCTAATAGCAAATCAATATTAGCCCATTGTAATGTATAGCAAACCTTATCATTCTTTCCCTTGAGTTCTTCAATAATGTGTTGTGTATGCTCTCTAATATCATTTGCTACCGATTCATCTACGATTATACCACTCACCTTCACCTGATCTTCTAAAAGATATGCATCGATATATGCTTGTCCAACAATTAAACCTTTTTGTAAATTTTCAAAACTATGTGCTTTTAAGTGGTTAAACTCGCCTTTTGCAATTCCACATCTAAACAATACACTTTGTTCAACGAAGGCCTTTTTGCTAACATCAAGAACATAATCTAATAATTCGATCAACGCACTAGGTTTATCATTGTTTGTATAAACAATAATAGAATCGCTAACGATATACCCATTTATATTTTTGCTTTTTTGTGCTTCCTTATCTTCCCATGTTCTGTACAACAAAGTTGATAAAGAAGAAATGTACATCTCCGCTTCGTTCTGAGTAAGTTTTTTTAATGTTTGTTTGAACCCTAAAACATCAAGAAAAGCCACATATTTCATATATCCACCTCAATAATTGAATTGTCACAGACAATAAAAATTCAAATGTCAAACAAAATCTATTGTACTGTTTTATTTCGTTAAACCAAAATCATACTGCAAGTAATCCGGCAACTCGTTCTCCATCACGATATCGTAAAGATACGTCACAACATCCTTGCCTTTTGCCTTGTCGAACTTAACCTGCTTGCGAGGATTTGTCATCTTTCCCTTACCTACATATATGAACGGCAAAACTATACCGTTTTCATCGGACACTTTACGTATAAACAGATAGGCGTGTTCGCTGTTCTGTTGCTTCTCAACGTCAGCTGCAGAAACATTCGCCATGCTCTCCCATTGGAACAACGCAGGCTCGAGGAACTTATCGTTGTAATTGAGTCTATCTTCCTCTGCCAAGTCCTTCTTGAGAGATGCAAAAATCACGACTTCTCTGCCATAGTAATATGTGCCGACCTGATTATGCTGAGGGTTCTTCAAGAACTTCATTTGCACCTGATCCATGCGATAGCTCTGCCACAGTTTGAAATCGGTTTCGTCGCCAAAGTCGATGAAGTAACGAGTTAAGCCATAGGACAACAAATCAAGAATGTATTCCTTAAAGTCCTCGTCCATCTCAACGGCAAGACTAAGCTTGTCCGCTTCCTTGCGTGCATAACCATTCTCATAGATATAGTGGAGTGCATGCTCTGTTTCCTCTGCTCTGCAACCACCGATGTTCTGATTCAAAAGCTGCTTAATCTCAGCAATATCGGTGATTCCCTTTACCAAGCAATCAAAGATCAGATACTCATGCTTTCTAACAAGCGGAAGCTGTGCAGATAGGTAATTTGCAAACAATACTTGTCTTTCCGAGAAGGTTGGAAGATTATCTTCTTCAATTCCGCGAAGGAAATTGTAGTAAGAGATGTTCTTCTTACCGCCGATTTTAATGCTCATGAATCTGAGAAGATCGGGAGCACAATCGTTATTTAAGAAGTCCATGTGCTTCGGATAAAACTCCGAATTAATATATTTTTTGAAGTTGAAATAGTCCTGTTTCATATAGGACAGGCTATTAAAGTTTTCGTTTTCAATGTAGTTGATGATTTCCTCTTTACTGAGATCATCAACGTTGATTTCAACACCGTATTCACGGAGTCCGAGTGCCTCGAAATCGTCACGCACGAGCTGTTGCATCAGCTTCTTTTCAAGGATCAGATTTCTCGAAAGGCTACCGAGTGCGAACGCGATTTGAACGCTTCTCTTATAGCTGTTACCGATGAAATCAAGAACAGTTACATATGGCTTATTGTCGTATTTACGCAGACCACGACCAAGCTGCTGAATGAAGATAGTCGAGGATTCCGTCGGGCGGAGGAACAACACCATGTTTACACCGGGGATGTCCACTCCTTCGTTTAGAATATCAACCGTGAACAGAATTTCAAGATCTGCTTCATCACTCTGCAGGTCGTTATATGCACGGATGCGCTCACCGATGTCGTTTCTTCCTGTCAGATAGGCGGTCTTATAACGTTCGCCCATTGCTTCGCACATCATTCTTGCGTGTGTAACGTTACGGCAGAAGGCAAGAGCTTTGAGCTTTCCCTGACCTCTATGCGACTCAATCTGCGCTGATATAAATTCGATATGCTCGTCGTTTGCAAGCTGCGCAATCATCTTGCGTTCTTCGCTCTTAGAGAGACCGTAGTCAACAAGTTGATCTCGGATACCGTAATATTTAAAAGGTACAACAAGCTCGTTGATAATCGCATCACGCAAACGAAGCTCATACGGAACGTTTTGGTCGAACAATTCGAACACATCCTGATTATCCATACGCTCCGGAGTAGCCGTCAAGCCAAGCAAGAATTCGGGTTCAAAATAACCGATAATTTTCTTGTAGGTTTCTGCGGTTGCGTGGTGACATTCGTCGATGATAATATAGTCAAACTCGTTCTTTGCAAACAGCTCGAGAGACTTGCACATCGTAATATTGGTTGCGAATACGAAGTCCGCTTCCATTTCTTTGTGCTCGCAGCTGAAGATACCATAGGTTGCGCTATTGCCGAATACATCTGAGAAGGTTTCAAGTGACTTTTTCAAAATTGAACCTTCGTGAACAATGTAAAGGAGGCGCTTCGGGTTGAAGTTGAGTGCATCAAACGCTGCAAGATAAGTCTTGCCGCTTCCTGCAGCCGCCACAACGAGTGCACGGCTTGTACCTACTGCTCTGTATCGGTTCAGCTCTTTCAAAGCCTTACGTTGCATGAAATTGGGCTTTATGTTGCTTGCGGTGAGGTCATAATCCATATCCCAACGCTCGATAGCAAAGTTGAGTTTGTTGGAATACAAATTGATGATTTCACTATTCAGAAGATGCGTTGCCGCCCATTTATCATCAAATTCTGCGTATGCCTGACTGTACACCTCCGGTTCGCTTTCACGAACAACCACATCCCACTCAATATTTTTAAGCAACGCGTAGCGAGTGATATTGGATGAACCGATAATTACCTCATAGCAATCGTCGAACTCGAAAAGGTATCCCTTTGAGTGATAGCCAAGAGTGGAATAGTGATTATCGTGGAAGCACTCGTAATCAAGATGACACTCAAAATTGCTGTGCTTGCATTGAAGCGCAAAGAAGCTCTTTATCGACTCAATATCGGTAAAGTTTTGATATGTAGAGGTAATAATACGCCCCTGCGCTCCGCGCTCAACTGCCGCTTCAATATCCTTGAACAGCAGAACAAGACCAGCCTTTTTGATAAAGCTGACCGAGAACGCAAACGACTTGCATCTGCGCAGGTTGTCTTTTATTTTATCGAGGAATGTTACCTCGGTGTAGTTGGTTAAGAATTGGTTTGACATATATTATACCTAAAACATCCGTCCATTAAAAATTACAATTATTAAATTCACATCAACAAAAAGTACAAACCTTTGAATGATATGGTCTGTTCCATTAAAACCGACTAATATGCCAACGATAATAATTTGACTTTACTCTCTGAGCCGCTAGATACTAACCATTGTTTGAGTTTTACTAAAAAATCATATTCATCTGAAGAAACGCTGTATGTATGGAAGTTCTGATTTCGGATTGCATTTAATTTGACCATCCATTCAGTTCTGTCTTTTTTGTTACCTTTTATATCCGGTTGGCCTAATATCGATTCGAACATTTCACTCCAATTTGAACCATAAAGCGCAATTTCACGATAATTGATTAAGTGCAGCATATCTTGCGGTAAACAGTCGGGCTCACCCTCTTCTTTGCTGTAATTCTTGTCTGCGGCAAGTTTCTGTGCCTCGTCATATACCACCTTGGGTATACATTTAGATCTAAACCAGTTAATACCATATTTTTCTTTAAGTTTTTCCGAAATTACCTTTTTTAAATGCAACTCCAAGTCCCTAATAATTTTATACGATTCTTCGTTATACTTTTTCGAATTATTCTCCCAAAACTCAGTCATTCCCTCGGGAGAAAAATCAACATAACTGTTATTAATTTGTTGTTGTAACGTTCTCCACAATCGCTTATCTCCGACACGACCATACTCTTTTCTGAAAGACATTTTTTCTTCGTGTGTTAATCTTTGTAAGTACTCTGCCACTAAATCTAAATATGGTCTTGCTTCTTCGACTATTTCATCTATATTTTGAGATTTGGGCTCTATAATTCTTTTATCACACAAATAATCTATAATATCCGAGAAAATTTTTATGAGTGCATAAATAAAAGTGTTACAAATAAAGGAACCTTCCTCATTGGTTGATTTTTTCCAATCATCAGTTACAAATTGCTCGATGTAATCAAAACATTGAATTAAAAACGGTAGTAAGATTTTGTATGTAGCATCATTATTCCCTTTATCAAATGTACCATTTTTAAGTATATCTTGTTTGTTATACTTATTATAAAAGTTTGATTCTCTTAGCGACTTTACAATAATATCAAGCGTTACAGAACAATGAATGCTAGGAGCATTTTCCCCTACTACGATCCTACCAAAGAGCGGCGATTTTTTGTCGTCTGCTAAACGTTGTGCAATTCGAGAACTTAAAGCTTTTCTTTGCGCATTAAAATCATCAGAATTCCAAAGCAAATCCGAATCCAGGGTGTTTCTTAAGTTTTTGGGAACTGCTTTTTGATTTTCATTAATATCCATGAAAAGCTTTATTTGTTCGAATTTATCAAGATTCACAAATGCAACAACAGGGATTGTATTTTTGTTGCCCCATTTTGAGCCAGAATATCCATACAACCTATGCTGTCCATCAATTATATATATCGATTTATATGTTTGCGGCAAATGTAGCAAACCTAACTTGGATATTGATGTTTCACTTTGCAAACCGGAAACATCAAATTGCAAAGCTTTTTTTGCATCAATATTAATTATTATTGAATTTGGGAAAAAACCTCCAGCTTCGACAAACTCCCTTACTGCCTTTAATCTGTTCTTCTTTATTATTCTTTGATATGCCGGCATTTCATCTTTATATGCATTATCATGATGTAAGATGAATCCTAATTTAAGAAGTTTTTCGGGTTCTATAGAAAACGAATAATATATATGTTGTCCCATCTCTCCTCGTATGGCAGGAACAACTGTATCCAATTCTGGAATTTTTAATCCTGAAAAAAGGTTTCCTAGGAGTTGATATCGTGCCGCTATGCCTATATGATTTAACAATCCCTCATAATAATTAATCGCATCCTCATCAAAGTGAACTATACCAAAATCTTTCAATCTGGCCTTTTCCACATCTGATAAAGCATAGTTTTGTGTAGCAAAAACGAATTTAACTTTCAACCTTTTCCTCGGGAACATTTTTTTTGCTGCTTTCGTCAACCCATTAATTTTTCCACCAAGGGCTTCTATTTCTGTTTTAAAGCTATGCTTTCTGTTTAGTTCTTTTGAGGCTTTGCACTCAACAATTATTATAGATTCTTCGTCTGCAGCAAAAACATCTATTTGTTGTGTAAGAGTGCTGTCTTTTTCAGAATAACACAACTTAAAATGACGATTGGAATTAAGGTAAGAAAAACCCAGGTTTGCCAACAAAATCCAAACTCTATTTTCAAAAGCTTCGTCTTCCGCAAGGTTTATCTCTCTCTTGATTTTAATCAAGGTCTTATACTTGCGCTCAAAAATCCATCCCTCGTCTTCTTTTTCACTCAATTCTTCAGGTTTAATTTTCATGTATTCATATTTTGCAAGCTTCTGTTTTTTGGTAGATATTATATCTTTGTCATAAACCAATCCATTTTCCAGTTCCATATTAATCCTCCACTTTTAAAACGTCGTCATTTTTTATCAGGCAATGAATATATTCCACTGTTGTTTTTGCTTTATGTTGTCTGTTTTCATCTCTATCAGACTTAAATCTGTGATACTCTTTGCTATAAACAAAATATTGCCCGTATTCTTTCATGGTCTTTTCTATGAACTCGTTACTAATTATTCCTTCATTATTGTAGCTTAAAAATATGTATTTGAATTTAGCATCCGCTATTAATCTTCTCAGTGCCGCCGGAGCACTTGATTTGCTACAAAACAAACTTTTTTGTTCAAAATAGTCGCGCAAACCAGTTTTTCCATGAATTTCTGGATTATCATTTTTAGCTATTGTTTCTAGAACATGATAATTCGAGCAGTATTGTCTATCGTTGTAAGGAGGATCTAAATACAAAATATCTCCTTCTATCCTGTTTACCAGATCACAAGCATCTTCGTTGTAGACATTACACAAGACTTTACCTTTCATTATGGGCAATCCTATCAAATCCATTTTTCTTTCGGCTTTGGCTTTTAACTTTTTCAAATATGCACCATATACAAGAGCCGTATTAGCACATCTATCTATACTGTCTATTAAAGAACCAAGCAAATAATAAAATTCGGATTCGTTAATAATCTCCTGCTTTAGCCAAGTATCTAATGTTTGTCGAATTGCATCACATTTTCGTGCATTGTAATCCGAAAAATACATGCGACGAAATTCTTGTCCCTCAGTGCCTCCATATGAATAGTTTTTGTAGACAAATCCATCTGTTCCAGCAACATTATTTAAGTCAGAAATCAATTTAGAACATCTTTCTTTGTTTAAATTTCCGTTGTTTTCTATCATATGTTTCGTAATTACATAGCTATAATACTGAATATCATTTGCAATAATACTATATCCAAGTTCTTTAAACGATCCACTTACTATACCTGTTCCTGCAAACAAATCCGCAAAAACCATCTCATTTGGCTGCCTAAGTTCTTTGTTACGAACTAACACATCATGTACCGTGTCTTTTATGAAATCTATCAAAGAATACTTTGAACCAATGTAATTCATATTTCACCTACCAAAGTTTGATTTGTCATTTCAAGATATAATGTCAACAATGTCATCCATTTTACATTCTAGCGCCGCACATATCTTAACAAGCACTTCGCTGCTCACAACTGCGCCGTCTTTTTTCATCTTTGTAAGAGTAGCTTGACTAACTCCAGCTTTCTTTGCTAATTCTTTACACTTCATTTCGCGATCAATTAACAGTTTAAAGAGTTTCTTATAGCTTGCAGCCATTTTCCACCTCATAAAAATAAGTATTTTTATACATTTACCATTGTATCACTTTTTTCGACAAATTGCAAGCATTTTATGATAATTTATTCAACGAACGTTTAATTTTTTCAAAATCCGCAAATCCGTGTTTCACGTCACCGATATAGGCGCCAACATATCCGATCTCCTATTAATGATCGTTTCTACGAGCGTCTTTTCTTTGTTTCCTGCACATCAATTTTTGAATCCTGGCAAGCTTGTTTTTACTCCTGAAAGCAAAATGCGACCATATCCATCATGCGTGTACCCATGGTTTTGTGCCTACATGATGGAAATGATCGCGACGAGCTTTTTCTTTGCTTACTGCATATCAAATTTTGAGTGCTGATTTTATTGTGAGAAGACCTTGCATACCGCTATTACGGATGCGGTATATTGCGTTAAGTTCGTCGCGTGCGACCGACGAGTAGCAAACAAACTGCGAAAAGGGCTTGACAAAGCCCTTCACAAGAGTTACAATACAACACCTGCGGAAGAAGGATGTAGGTGTTCTCTGATCTGCCTGACCACATATTTATCATCTCTTTGGGTGAGGCTGACCACATGTTGCAGTTAGAATGTTTTTCTCTGCTCTATCTATTTTCGCTCTCCGTTCTCTTGCATTTCTTTTCTGCCGGCGGAGCAAATTTTGAGCGCTTCTACCACCTCAAAATCATGACCACATATCAATCATTCGGTACGCGGATTTGACCACATCTTTGACCATAAACAGATCCGGAGTACACGGAGACAAGATGTCACGAGAGTATGAAAAAGCCGTTTTTGCGTAGCAGAAAGGGCTAGAAAAAGCAAAAACGGCTAGAAAAAGATATATCAATCAGTTGTGGTAATAGAGGCAACAAGTTCAAGTCCTTTGCTAGGTCAACAAGGACTATCCTGACCCCGTGTCAATAGGGGGAATCAGTACACCGTTTCCGACCTCCCGGCAATGAAGATGGGATCGTGCATCAATTCTTTGATCATAGTTTTTATTTCAATATCTCCAAAAACATATTGTTAAGTTCTTCCCAAGATTCATTCTTGTCATATGGCAAGGAGGCTACTATTGAATCCAACTCAGAAATTGCATTATCAAGATAATCATTCACACGATCAAAGCGCTTCCCCGTCGTGATTTCGGGAGCATTCATTTTAAGGTCAAGCAAATTCTCAACGTCAGGCTTAATATCTTCATCAAGATACTTTTCCATTAAAATATGAAACTCCATTGGAGGGGGTGTTCCTTCTGCAAGAATCCATTTGCAAGCGAGTAATGGTCTCAAAACGTAGAAATACTTCTTGTATCTAACCATATCGCCCTTCAGGTACTCTCTATAATTGCCCTTAGCGGTGCTCAAATAGTGATAAAGACCGGACTTTGCCACAAAATAGCCATTGATAACGGAAGAGATTTTCTGCCACTCGTCTGTGGTCTTGTAGACGATCGGCGAGGAATTCCACTCAAAAAGTGTCGGATTAGATTTATGCAGCAATGTCAAGGCCTTCTGAATATCCCAACCATTGATATCAAGAGTATCATCAAGCTGCCATTCGATAACATCGCGGGTCTTATCCAAGCGCAAATAAAATTCCTTGGGGCGAACATAAATAAAGCGCACGTCATAATCACTATCGGGCGAGGCAAAGCCCCACGCGCGACTGCCGGACTCCACGCAATGCAATATTTTTATATTTTCGCGTTCCTCTATCTCATTTAGCTTTTCAAGTATCAATTTTCGCATTATCAACACTCCTTTCTGACTGTTTTCGATCGCTCACTTCTCACTATCATCATGTGCCCCGTGCGATCTCAGATTTTTTTATTCCACCCCATGCATCCCCATCAGGTCACGCAAATCCCCAAAGCTCTTGTCGTACTGCGCCCGGGAGATCGCGCCGTTTTGCAGGAAGATATCGAGCAGATTTTTCTGCTGACGGAAAAGCTCGACTTTCTGCCAACGCTCCTTTGTCATAAGATTGGAGTGACCTGTGCGAATTTCGCCGAGCAGCAGCACTTCTATCCCCTCGGTCGTACGCTGATAGACGAATCCCAGCTTTTCCTGCACGCGGCGGCTTTTCTCGTTGCCGTCGTAATAGCCGCACCAAATACGGCTCATGTCAAGATCCTCAAACGCATGGCGGAGCATCTCGCGCGAAGCTTCGGGAATCAGTCCTTGCCCCCAAAATGGCTTGCCGATCCAATAGCCAAGCTCGTATTCATCGTCCGATTCGGCAAGATCATTGCGGTGAAAGCCGATGCTGCCGATGGGCTTGCCACTCTCCTTGAGACAAACGGCATAAGTCTCGGGTGCGGAAAGAATCGTACGAATAATCTCGCGGCTGTTCTCCACACTCGTGTGCGGTTGCCATCCCGCAGGTGAGCCTATATCGGGATCACTCGCGTATTTATATAGTTCTTCTGCCTCATCCTCGCGCCACGGGCGGAGAATGAGGCGTTTTGTTTCTAAAATCATAGTTGTTTCCTTAATGCCTGAATAACATCCCCCTCAATCCAGGCTTTGACATCAAAATTTAAGACACAAAGGTCAGAATATCTGATCTTACCTCATCGTACGTAAAGTCATTGAGTATCTCGTGGCGCGCGTTAGGATAGAGTATGCATTTGGTGTCAACTCCCTGCTCGGTCAGACGATTTGCAACTGTCTGAACACCCTTGCCATAGTCACCCACGGGGTCGTCCTCGCCTGCGACGAGCAGTACGGGCATTGTTTTTGAGATACCCTTATACCAATCTGCGCGATTGCAGGTTTTGATCAACGTAATAAGGTCGCCCATCGCGCTGACACTGAAGTTAAAGGTGCAGAACTTATCCGCGTAATACTTTTCCCTGACAGACTCGTCGGTTGTAAGCCACGGCTTGGGGTCGTTCTCACTGCCGCCGCCAAAGCGATTGTTATACGAGCCAAACGCTATGTTATCAATGAGTCTTGAAAAATGCTTATCTCCGCGGAAAAGCTTGATGATCGAGATCAGCGCAAGACCCGCACCCGCCGCGGGATTTGGCCCTGCTGTTCCCATAATTATGAGCTTATCGGGTTTTACGTATTTCTCGGCGGCAACGCGTACTACAAACGAACCCATGCTATGCCCCAGGAGTATGTACGGCTTGTCCTTGCCATACTCGGACATCACTGCGTCCGAGAACACCCTGACGTCACGGCAAAGCAGATCCCAGCCGTCCTTTTCTGCTATATATCCAAGCTCGGAATCGTCATTTGCCGTATAACCGTGACCAAGATGATCGTAGCCAAAGCAGATATATCCCTGCTGTGCCATATCTCGCATAAATCTGTCGTATCTGCCGATATGCTCAGTCATTCCGTGAACTATATGAAAATATCCCAAAGCCTCAATTTCGGGCTCATATACCACGCCCGCAAGGTTATGTACGCCGTCACTTGAGGGCACCTTAAAGCTTTTTACGTTAATGCTCATATCAATTCTCCTCCTCGCAGGTAAACGCCCTGCAAGCTCTTACCGCTCTGCTCCAGCCGTCAAGCAGGGCTTTTCTTTTTTTGGTACCTATCGACGGATTGTAAACACGGCTTGTACCCGTCTTGCTCTTAAGCTCGTCTCTGTCCTTGAAAAATCCTACTGCAAGGCCCGCAAGATACGCCGCTCCGAGCGCGGTCGCCTCGGCGGACTTGGACGTGCAGACGTCTATATCCGAAATATCCGCCTGTATCTGCATAAGCAAGCTGTTTGCCGACGCGCCTCCGTCGACCTTCAGCTGATTTATTCTGCCGTGGCCCGATATGCTTTCCATATCCTGGTCCATTGCGCTTATCACGTCGTTTGTCTGATACGCGATAGACTCAAGCGACGCGCGAACTATATGGCTTGCGTTAGTACCGCGTGTGACACCGAGAATACTTCCTCTCGCGTTCATATCCCAATGCGGCGCGCCAAGTCCCGCAAACGCGGGCACGACGTAAACTCCGCCGCTGTCCTTGACCTTGAGCGATACAGCCTCACTGTCCGCAGATCTGTCTATAAGCTTGATTTCATCGCGAAGCCATTGGATCACCGCTCCGCCCACAAACACGCTGCCCTCCAGCGCATACTCGATAGGTCTGCCGCTCTCGGACGCGGCTATGGTAGTCAGAAGTCCGTTTGAGCTTGAAATAGCGGTATTTCCCGTGTGGGCAAGCAAAAAGCAGCCCGTACCGTAGGTGTTTTTAGCCGAGCCCTCCTCAAAGCAACACTGACCGAAGAGCGCCGCCTGCTGATCTCCCGCAATTCCCGAAATAGCCACCTGCTCGCCCATGCAGTCAAAATAACCGAACAGCTCACTGCTGCTCTTTATCTCGGGAAGCATTGACGCGGGAATACCAAGGATCCCGAGCATTTTCTCGTCCCACTGTCCCGTGTGAATATTGCAAAGCATGGTTCTTGACGCGTTTGTTCTGTCCGTGACAAAGGATTTCCCCTTAGTCAGCTTCCATACTATCCACGTATCCACCGTTCCGAACATAAGCTCGCCTGCTTCTGCAAGCTCACGCGCGCCGGGTATGTTATCAAGTATCCATTTTACCTTTGTTCCGCTGAAATACGGGTCAATACGAAGGCCCGTTGTGTTTTGTATGTATTCGGAATATCCGTCGCGCTCCAGACTCTTGCATATATCAGACGTGCGGCGGCATTGCCATACGATAGCGTTATATATCGGCTTGCCTGTGCGTCTATTCCATACCACCGTGGTCTCTCGCTGATTGGTTATGCCAACCGCGGCTATCTCGGACGGTGAAACCCCGCTCTTGACCACACACTCCGTCAATGACGCATACTGATTTGCGTATATCTCCATGGGGTCCTGCTCGACCCAACCGGGCTGAGGATAGATCTGCCTTATCTCATGCTGAGCCATGGATATAATATTTGCGTTTTTGTCAAAAAGTATTGCTCGCGCGCTCGTCGTACCCTCGTCAAGCGCAAGAATATATTTCTTCATTTCTGTCCTCCGGGAACAATTTTATACTTCATTATAACTTATTTTAGCCCTTATTGCAACATCAATATTGATTTTTCTCAAAATCACACAAAAATCACAGGCGCATATTATGTATTAGAACAAAAAAGGAGGTCATCAGATGTATATAAGCAATCCCAACAGAAAAAGCCGCGCAAATCTTCCGCAAACAGACTCCACGCCCCGCAGGACACCGCTCCCCAACACAAACAGCGGTGGATCTTTGCAAAAAGCCCCGCAGTACAGCATCCCACAAAATCAGCCACTACCGTTTTTATCCCCTAAGCCTCAGATAAGTGTTCCCTCGCCACAGATAAATGTTCCCTCGCCACAGACACCGCCTCAGGCACCGCAGATGAATGACACGGGAACGGGAGGGATAGTGGTGCGGGTAACCACGGCGAGCGGCGCAATTCCGCTTGAGGATGCGCTCGTAACTGTCAGAGAATATAAGTCGGGAAGCGGCGGCGACATAGTGGCGACTCTCAGAACAAACTCCTCGGGACTTACCGAAAAAATATCCCTCCCCGCGCCGCCGCGATCCATGTCGCTATCCCCGGGTAATGGCAAAAGCTATTCCTCGTATCTTATTCAGGTCGACAAGGACGGCTACGGTATGCAGCAGTACATAAACGTCCCCGTATTCGACGGTGTTGTCGCGGTGCAGAATGCCGACCTCGTTCCCTTGCCCGAAAACGGAGAGACAGACCGCGCAAACCCATACAACCCGGGCATATTCTACGAGAGCGAGGCACCGCGACTCGACCAAACAAACCAAAACAACTGAAAGGACTAACCTCATGCCAAACCAACCGTATATTCCCGAATTTATAACCGTCCACCTCGGACCTCCCGACTCGGACGCGCCAAACGTCACCGTGCGCTTTGCGGATTACATCGCAAACGTAGCCTCAAGTGAGGTCTTCCCTACCTGGCCCGAGAGCGCGTTGCGCGCAAACATATACGCGCAGATTTCCTTTGCGCTCAATCGGGTGTACACCGAATACTACCGCTCGCGCGGATATGATTTTGACATAACAAACTCCATAGCCATAGACCAGAGCTTTGTCAACGGACGCGATATATTTGAAAACGTGCAATCCATAGTGGATGAGATATTCAACAACTATATAAGCCGACAAGGAAACATCGAGCCGCTTTTCGCGCAATACTGCGACGGAATAGAGGTCACCTGCAACGGTCTGTCCCAATGGGGCTCGCTTGAGCTTGCAAATCAAGGATATGCGCCCTATGACATACTCACGTATTACTACGGCGACGACATCGACATAATACAGGATGCCCCCGTCAGAGGCATTACCGCGAGCGTGCCGAGCTACCCATTGCAGCTTGGAAGCACGGGAGACGAGGTCAGAAGCGCGCAGATACGTCTCAACCGCATATCCGCAAACTTCCCCGCCATACCCAAGATCAACCCTCCCTTTGGCTTTTTCACCGACGACACCGACGCGGCGGTGAGAAGATTTCAGGAGGTATTCGGTCTGACACCCGACGGCATTATCGGCAAGGCAACGTGGTATAAGCTTCAGAACATTTATAACAGCGTCAAGCGTATAAACGACCTCAACTCCGAGGGTATAACTCTTGATGAGGTCACCCGCCAGTTCCCCGGAAATCTCTCCGAGGGCAGCCGCGGAATAGGTGTCACCACCCTGCAATATTATATCGACTATCTCTCGGAGTTTTACGATACTATTCCGTCGGTAGCACAGGACGGAGTCTTTGGCGCGTCTACAAGAGACGCGGTCATTGCCGCGCAGAACGTGTTTGGTCTTGAGCCCGACGGAGTCGTCGGAGAGGAAACGTGGAGAGCAATATACAACGCCTACATAGGAATAGTGCGGACAATTCCAATTCAGTACCGCGAGGGCAACACTATTCCTTTCCCCGGTGTATTTCTGAATATCGGCTCGGAGTCGGACGCGGTGCGTGTGCTTCAGGAATATCTCAATTATATAGCGGACTATTACTCCGAGATACCCTCCGTAAATCCCACGGGATACTTTGGGGAGCGCACGCAGGAATCCGTAATAGCCTTTCAGGAGCTTTTCGGTCTGCCCGCAACGGGTACCGTCGGCCCTGTCGTCTGGGACAGAATAGCCGATATATACAGTGATCTTTACAACGGCATACAACCGCAGAGCGGTCAGTTTCCGGGCTACAATATAGGCGAATAAGAAAAGGGGTGGCGCAATATGTACAACAATTCAAACAACTTTTCGGGGACACAGACAGATCCCCAGAATCTTCAGGATGCAGTATCCTATATACAGACAAATCTCCGTCAGCTTTCATACCACGACGACGATATTTACAGTGTCGCCATAGACGGTATCTGGGGCAAGGAGACTCGGGACTCGCTGAGAAGCTTTCAGCGAAAATACGGATTGAGCGAGACGGGAGTTGCCGACCTTGAGACGTGGGAGCGGCTAAAGGACGAGGCGGATAAATCCCGCCGATTCCACTCCCCCACCGAGCCTATAAGGATCTTCCCGCGATACCCCGCGGATTATTTCTGGGACAGAGAAAGCTCGCCCATACATCTGCAGATATTGCAGTACGTTCTGCGCGAGCTTGAAACGGAATATAACCTCGGGGATATACAGCTCTCAGGCATTTATGATGACGTGACAAGGGACGCCGTGCTGAAATTCCAACAAAAAAACGGTCTGAACCCGACGGGTGTCGTTGACCGCATGACCTGGAACAGACTTGCGGAGCATTACAACAGGATCGCCGATATATCAAACCGTTAATATTTTGTTTTTTACGTAAATTGCGGATTCAACATCCTGATTGACCGAGATCAGATAAATATCCACGGATCTCAGAAAATCTGCCATATCCTTGGCAAACGTATCGTACATCTCACTGCTTTCGGGATATACGGTCTGTCTGCACAGACGTGTCCACGCCTGCTTTGCGGTTATCCTCTCGACCGACGGAGTGTCCGCCCGCTTGATAAAGCAGAGCTTTGTGACCTTCACAGAGGAGTTATCACCAAGGTCCTCTTTACCTCTCCAGGGCGTACCGTGAGCTATAAACTCACTGCCCTCGCGCTTTATTATGGGCTTGTCGCCGTTGACGACCTTTACCTTGTCCCCAAAGGCATCCCGCCAGAGATTTACGTGTGTGGTCTTACCAACTCCGCGCTTTGCTGAGAAGATTATTCCCTCGCCCTCGTACTCAATTACCGCGCCGTGCAAAAGGAACGCGTGATATGGAGGCAGCTTTGCCGCTATCTTTCGGGACAGAAGCACTCTCTCAACCACTCTCGGACAGGTTTCGTATCCGCAGCCCTCGATATACTTATTTATCTCGTCCGCGGAAACACCGACTCTGAAGCTGGGAGGACCGTCACACGCCCAATCCTTGCAGTATTCGTATATGTAAGACTGCTTATTATCTATTTCCATAACAATGTCGGCAATTTTCAGATTAAACACGGCATTCTCCCTTCTTCAGAATTTATAGGATATGCTTTCGGCGGAACGCTTTGTTCCGCCGAAGCTTATTGTAATCAGAACTTTTCTATGTTTCTCTTTGCGCAGTTGAACATCTTGTTTTCAAGATATGCCTTGTTGTCCGAAAGGAACTTTCTGGTCTTTTCGTAATTTCCGTTAGCCGTTGCGTGAAGCTTTACGATATATTTGCCGAACTCGTCACCGTTGCTTGCGATATTGTCCTGAATATCAGCGATAAGCTCGGAATCCGCGTTAAGATAAAGCTCCCAAAGTGCGGGAACGTCTTTATCCGCAAGGTCATATACCATCTTGTAGGCAAGGAGAGTTTTGAGCTCGTCAACACCGTCGAATGCCTCGTCGTTATCAAATACGTTGTCTGTCCAGATCTCCTTTATGCTGCTCGAGATACGGCTCATAAAGAATGCCATTCTCTTGTTTACAAGCTCGAATGTAAGTACGTCTGCGCTGAGATTTCTCTCTGTTTCGGAATCGTACAGGAACAGATTAGGCTCCTCGTCCTCAAATCCGTTGTCCTTCACAAGAAGCACGAAATACGTGACAACACAGCCAAGAAGCACCATAACAACAGACATTATGATGAACATTACCTTATAGAAGGTAGTATTCGCAAGTGTCAGAGCAAGCACGATAAGCGCTACACCGCCAAGGATAAGCACACCTGCCGCAATAGACATAATAAGCAAGAGATTGTTTTTAATTACACTTTTGATCTTTTCCATATAGCTAAACCCAAACTTTCTGATTTTTTTGCATAAGCATAATAATACAAGTTAATTATATCACACTATTATTTTTTTTGCAAGCCGTTTTGCGAAATTTTTATAGAAAAAAGCCACCTCCCTATTTTCACATTTTACTTGACTAAACCGCTCGGGAATGTTATAATAAAATATGATTTTTCAAAATTCCATTAAAGGAGGACTTTCAAATGGTAAAGCTCCACGCAGGCGGCGTGTTTCTTTGCGACGGTAAGGTATGCGAGACCTCTCCCATATCCGCCTCAGAGGCAAGAAAAAACACTATAACCGCTTCTGTTCTTTCTGCACACAATACATCGGGTAGCGACGAGGCTCTCAAGATAAAATTTGACGCGCTTGTATCTCACGATATTACATACGTTGGAATCATTCAGACCGCGCGCATAGGCGGACTGCGTGAGTTCCCCATTCCCTACGCGCTTACAAACTGCCACAACAGTCTTTGCGCGGTTGGCGGCACTATAAATGAGGACGACCATGTTTTCGGTCTGTCCGCGGCAAAAAAATACGGCGGAATTTATGTTCCCGCAAATCAGTCGGTAATTCACTCCTACGCTCGCGAGGAGCTTTGCGGCTGCGGCAAAATGATTTTAGGCTCTGACTCCCATACGCGTTACGGTGCTTTAGGTACGATGGGCGTTGGCGAGGGCGGTCCCGAGCTTGTAAAGCAGCTTCTTTGCGACACGTATGACATAAAATCCCCCGAGGTAGTGCTCGTGTACCTCACAGGCGCCCCCAGGCACGGCATAGGCCCTCACGACGTGGCATTAGCTCTCGTCGGCGCGACCTTCAAGTGCGGCTTTGTAAAGAACAAGGTGCTTGAATTCGTAGGCCCGGGCGTAAAGAATCTTCCCATCGACTTCCGTAACGGCATTGACGTTATGACCACCGAGACGACATGTCTTTCGTCTATCTGGGAGACCGACGAGGTAGTGCAAAAGCACTACGAGGCCCACGGACGCCCCGAGCAGTACAAAAAGCTCACCCCGGGCAATATCGCATACTACGACTCGCTTATTGAGATAGACCTCTCGGCAGTTGAATCCATGATTGCCCTCCCCTTCCACCCCTCAAACGTCTACACGATCCACGAATTTGTGGAAAATGCGGAACAGATCCTCAAGTCCGTTGTGGAGGAGGCAAGAAAGAAATTCCCCAAGTGCAAGCTTGACCTCGTATCCAAGATACAGCCCGACGGAAGCGTGCTTGCTGACCAGGGTATTATCGCGGGCTGCTCGGGCGGAATGTTCGACAGCATAGTTGAGGCGGGCGCGATCCTCAAGGATAAGAGTGTGGGCAACAGCTATTTCAACCTTTCGGTATATCCCACAAGCATTCCCGTGTCCCTTGAGCTTACGCGCAAGGGCGTGACTGCCGATCTTCTGGCGGCGGGCGCGGTAATTAAGCCCTCCTTCTGCGGTCCCTGCTTCGGCGCAGGCGACGTTCCAGCCAACAACGGTTTTTCTCTCCGTCACACCACCCGTAATTTCCCCAACCGCGAGGGCTCAAAGCCCGGCGAGGGACAGATCTCGGGCGTGGCTCTCATGGACGCGCGTTCAATCGCGGCTACTGCGGCAAATGGCGGCAGGATCACCGCGGCGACGGATATAGATTATGATTACACTCCTCTTGAATATACCTTTGATAAGTCGGTATATGAAAAGAGACTTTACTATGGCTACGGCTCACCTCAGCCCGAGACAGAGCTTATCCTCGGACCCAATATCACGAGCTGGCCCGATCAGTATGAGCTTGCGGAAAATCTCCTGCTCGAGCTTGCGGCGGTCATTCACGACCCCGTGACCACCACCGACGAGCTCATTCCCTCGGGTGAGACTTCCTCGCTCCGCTCAAATCCCCTGCGTCTGTCCGAATTTACGCTCTCCCGCCGTGTTCCCGAATACGTTGGCAACTCAAAGGCGGTTGCGGCTGACGAAAAGCTACGCCGCGAGGGTAATCCGTCAGAAAAGCTTTTGTCGCTTCTCTCAAAGGTCGGTGACGCGGAGGCACTTGCGCAGAACACACAGTTCGGCTCCTGCGTATTCGCAAACAAGCCCGGTGACGGAAGCGCGCGCGAGCAGGCAGCCTCATGTCAGAAGGTGCTTGGCGGATTTGGAAACATCTGCTATGAATTCGCGACAAAGAGATACCGCTCCAACTGTATCAACTGGGGAATCCTCCCCTTCACCCTCGCCCCAAACACCAAATTTGAGTACGAGCAGGGCGACTGCGTTTATATTGGCGGCATAAGACAAGCTCTTACAGACGGCAAGGAGAAATTTGGCGCAACCGTGATCCGCAAGGACGGTACAACAGAGCCTCTGACGCTCTACGTCAATGGACTGACAGAGGAAGAAAAGCAGATACTCCTCTGCGGCTGCCTTATGAATTACTACAAACAAAAGAATAATCTCTAATACAAACACAACAGGCGGCACGATGTGCCGCCCTGTTTTTTTATTCTATCTCATAAGCAATCTCAATGTGAGCGGATTCACCGGCAATTCGCAGGTGATATTCGCCGTTGTCCGAAAAGGTGACACTCTCCTGTGTGCCATCAGCCTTCAGATCGGCAAAAATCTCTCCGTCCTTAACTATGAAAAGTCTAAAATTACCACTCTCGACAGATGCGGTCAACGTCAAGGTCTTCTCCTCTCCGCGAATTCTGATGCTTTCTATTGTATTCACTCCGGAGAATTTATTTATACGTATCTTTACCTTGCCGTTTATCTCAGACCTTGTGCTACCCTGCTGCAAGTAGGATCCTCCGCCAACCATATCCTCGTCCGTCAGTGAGCAGAGCGAATGGTCGTCTTCTCCGTTGGTGTCCTCAATATGCGACATACACGAGCTGAATGTCAAAAGGCTTATTGACAGCAGTAGCAGCAACACGGTAATTTTGCAAATCGTTCTTTTCATTTTCTTTCCCTCCTAAAGATTAAAAAGTGCGCAGCCGAAGCCACGCACCAAAAAATACGTAGCTCCACTTGCTACGACGCAATTAAGCTTTTCATATCCATTTTTACTATCGTAAAGGCATACAAAAAGGGAGCATGAATTTTTACCATATTAAAACAGTAAAAAAACGCACCTTCACGACCAAATGAAAGGTTTTTAACATTTAATTGTGTCGCAAGCTTATTCTACCATCTTTTAGCATTGTTGTCAACAAAAAAATTCCAACTGAAAAGCCTGAATCAATAACTCATCGTTTACGCGCCTTGAGTTCACAATTCTTAAAAATTATTAAATCCGTGAACAAAGTATTGCTATTCGACATTTATCGTGCTATAATGTCGAGGATCAAATACAAAATTCTGGAGGCATTATGACCTGGGGACTTTTCAGCACCGTTCACATCATCAGCTTGTTTGTATCCGCGGCGATAATTATAGGTGTTTATTTTATTTTGAAAATACTGCCTGAAAAGGCAAGACTTATTACCTTATTCATTCTCTCCCTCGCGGGAATATCCGCGATAATATTCAATCTCGTTGCGTGGGGCTCACCGCTTGAGTATCTCCCTCTGCACATGTGCTCTATCACGGCGATGCTTTTACCTATCGTGGTGCTTACAAGAAACAAGGTGCTTGGCAATCTTTTGCTTGTCTGGTGTCTTGGCGCTATCATCGCTCTTGTGGTACACAACATTCCCGAATGCGTTATCCCGTCGGCGACATTCTTCTTTTACTACATTCCTCACACGCTTGAGTTTGCCGTGGTTATTTATCTGTTCAAATTCAAGTACATCAAGGCAGAGGCAAAATATATTCCCTCTACCATAGGAATCACGCTTGGTATTTACACTCTCGTGCATCTGACAAACGTAATTCTCAACAACCACTTTGCGGCAAACAATATCCTCGACAGATTCGGAAATCCCTTGCAGGTAAACTATATGTTCTCTGTAAGCCCCATAGGCAACCCCGTGCTTGAGATATTCTACAAGATAATCCCGCACAGCTATTGGTATATGTACCTTGCCGTCGTGGTGCTTGTGGTGTACCTCGGCTGCCTGTTTCTGCCGAAGATCATCATCTCGAAAATCAAAGCAAAAAAAGAGAAGGCGTGATGCCTTCTCTTTTATGTTGTCTTATTTTTTAGTTGATTTGGGATCGGGCCTGTCGCTTTCGGGATATTCAAACTGAAACATTTTCGCGATCTTTTTACTCTTGAGTCCCACAACGTAGGAAACAAATATTACAACAAGCGCGGGGATCGTGATAAGGAAATACATACTCCAATGAGGCCAAAGCAAAATCAGTCCCACGTACATTCCCTCAATTATCATGGCGATAGCGACACACACACTTCCTACCGATCCGAAAAATCCAACGCTTGAGAATACCTCTCCGAGCATAATAAACACCGCGAGCAGAAGATTTATCGAGTTTGCAAGCAGCCAGAGCTTTACGGGAAGCATATAGTCGGGCTTGGATTTTCCAATGTCCACGGAAACTCTGTCATCCGCGCCGAGCTTATACGCAACGGTGAATTCAAGGAAAAGATAAAAAATTATTGAAAATATAGACGCGGCTATTTTGAACGTGGGGTTTTCAAGCTTGTTGGCGACAAACAAAAAGCCCACGCCGAAAAATATACCGATAACTATCTGATTCAAAAGCAGCTTAACGGCATTATAAGAATGCTTTACAAAAAAGTCCTTCATATTCTCTCTCCAAAAAATTTGTTCACTTAATTATAACTGATTCCTCCCTTTTTTTCAACAAGGAATGCAGAAAATTTACAGATTATCCACTAAATAAATAATCAGTCATTGTATAATGTAACTGTAAACTTGATTTTGTATAATTGTGAAAGGATAAAATCATGCCATACACTGTAAACATAGATGAATTTCCGAGTGTTGTGCGGGAATTCGCATCATACAAAACCTCAATTCAGGGCTGCTCCCACAAGACTGTCGAGGAGTATTTGCTCGACCTTCGCACTTTTTTCAGGTATCTCATCGCAAAGGAGAGCGGCATACACCCCGACTCTGATGAGTTTGTCGAGATCGACATTTCAAAAATAGATATTGACTACATAAAAGGCATCCGCACCGAGCAGATATACGACTTTCTGCTCTACACGGGTAACGTGCGCAAGAATATGTGGGCGTCAAAATCCCGAAAGCTCTCCGCGATCAAGGGACTTTTCAAGTTTATGACCGTCAAGCGCGGCTATCTTGAGGAAAACCCCGCGGCGAATATTGAGTCCCCAAAGCGCAAAAAAACTCTGCCGAAATTCCTCTCGCTTGAGGAGTCAAAGCTGCTTCTTGACGCTGTGCGAAACGACGTGGAATCAAAGTCCCGTCTGCGCGACCTCTGTATGATCACCCTTTTTCTCAACTGCGGAATGCGACTTTCCGAGCTTGTCGGACTCAACCTTGCGGATATCGACCGCGAGTTTGCCTACATCCGAGTTGTCGGTAAAGGAAGCAAGGAGCGTATAATTTATCTCAACGGCGCGTGCAGGACAGTTCTGTCCGAGTATCTCTCGGCAGACAGACTCACCGAAAGCAACCGAAAGCTCCCCGAGAAAGCCGTTTTCCTTTCCAACCGTGACCGACGCATCAGCGACAAGACCGTTCAGGCTATGGTATATAAGTATCTTGACGCAGCAGGTCTTGGCTCAAAGCATTATTCCGTACACAAGCTCCGACACACCGCGGCGACCCTTATGTATCAGTCGGGCAACGTGGACATCCGAGTGCTGAAGGATATTCTTGGTCACGAGCAGCTCAACACCACGCAGATATACACTCACGTCTCGGACAAAAATATGATGAACGCGATGAATCAGAATCCCCTCGCGGACGTCTCCGAGACCAAGGCAGACAAGCCTCTGCCCGACACGGAGGCAGTTTGAAAACAAGTTTTCAAACACGTCTTTTGTGCCTGTTTCGGCACAAAACGCTTGGATTTTCCAGAAAGGAAAGCTCATAAACATGAAAAACATACACGAAATTCAGATAACAGACCTTTACGGCGTTGGTAAGGCAAAGGCGGCGGCATACGCCTCGCTTGGCGTGTTCACCGTGGGCGACCTGCTGTATTTCTTCCCACGCGCTTATGAGAACAGAGGCTTTACAGTTCCCCTCTCTGCCGCGCGCGAGGATATAAAAAACGCGATAATCATGACGGTTGCGACGGAGCCGAGAGTAAGTCTTATCCGCCGTGGAATGTCGCTTCTCAAATTCCGCGCGTTTGACGAGAGCGGCACGTGCGAGATAACCTATTTCAATCAGAATTATCTGAAGGACAAATTTCACGTTGGCGACACGTTCAGGTTCTGGGGTAAGGTTGAGCGCCAGGGCAAAAAAGTGACAATGACCTCTCCCATCGCCGAAGCATACACCGAAAGTGTACCGCTCCCCCCGCTCGCGTCAATATACAAGCTCACCGAGGGCCTGAGCCAGAAGGTCATAGCCACGCATATTGATGCGGCGCTCACCTTAGCCAAGGATATGCCCGACTATCTTCCCGAGCATATAAGAAAAAAATACAATCTTTGCCCTCTGCACTCCGCGCTCTCGCAGATACATAGCCCGAGCGATTATCAGTCGCTCGCCGTCGCCAAGCGCCGTCTTGTGTTTGACGAATTCTTCCTGTTTGCCGCAGGCATAGGTCGCTCGTCGGGCGAGTCGCAGAGATACAAAGCCCCCGTCTGCTCTGACGGTGATATCTCTCCCCTGCTTGACTTGCTTCCGTACAAGCTCACGGGTGCGCAGTCCCGCGCGATAGACGATATCCGCAGAGACATGGCGCGCGACATTCCTATGGGCAGAATAATTATAGGCGACGTTGGCTGCGGAAAGACGGTCTGCGCCGCGGCTGCGATGTATATCGCGGTCAAAAACGGCAGGCAAGCCGCTCTCATGGCTCCCACCGAGATACTCGCAAATCAGCATTTTGCGGACCTCTCACCTCTTTTTGAGAAGCTCGGGATCAGGTGCGCGCTTCTCACAGGCTCGCTGACTCCCGCAAAAAAGCGAAAAATCCACGAGCAGATAGCCTCCACGGGTAACGACAGAATAGATATAGTTATAGGCACGCAGGCGCTTATTTCCGAGGGCGTCAGATTCTCAGACGCGGGACTTGTCATTACCGACGAGCAGCACCGCTTTGGCGTCGGTCAGCGCGCCGCGCTCTCCGAGCGAAACAACCACACTCACGTGCTTGTCATGAGCGCGACACCTATACCCCGATCGCTTGCCCTCGTTATGTACGGCGACCTCAAGCTCTCAAAAATTGACGAGATGCCCGCGGGCAGACAGCGAGTTGATACCTTCCTTGTTGACGAGAGCTACCGCGCCCGCCTTGACGGTTTCATTAAGAAAAATGTTGCCGAGGGCGGTCAGGTATATATCGTCTGCCCCGCGGTCGAGGAGTCGGAGGAGGAATCCGACGACGAGATTCTGTTCTCGGATATAGGCTTTGACAGTCTTTCGGGCTTTGAGAAAAAAGAAAAAACGCCTTTGAAGGCGGCGACTCAATACGCAGACGAGTTATCCGCCCGTATGCCCGAGCTGAATATTGCCTACGTTCACGGCAGAATGAAAGTCAAGGATAAGGACGCGGTCATGGAAAGATTTGTGCGTGGCGAGATAGACGTGCTGGTTTCCACCACAGTCATTGAGGTAGGCGTGAACGTACCAAACGCAAGCCTTATGATAGTTGAAAATGCCGAGAGATTTGGTCTTTCCCAGCTTCATCAGCTCCGCGGACGAGTTGGACGAGGCAAACGCAAGTCATATTGCGTGCTTGTTTCGGGCACTCCTACAATCTCCGGTCTTGGCGAGGTTGCGACAAGGCGACTTAAAACAATGTGCAACTCCTACAACGGCTTTGAGATAGCCGAGGAGGACTTGAAGCTTCGCGGACCTGGTGATTTTCTCTCCACAAGTACGTCGAGCAGTATTCGTCAGAGCGGCGATATTGGCTTCAGACTTGCGGATATGTGCGAGGACACGAGTCTTATGACCGACGCGTTCTCTGAAGCGGGCGCTTTGATAGCCTCCGACCGCGAGCTTGCGGACTATCCCGAGTTGTCGCGGGAAATTAGCAGAATTTTCGCGGTAAGAAGTGACGTTATAAACTAACAAAGGAGTTTGTATGAAAGAACTTATAGTTGTAAACAACTTAAAAAAGACCTTTACGCTTTCAAAAAAGCAGCAGAAGATCGAAAAGCAAAACGTGAAGGTTCGCACGGCGGTCGACGGCTTGTCATTTACCGCGTACGGCGGCGAGATCTTCGGTTTATTAGGCCCAAACGGCGCGGGAAAAACGACTACGTTGCGTATGCTTGCCACGCTTATAAAGCCCGACGAGGGCGACGCGTATATCGACGGCGCGAGCATTGTAAGTCAGCCCGACGCAGTACGTTCAAAAATAGGATTTCTCACGAGCGAGTTAAAGCTCGAGGAATTTTTCACACCCAATTATCTGTACGACTTTTTTGCGTCTCTCCACAACATTGACCCCGAAAAAGCCAAGGCGCGAAAAAAAGAGATGTTTGAGCTGTTCGGCATTGACAAATTTGCCGAGGTCAAGGTTGCGGATCTCTCCACGGGTATGAAGCAGAAGGCTTCGCTCTGCATTTCTCTCGTTCACGATCCCGACGTTATAATCTTTGACGAGCCTACAAACGGACTTGACGTTATCACGGCAAAGATAGTCACGGATTTTCTCCTCGCCTTAAAGGCGCAGGGCAAGACGGTTATCGTCTCCACTCACATTTTCAGCCTTATAGAAAAGATATGCGACCGTGTTGGCATTATCATCGAGGGCAGAATGTGCGCCTGCGACACGCTTGAAAATATTTGCGACGGCAAGAGTCTTGAGGACAGATTTTTCGAGATTTATTCCGAGTATTGCGGAGGTGACGGACAATGAGAAGATCACGCGCAATATTTACGATATTCAAAAAGGAAATGGCGAGATTCTGCAAGGACAGACGCACTCTTGCCTCCCTTATCCTCCCGGGAATACTTATTTACGTCATCTACTCGTTGATGGGAAATTTCATGTCGGACATGTTCACGACAGACGAGGATTATAAGCCCGTCATTTCCGTCATAAATTGCCCCGGTGAGATGCAGAGTATGTTCTCGGAGGAGATCTTTGAGATAAAGGACGTGGAGAATATTGAAGACGCAAAGACACAGGTCGCAGAGAGTCAGCTTGACGTACTTGTAGTCTTCCCCGAGGGATTTTGGAACGATATGCTCACGTATATCCCCGCTCCCGACAAGTCCGCGCCCAACGTGGATATTTACTACAATACCACCTCCGAAAAATCCAGCGTGGCATACACGTCTGTCATGGCGTTGCTTGACGGACTTGAGGCGAGCATCTCAAACAAATTCGATATAAACAACTCAGAAAACACCTACGATTTGGCGAGTGAGGAAAGCATGGCGTCTATTATGTTTTCAAGTGTGATGCCCATGCTGCTCATTATGTTCTGCGTGACGGGATGTATGGCAGTCGCGCCCGAGTCCATCGCGGGCGAGAAGGAGCGCGGCACTATCGCTACTCTGCTTATCACACCTATAAGACGAAGCGACATAGCGCTCGGCAAGATTCTTGCTCTCTCGGTGCTCTCTATTATCAGCGGTGCGTCAAGCGCTATCGGAGTTATCGCTTCCCTGCCAAAGCTTATGGGAGATATGGCGGAGTTTGACGGAAGCGTTTACGGGGTTGCGGATTACGTATTCCTTGCGGTAGTTATTATGTCAACGACGCTTTTGTTCGTCACTCTCGTGTCCATAATTTCCTGTATGGCAAAATCCGTCAAGGAGGCGGCGTCCTACGTCTCTCCCGTTATGGTCCTCTCAATGGTTATAGGCATTACGGGTATGTTAGGAAACGACTCGCAGGCTATATGGGTATATTTCATTCCCGTATATAACAGCGTTCAGTGTATCGTGGAAATATTCTCGTTTGAGACAAACGCGCTGCATATTGCCCTCACGGCTGTTACAAATATCGCAGTCATGGGTATCGGCGTATTCGTGCTGACAAGAATGTTCAACAGCGAGAAGGTTATGTTTAAGAAATAAAGCAAAAAACAGGACGGCTCACGCTGTCCTGTTTTATTCGTTATCTCTGAAGCGATCCAGAATATATTGCGCCCACTTATTTGCTTCAATTTCAAGGCTTCTGTCCGTTCTTTTTTCTTCCTCGTCAAAAAACCATTGATAATAATGCGTCAGCTCATGAAGAATAGCAAAAAGCACATCATCTGTTTCTCGGTGCTCCCACAGCTGTCCCGCAACAAAGATCTGTGGATATATCTTTCTTTTAGGACAAACGTCTGCGTTGTCATAGAATATGCCGTAATATATATGTCCATCAACCTTGGAATGATACCGCCTGTGGTTTGTAATACAAATATTACATCTAACGGGAAAATAATAGTTTTTTCGCAGGTATAGTACTAATTTATTGACCTGATGAATTAAGTCATAGTCAATTCCATCATCGAATTTAAGACGAATACCAAACGAAGTATCTGTATATTGCAGGCATTCCTGCCGATATTTTCGTTCTATCCAAACGTAAGGAAATGTAAACTCTTTCATTTTTCCACCTCCGTTTTTCTAATTATACCACAATTTTACGCATAATTCAAGTTGTTTTATCGAATTGGATATTTCTTGATTTCTCAACCGAGAGCGGCTGAATTGAAGGCAGATCGGCTTGCTCCCGCCGTTAGCCTTCCACCGTGGGTGAAGGGGGGACCGCTTGCGGTGGACGAGGAGAGCACCATCACAGAGAACAAAATTTGTGTTCGATTACCCGTAGGGGCTGACGTAGCGAAGCGGCGACACGGTAGTGAATGACATCACAGTGTGATGTCAGAGCCGTGGCGTGACCGAACCGCGGCGAGAACTACGACAGCCCGTTTTATAATCAAATATCAATTATTCGCAGGACGTCAAGGTGCCGTCCCCTACGGCAATCTACCCCTACAGCTTCTCCGTCTCCCTTTTCACCTCTCCGCTCATAAGGCACAGAATACTGACGTTTATCACCGTCATCAGCCCAATGGCAAGGTCGGCAAGCTCCCACGCAAAGCTCACACTACATATCGCGCCAAAAAACACGAGCACCGAGTAAAATATCGGAAAAAGCTTTTTAGCCAAAGGCCTTTTGCAAATAAATCCCAACGCCTCACGGCCGTAATGCGCCCAGCAAACTATGGTCGCAAAGCCGAAAAGCAGCACCGACACCGTAATATACACCCCCGCCCAGCCGCCGAGCAGCGAGGCGTATGCATTCAGGGTAATGAGCATAGGATTGTCGGCAAAGCTCAATACGCCCTCCCCTGCGACAATTATCACGAGTGCGGTCATAGTACACAGCAATATAGTGTCCACGAACACCTCAAATATACCGAGAAGCCCTTGCTTTGCGGGGCTTTTTGTGTTTGACGTGGCATGCGCCGTGGGAGCGGTACCGCATCCCGCCTCGTTGGACATAAGTCCGCGCATACACCCCCAACGGCACGAGCTTGCAAACAAAAATCCCATAACGCCAAATCCCGCGCTTCTGACACTGAACGCATCCTCAAAAATTTTTCCAAACGCGGGCAAAATGCTCTCCCCGTGTATGAAAAGAGCCGCAAGCGACACAACCACGTACCCCACGCTCATAACAAGCACTATTTTTTCGGTAAACGAGCTTATCCTCTCGGAGTTTCCCATAATGATAAACAAGCTCACCGCACCGACAAGTCCACCCGTCACCCACAAGGGTATCCCGAACTGTCCCTCAAAAGCCGAGCTTATGGCGTTTGCCTGAATAATACTGCCCATGCTTGCAGAGTTGAGGATACACAGCAGAGCAAAAATTCCGCCGAGTATTCCGCCAACCCTCATGAGCCCCTTTGAGCGGAAAAATTCCCGTATGTAATAATACGCGCCGCCGTGAAGCTCGCCGTCTCTACCTCTTTTGCGGTAGAGCATGGCAAGTACAATTTCGGCATATTTGAGTATCATCGCGACAAACGCCGACACCCACATCCAGAACACCGAGCCGTAGCCGCCAAGAGATATGGACGACGCAACTCCCACGATGTTCCCCACACCAAGCGTGCCCGCAAGCGCAAGCGTCAACGCGCGGACGGGAGACACGCCGCCCGAGCTTTCCCTTCGCATCATAATTCTGAACAATTTTATGGGGTGCCGCAAATGAAACCAACGCAGTCTGAAGCCAAAAAACACCCCCGCACATAACAGCATTATAGGGGTAAGTATTCCTAAAAAATTATTTATAAAAACCATAATATCACCTCTCTATATGCCAAATTTATGCGGCTTCGGGGAGGCTTATTCGCTTGCTCGTCACCTCTCGACAATCCTCGATATCCTTTTATTTACTTGAGATTTCATTTGTAAATTCGATGTAAACATTGCTGTCTTTCTCTTGATTTTTTTATTATATAGTGTAGAATATACTATGATTGTATTTATTTACAGTAATTGCTAAAATTAACCATGTAATCATTTACACACATAACAAAAGGAGGAATTTATTATGACACTCAAGCCTTTACAGAACAGAGTTGTAATAAAGTTCGTAGAAGCAGAAGAAAAGACCAAGACCGGTATCATCCTCACGGCATCCGCACAGGAAAAGCCCCAGATCGCAGAGGTTATCGCAGTTGGCCCCGGCAAGATCGAGGACTGCACACGCATTCCCGTGACTGTTAAGGTCGGTGAGAAGGTAATCGCAAGCAAGTACGCAGGCACGTCCGTTAAGATGGACGGCGTAGAGTACGTTATACTTTCCGAGGACGACATTCTCGCAATAGTTGAATAATTAAGAGAGGTACGAATAATGGCAAAGAACATTCTTTACGGAATTGAAGCAAGAGACGCGCTTGTTCGCGGCATCGACAAGCTTGCTAACACAGTTAAAATAACACTCGGTCCCAAGGGCAGAAACGTAGTGCTTGACAAAAAGTACGGCGCTCCCCTCATCACCAACGACGGTGTAACCATCGCAAAGGAGATCGAGCTTGAGGACGCAGCCGAGAATATGGGCGCGCGTCTTGTCCGAGAGGTCGCAACAAAGACAAACGACGCGGCAGGCGACGGTACTACCACCGCTACCCTTCTCGCTCAGGCGTTTGTTCGCGAGGGCATGAAGAACGTGACCGCGGGCGCTAACCCCATGGTTATCCGCAAGGGTATCCAGAAGGCAGTTGACGCGGCAGTTGACGCTCTTGCTGTAAACTGCAAGAAGGTCAACGGCAAGGAGGACATCGCTCGTGTTGGCGCTATCTCCTCGGGCGACGTAGTTTACGGCGAGCTTATCGCAGACGCTATGGAAAAGGTAACCGCTGACGGCGTTATCACTATCGAGGAATCCAAGTCCGCCGAGACATATTCCGAGGTTGTTGAGGGTATGCAGTTTGACCGCGGATACCTCTCTCCCTACATGGTAACCGACTCCGACAAGATGGAGGCAGTTATCGACGATGCTCTCATCCTTATCACAGACAAGAAGATCTCTACAATAAACGACATTCTTCCCCTGCTTGAGCAGCTCGTTCAGTCGGGCAGAAAGCTGGTTATCATCGCAGAGGACGTTGAGGGCGAGGCACTGACAACTCTCGTGCTCAACAAGCTCCGCGGCACGTTCACCTGCGTAGCAGTCAAGGCTCCCGGCTTTGGCGACAGACGTAAGGAAATGCTCCGCGATATCGCGATCCTTACAGGCGGTGAGGTAGTTTCCTCCGAGATCGGCTACGAGCTTAAGGACGCAGGAATCGAGGTTCTCGGTCACGCGCGTCAGGTTAAGATCACAAAGGAAACAACAATTATCGTTGGCGGCGCGGGCGATCCTGCTGACATCAAGGCAAGAGTAAACCAGATAAAGACCGCTATCGAGACCACGACCTCCGACTTCGACCGCGAAAAGCTTCAGGAAAGACTTGCAAAGCTCGCGGGCGGTGTTGCTGTTATCAAGGTCGGAGCGGCTACCGAGGCTGAAATGAAGGAAAAGAAGCTCCGCATTGAGGACGCGCTCAACGCAACCAAGGCTGCAGTTGAGGAAGGCATCGTTGCGGGCGGCGGAACGGCTTATCTTAACGCTATTCCCGCAGTCAAGAAGCTCCTGAACACTGTTGACGGCGACGAAAAGACAGGCGTGCAGATAGTTCTCCGCGCACTTGAGGAGCCCGTACGTCAGATCGCCGCTAACGCAGGCTTTGACGGCGCGGTTATCGTTGATAAGATCATGAGCTCCAAGAAGGTCGGCTACGGCTTTGACGCATACAACGAAAAGTACGTTGATATGATGGAAGCAGGTATCGTTGACCCGACCAAGGTTACCCGTAGCGCTCTCCAGAACGCGGCAAGCGTTGCAGCTACAGTCCTCACCACCGAGG
>JAZQKI010000046.1:0-63770 GCA_045542075.1 Eubacteriales bacterium
AGAGTCGTGTACTCTATTAAAATTGACAGATCTGTATTTCGCACTTATCTTGCTTTGTACTTATCTCTTGTTGTTCAATTGTCAAGGTTCAATTGCTTCCTGCACGCAATTTCACGTCGAAAGCTTTGTTATTATACCACAGAAAAATCCGCTTGTCAATACTTTTTTCAAAGTTTTTTGAGATTTTTCTGCGATGTCGTTGTTAATTTTTCCACAGCGACTTGATTATTTTACCACAGTCATTTTGATTTGTCAATAGGTTTTTTGAAATTTTTTTATATTTTTTTCAATGTCGTAGTATCTCACAACTATTGTCGTATATTTTTCTCCAATTCATCAAAAACTAACAAAAAAACCGTACAAAACGAGGTCAGAATGCTTACCATATTCATACGCACTGTAATAATCTACTTCATTTTAGTAATAATAATGCGGCTGATGGGCAAGCGTCAGCTTGGAGATCTGGAGCTTTCAGAGCTTATCGTGACGTTTATGCTCTCAGAAATAGCGACCAACCCCATAACAGACACAAACGCAGACATGTTCCCCACTATCGTCCCCATAGTAACGCTCGCGCTGCTGGAGATAGGCACATCTTTTATTATGCTGAAGTTTCCGTCCGCAAAAAAGCTGCTTTCGTCATCACCATCAGTAGTTGTATCCAAGGGCGTTATTGATATCAAGGCTATGAAAAAAGCAAGAATATCAATTGACGAGCTACTGTGTCAGATCCGCCAGAACGGAATATACGACTTAGAGGAGGTCGACTACGCCATACTCGAGGAAAACGGAAAGATGTCAATAATCCCGAAAAGCATCAACCGGCAGCCTGACAGACATGACCTGAACATTCAATGCAAGGACAGCGGTGTTATGCACGTTCTTATATCCGACAAGCTACCCAATGCGCACACGTTAAAGATCATCGGAAAAGACGAGGCATGGCTTAAACGCAGGATCAACAAAATGGGGCTGTCCCTCAAGGATATATTTTGCATGACCATTGACGATGCGGGAAAGATATTCATTCAGAAGATTGACGGAGAGCAAATAATAAGGTAGCCGAAAAAGGCTACCTTATTATATTATCCTCTACGTCCCTTGCAGATATCAGCAAGCGGACACTCGGCACACCTGGGTGAGCGCGCGATGCAAACGTCACGTCCAAACTGCACAATACGGTGGCAAAAGTCGCTCTGCTCGCTCGGCTCGACAAGCTCGACCATTATTCTTTCGATTTTTACGGGGTCTTTTACGCTCTCGTCGTACATTCCAAGTCTGCCGCAGATACGTATGCAGTGTGTATCCGCAACTATCGCGGGCTTTTTATACAGATCGCCCAAAAGCAGATTTGCAATTTTTCTGCCTACTCCGGGGAATTTCAAAAGCTCTTCCATATCGTCGGGAATAATACCGTCGTATTCGTCGCAGAGCAGCTTGCAAGACCGTTTTATGTCCGAAGCCTTCATTCTATATAATCCACAGGGCTTGACGATATTTTCAATGTCGGTTATGTCGCCTTCACCGAGAGATCTCGCCGTCGGGTATTTTGCAAAAAGCTCGCGGCATACTATATTGACGCGCGCGTCGGTGCACTGCGCTGACAGTCTTCCCATAACAAGCAGCTTCCAAGCATTCTCGTCTCCGCCGCCCCACTCAAGCGCACAGGTCGCATCGGGATATACCTCCTTCAGACGCGAGACTGCCTCGGCTATAATTTGTTTTCTGTTATCCATAACAATGCCCTTTTCTTCATTTATATTTATATACGACATTATTATACACCCCGGCACGAAAAATGTCAACTCAGAAGCTTGCGCTTTATAAGTGTAAAATCAATATCTGTTACGGAACAGTCACCGTTGAGGTCGGCAGAAATATTCAAAAATAAACAATTTTCGGGGAGTTTCTCCCAGGGGAGCTTAAAAAGCACAAGATCAAGCACGTCCACGTCCCCGTCGCAGTTTACATCCCCCGTACCAGAAAATTCAGTTAACGGGAAGGCAAATTCAGTATCCGAATATTTTTCGGATAAACACAAAATATTATCTGGACTGTACCAATCTATATGCGCTGTCTCTTTTATCCTCTCATCGCTTTTGAGAAAGCTATTATGCTCGCACGATGCAAAAATCTCGGGGTAATCGTCCCAGGTCACGTCTACGTGGTACCATTCGCCGTCGACCTTTACAAGATTCCATATATGCGCCATAGAATCCGACGCGGCGAAGGTACACTCGATCCCCGCCGCACGCAGCATCGCCATATATGTGTACGTATATCCCTGACAGGTCCCCTGCCCCTGTTTGAGAAACAAGTACATATTATCAAAGGAAAGGCTTTCGTCATAAGAATAATTCAGACACAGATAGTCATGAATATACAGCGCGATCTCAGCTTCGCTTTCAAGCCCCTCTACAAGATTTAGCACCCCCGATATCTGCCGCTCGCAAAACTCTCTCGCCTGCACGTATTCCTCAGCTGTCATGGTATAGCTTGGATAAATCGATAGTATCCTGCCGTCAGATGACGCTCTGTATCCCGCGCTTGTACCGACAAAAAACAGATAGGGGTTATTTTTCAGTATTTCGGTAAAAAGGGGCAAAAGCTGAGATTTATGTATATTGAATTTTTCAATATCTATGCTGTCGTTCATCTCATAAAGTGACGTGATCATATACTCCCGCGCGCCTTCCGTATCACTCTCAGCATAGATGCAGAGCGATAGACAGTTAAAAAGCAATGCCGCAAGAAAAACTGCGCAAAGCATTATTTTCAAGGCACATCTGTAAAAAAACCGCATTGTGAAACCTCAAACAAGAATTGCTGTTTCAGTTTATGCGGATATAGCCTGTACTTTTAACTAAAAAAAGGCTGTTGCCATCGCAACAGCCTGATATAAATTTGTTTATTTCCAACGTCCCATTTCCTCGCGGCGCTGTTGTTCCTTCAGCTCCTCTTCCAGGCGCTTTGCCTCTTGTCTTTTGTATTTTACATATTGCGCTCTGTCATATATATCCCAAGCCACAAAAATCATCTGCGGCACAAGGAAAACTATTACCGCTATGGGCATGGTAGCCGCTGTCGAGGAAAAGAAAATGCAAGGAATATAGAAAGGAATGACTATAAAATATATCGCCAGCATTTTATTGAATCGGTCTTCATAGTCCACCGTAAATGTAAATTCCTTTTCCGGTTCAAAAAAGTTAAAGATAAAGTATTTCAAAAAACGGTAATCGTATTGCAGAAAATTCCCCGTATGCTTAAAGATGCAAGCCGCAAGCCCGTACAATATTGCGAATACCATCAAGGCAATTGCGGGAACAGAGTATTTTGTTATTTTCGCGTGCTGTCTGAATATTAAAACGGAAAGAATATTCAAAAGCAGCAGAGTCGCAAAGGCAATCACATAATATAACAAGTATTTTTTTCGCTTCATAAATACTCCTCCCTTCTGTTTATAATTGAATTATATCATAAAACATAACTGTTGTAAATACTCGCGGAAAAAAAAGGCTGTTGCCATCGCAACAGCCTGATTTACTATTCAATTGTAAGGTATAAAACTTAAATTTGTTTTTTATGTAAAATAAATTTGAGTTTTTATAAAAATCCTGCGATCCGAGGATATGTACCCCCACCGAGCCGTGTACCCGTAGAAATGGAACCCTGTTATTTCAGGGCGGCGCTCTATCCGAAGCTTCACTGCTCCCAGCATCTCGTAACCCGTCGGGACAAGTCAACCGCACGGGGCGAGGAGGTCTGCAAACCACTCCGCGAATTTATTTCGAGCTCCTTTAATCAGTTGTGGGTCTCAATCAATCGGATATCACAAACTAAGCAGGATTTTTTTATTTTTAGATTTCCATTGGTCTATGTTTTCCTTTGACCTTAATAAGTTCACTTGGTTTCTTATTCTTCTTTTGGCTTATCGCCTTAACTTTTCTTTTTACCGTGAATCCTATACTTGAAATTACAGGTCGTAGTCCTCTTCAGAATCGAACATATCGTCAAAATAGTCCGCAACTCTGTCAAACTCATCGTCATCGTCGATAGTGACGAACATTTCTTCTCCGCTCTCATCCTTCTCCTTCTTGAGAAGAACATATTCTATCATACCGTCGTTACCTGCTACCGAATCAGACGGAACCATTGCAAAATACTCTATGCCGTTAATTTCGGCGCTTCCGATAACCTCGAACTCAGTTTCGTTGCCATCCTCGTCGGTCAATGTATAAAATTCACTTTCAAATTCTTGTTCGTTCATTGGTGTAAATCTCCTTTCGGGTTATTAGGTGCCGCTTGGAGTTCCCTCCTGCGCCGTCGAAAAATTCATAGCGTTTTTTCCTTGAGAACCGCTCGGCACCCCGACGCGATCATATATCTCAACGCCTGCTCCGTGAATTTTTTCGGCTCACCCTTTATCCATTTGTATTATAGCATATATTTTGATATTTGTCAATACCTTTGTGCAAAATATCTTTATATTTTAGTTTGCTAAAGTGCTTTATAGACACTTTGCTCCAAAAGTCAGGAAAAATCAAGGATTTCCGAGAGAATATAATTGCTTACAAACATTCCCTTTTCGGTAAATCTGCAATTGTTTTCGCTCAGAACAGCAAATTCGGGGGAAAATTTCTGAAATTTTTTTCCGAATCTCCCGTAAAAATTTTTTCCAAAGCGCGACTCATATTCTGAAATATCAATGCCACGCGAAAGCCTCATTCCAAGCATGACGTATTCGTTCTCCGCCTCGGAGTCTGAAATTATCTCCTCGCTTTCACGCTCACCAAGACCGTCTGACAAAATATATCCGTCAATATCCCGCGAGTTTGCAAATCTTCTGCAGTCAAAAAACGAGTGCGCACCCGAGCCAAAGCCGATATAATCGTCGTACTGCCAATATTTCAGATTATGTCGTGACTCACGTCCCGCTCTTGAAAAATTGCTTATTTCATATTTATTATATCCCGCACTCCGCAAAATATTACCCATGCTTTCGTACATATCGCAGACTGTGTCCTCGTCGGGCAGCGCAAGTGACTCCCGCTTTTGATAAAACCTCGTTCCCTCCTCAATTTTGAGACAATACGACGAGATATGCTCAGGCGCAAGCTGTACAAGTGTCCTGACTGACTCCTCAAAGCTATCCATAGTCTGCCCGGGAATACCGTACATAAGGTCAACCGATACGTTATCAAAGCCCGCTCGTCTCGCGTCAAGGTAAAAGTCCTTAAAATCCTTGAATTTATGGATACGTCCAAGGGCCTTCAGCTCGCTGTCATGCACCGATTGCATACCAATGCTGAGTCGGTTTACTCCAAGCTGCCGCATACTGAAAAGCTTATCAAAATCAGCGGTTTTGGGATTTGCCTCGGCGGTTATCTCCGCGTCTGGCAAAAGCTCGAAGCATTCTCCTACACAAGATAAGATATCCGAAAGATTTTCAGCCGACAAAAGCGTTGGAGTGCCGCCGCCGAAATACAAAGTATCCACCTTGAATTTTTTATCATGCCCGCTCGCGAAATCCCTTATTTCGTTTATCAGTGCCGAGATATACGCATCAATTTTCTCCTGCTTTGCGGCAGATACCGAGCAAAAGTCGCAATAATAGCATTTCGAAGCGCAAAATGGGATGTGAATGTAAATTCCAAGTCTGTCAGTTGTCATCGCCAAGCTTAAGCACCGCCATAAACGCCTCGGGAGTGACCTGCACCGATCCCAGCTGGCGCATCTTTTTCTTACCCTCTTTTTGCTTTTCAAGCAGCTTTTTCTTACGCGTTATGTCACCGCCATAGCACTTTGCAAGCACGTCCTTGCGCATAGCCTTGACAGTCTCTCGCGCAATTATACGTGATCCGATAGCCGCCTGGATCGGCACCTCAAAGAGCTGACGCGGTATGTTTTCCTTAAGTCTTTCGGCAATTTTACGCGCTCTTGTGTACGCCTTTTCCTCATGTACGATAAAGGAAAGCGCATCCACCTGCTCGCCGTTGAGCATAAAGTCAAGCTTTACGAGCTTGGACGGCTGATAGCCACGGAGCTCATAGTCAAGCGACGCGTATCCGCGCGAGCGGCTCTTTAATGCGTCAAAGAAATCGTAAATTATCTCGTTGAGAGGAAGGTCGTAATGAAGCTCAACACGGTTCGCGTCAATATACTTCATATCGATAAATATTCCGCGTCTGTCCTGACAAAGATCCATAAGTCCGCCAACGTAGTCGGTGGGTGTAATTATGCTTGCTTTAACTATGGGCTCTCTCGCCTCCTCGATCTCGTCCGCCGTGGGATAATTTGAGGGGTTTTCGATATTTATTACCTCGCCCGTGCGCAATTTTATCTCGTATATAACGCCCGGTGCGGTGGTAATAAGGTCAAGATTAAATTCACGCTCAAGTCTCTCCTCAATGATCTCCATGTGAAGCAGCCCGAGGAAGCCGCAACGGAATCCAAAGCCAAGCGCCACCGAGGTCTCGGGCTCAAACACGAGTGCCGCGTCGTTGAGCTGAAGCTTTTCAAGCGCATCACGAAGGTCGGGATACTTTGCTCCGTCAGCGGGATATATTCCCGCAAACACCATAGGCTGGACCGCCTGGAATCCGGGAAGCGCCTCGCTTGCAGGGTTTTCCGCAAGAGTTACGGTATCACCCACACGCGTGTCACCAACGCTCTTTATGGAAGCGGTGATATATCCAACCTCACCCGCCGAGAGCGACTCGCACTTGCAAAGGCCAAACGCCTCCATCGTGCCGACCTCAACTATATCAAATTCTCTGCCCGTGCTCATAAGACGGATCCTGTCTCCCGCCTTGACCTGACCGTCCATCACCCTGATGTTTACAACGACACCGAGATAGCTGTCGTAATACGAGTCAAAAATAAGAGCCTTGAGGGGCGCTTTCTCGTCACCCTCGGGTGCGGGAATGTCGCGGACTATTGCGTCAAGCACCTGCTGAATATTAAGTCCCGTTTTTGCGGATACCGCGGGGCAGTCCTCGGCAGGTATGCCGATTTCGTCCTCCACCGCAGCCCTTACTCGCTCAATGTCAGCGGAGGGCAGGTCTATTTTGTTTATTACGGGTATAATCTCAAGGTTAGCATCGACCGCAAGATACGCATTCGCAAGTGTCTGCGCCTCTATTCCCTGCGTGGCGTCAACCACCAGAAGCGCGCCGTCGCACGCATTGAGCGAGCGCGACACCTCGTAGTTAAAGTCCACGTGACCGGGAGTGTCGATAAGATTCAAGACGTACTGCTCGCCGTCAGGCGCGGTGTAGTCAAGCTTTACAGCTCTCGCCTTGATGGTAATTCCCCTTTCGCGCTCAAGGTCCATGTTGTCGAGCACCTGCTCCTCCATCTCTCGCTTTGACACCGCCGAGGTTGCCTCGAGTATTCTGTCCGCAAGTGTGGATTTGCCGTGGTCGATATGCGCGATTATGGAAAAATTCCTGATTTTCTTCATTCTGTCTGACTGTGACATCTAAAACTTCCTTTCGGTTTGGTTCAAAAAGCATATACGTATAATATTATATATTATTTTTGTAAATTTCTCAATAGGTTTCAAAAAAATTTTTTACTCCAACAAATATGGCAACTTTTGTCTGTTTTTTCTCTCATTTCGTCTTGATTTTTAGCACTTTTTGTCTTATAATTATAATAGAAGGGTTATGAATGCCCATATACGAAAGGATATATTCATTATGAAAAATTGCGCAATAATCGGATTTGGCGGAATGGGCGGCTGGCACGCCGTCTTTACAAGAGAAAACAAGGTTGTAAATCTTGCCGGTATTTACGATATAAATCCCGACAAACAGGCTTTTGCTGTGCAGAACGGAATAAGATCCTACGGATCCGAGGAGGAGCTGCTTGCAGACGAGTCAGTTGACTTTGTAGTCGTAGCAACGCCTAACGACGTTCACAAGGAGATCGCTATACGCGCTATGAAGGCAGGCAAGCACGTTATATGCGAAAAGCCCGTCACTCTCTCAAGCGCAGATCTTCAGGAAATGATAGATGCGTCCATAAAGTATGACAGACGCTTCACCGTTCATCAAAACAGACGTTGGGACGGCGAATTTCTCGTTATGCGAGATATGTACAACAGCGGAAAGCTTGGTGATATATTCAGCATGAGCTCCTACGTTCAGGGCAGCCACGGAATTCCCGGCGACTGGCGAAAGGAAAAAGAGCACGGCGGAGGAATGATACTTGACTGGGGCGTTCACCTTATCGACCAGGTAATGCAGATAGTAACTGACAAAAAGCCTCTCTCCGTTTACTGCCGTTGCGACCACATCACAAACGCTGAGGTTGACGACGGATTTGCTTTGGATCTGTATTTTGAGGATGATCTCACAGCTCATATAGAGGTTGGAACCTCTCACTTCATAACCATGCCACGTTTCTCAATGTACGGAACCAACGGAAGCGCGCAGATCCCCAATTGGGGACAGGATTGCCGTGCCGTATACTGCACGAATTGGGAAATGAAGGACGTTGTTCCCGTCAAGACCGCGGCAGGCATCACAAAGACCATGGCGCCCCGAGACAAGAGCACGATCGAGGAGCATTTCATTCCCCAGCCCGCCGCTGACGTACACGATTTTTACAGAAACTTCGTTGCGGCGATCGACGGAGAGGCGGAGCAGATAGTCACACACGCCCAGATGATGCAGGTAATGAAAATAATGGAAGCGGCTTTCGAGTCCGACAGAACAGGACTTCCCGTAAAGCTTTGACAATAAGCATAAAAACGCCCCCGCTGAGCGAGGGCGTTTTTATGTTGAACTAAGGCAATATCTATCAGTGACCGCAGCAGCAGCAAAGTATGAGGAGAGCGATGATAATAAGCCAAACCCAGTTATCGTTGAAAATTCCGCAAAGACAGTTGTTCATAAAGAACCTCCTTGTAAAATATAAAATAATGTCGAACAGTGTCAAATACCGTTCTCACTATTATACTATGCGGTCACCTGCGAATTGTGAAAAAATTTGTCGATAAAAAAGAAAACAAAAGCACCGCGGGCGCGGTGCTTTATATTATTTTTCATTTTTCTCAAGCACAAGCTTGTCACAGTTAAGAAACGCGTGTGCAGTAAGCAAGGAATCCGTGGGGATAGTAGCACTGTCTCCGCATTCGGTACAGGTTATTCTTATCCCGTCGTTTGTAAACTCAACGTCATACGTGCAATCCTCCCTCTCAAGCATATCCTCGGGGATAGGCTCGCGTCCGTTTGGATGGCAGGTGCAGAATATTCTTCCCTCTGCGTCAAGGTCACGTATTACAAAGGTCACTATATCCACTATCTGCGAGTCCGTAATAGTTACTTCGTCCTCGTTGTGAAGACCGTGAAAATCCTCTATTCCATTTTGTTCAAGCATATCAAGCAGCTCAAGCTCTGTACGCGCAAGCTCCGCTTTAACTACGTTCTCCTCGCCCACAAATCCGACGTTTATGTCAGAATACGGACAAGGCAGGACAAAAAGCTCTCTTGAGAAAAACAAGGAGGTGTTTACGGTAAAGGTGTGCGGCTTCTCACAGAAAATACATGGCACGGTGATCCTTACCGTGTTATTATCCCTTCTGTGCACCAGACTCATCTCACTGTTTTTACAGCTGCATTTCAGCTTTACCATATCTCCGGAAAGCGCAAAAACACCAACGGGACTCATAACTCCCGCTCCGCATGAGGGACATCTGTACGCAACCGTCGTCTGTTTTTCATTCAATACCATATCCGTTCTCCGATCGTTTGAATTTATTATGATTTTATGCTCTGACGTTATTGTGTGACATAGAATTTTATGGGGTTGAAACACACTGTGTGACAACCCCATATTTTTTATTGATTATACTTTACTCAAATCAGGAAAGTGCGCCGAGAGATGAGAAGTAGCTGAGCATATAAGGAACGTAGGTCTGATAAAGATCATCCGTCTTCTTATCGTTGAAGGTCACGGGGTTAGATGCGAGCTGACCGCCCTTTCCATCCTCACCCTGATACCATTTCTCAAACATCTCGCCTACAACGCCGTTGGTAGCCTGTACCTGCCATACCTCATCGTCGAATGACTCAAAGTAGCATATAGCGTAATACGTTGTTTTCTTCGCGGTGCTTGAAGACGAAGACGAGGAGGAAATAGTTTCAAGCGTGAACAGATCAGAGACCTCTCCGGGCTTGCGATCCTTATCCTCGAGCCACTCGTCGATCTTTGCAAACGCGCTGTCACTCTGCTTGAAATATCCGGGAGATACCTGCTCGGGAGCAGCGTGTCCTATGGAGATCTTGCTGTCGTCGGGAAGTGCCTCAGCAGCATCCTTACCGAGCTTGTCAAGTGTCTCAGCACTCATGGTGCCTTCCTTAAACTTCTTAAGGATCTCCTCCGCGGTTGCCTTATCTGTAGAGATAAAGTAGCCAAGATTTCTTGTGAGATCAGTGTCGAAGTGCATGGACTCGTATACGCAGTAAGCTGTTACGGTATACTTCTTATATGTGGGCTTCTCTGTTGAGTTTTCAGTTGCCTTCTCGGTATATGTTTCTGTCTTATCCTCAACAAAGGTGTCGCCGTTCTCAGCAGGCTCACGCTCAACTGTAGATGTCTCTTCCTCTATACCAAAGAGCCAATCCTCGAGCTTGCCGCCGTCTGTGGTGTACTCGATAGTGTCCTTATACTTATCCATAGAAGGCTCTGTGGGCGCTTCGGTGGGCTTTTCGGTAGCGCCCTCGCTGGGCTTTTCAGTTACGTTAACAGAGGGACCCTGGTTTTCTGTCTTCTGGGACTCTACATCCTCAAGAATAAGCTTGAAGAACTCGTCAGCATTGCTTGCGCCCGCAAGCTTGTCTGCTCTTGCCTTAGCATCTTTTACGGCTTTGTCGTATTCAACGTCGGTCATTCCCTTGGAATCAACCTTGATCTGATACTTAAGAACGTCTGCGGTATAGAAGCTTTCCTTGTTTTCCTCACGGAATTCTATCAATGCCTTGTTCTCGGTATCCTTCTCAAGCTCCTCCTTGTACTTTTCGGTCATAACCTCGGAGTACTTGTTTGCGTAGTAGATTATCTCGTAATACTTGATAATGTCATCCTTCTTAACGCCTTCGCCGTAGAAATCGCTGTACTCAAGTCCGTAAGCCTCTGCGGATGCGTCGATAGATGCGATAGCAGCATTGATGTTCTCTCTGTCCTCTGCGTCAAGCTCAAGTCCCATATCGTATGCAGCGTTTGCGTAAACGAGATACATCTGAGCCTGAGACTTGGACTGCTCAAGGAAGTAATCATACCAGGTCACAGCAGCCTTATCTGCAGTTGCCTTGGAGTACACCTGATCTCTGAGATCCTTGCTGAAGTCAAGTCCGAAATACTGCGCGTACGAGCCGTACTGTCCGTACCAGGACATTATCTGCTCGTTAAAGAAAATGTTCATCGTCATTTTATTGATGGTGAAGTGACCGGTCTGGAGAGACATGATCTCGGTGTTTCTGTTAATAGCACCCTCGATCTGACCAAATACACCGGTCTGATCAAGTACCGTGCAAGCGATACTCAAAACGACTGCAACCGCAAGAACTATGCATACCGCAGCAATGATCTTGCCCTTCTTTGTGTCGTTATTGTTCTTTTTCTTCTGAGAGCTTGTAAGGTACTTATCTACCTCACTTGCCTGCTGTGCTCTCTGAAGCTTGTTTCTGTTGCCTTTTCCCATTTTTTAGGTTCCGCCTTTTCAATTTTTTTATCGAATTATTTATAAATTCTGCAAATTCCTAAACATTATACTCTCTTATAGTGAAAAAAGGTTGAATAGTTTATGAATACTGCGAAAATTTTTTTACATAATTAAGTTTTATCACACGTTCATGATCATCGGAATGATCATAGGCTTGCGCTTGGTCTTTGAGGATATATATTTTACCATATCATCCTTTATCTTGGTCTTGATCCTGAACCAATCGGTATATCTGCCGCCAAGACAGGACATTATGGATTTCTGCGCGACCGCCTTCATTTCCTCCATAAGATCCTCGGACTCGCGCACGTACACAAATCCGCGCGTCACGATATCAGGTCCCGACATAACGTACCCGCCGTCAGAGCTGACCGTCGCGACAATTATTATCACGCCGTCCTGCGAAAGAAGTATTCTGTCGCGAAGCACGATATTTCCAACGTCGCCTACTCCGTAGCCGTCAATAAGCACCTTGCCCGCCGTGACCGTGCCGCCCCATTTTGCGCCGCGGCTGTCTATCTCAAGCACCTTGCCTATATCGGATATGAATATATTCTGAGGATTCATTCCCATATACAAGGCAAGCTCTCTGTTTGCCGCCATGTGCTTGTACTCGCCGTGAATGGGCATAAAATACTTGGGCTTTGTCAGAGCGTACAGAAGCTTTATCTCCTCCTGACACGCGTGGCCCGAAACGTGTACCTCTACCGCCGCGTCGCGTATTACCTGAACACCCAGCTTGCAAAGCTCGTTGACGATACGGTTTATGAGCTTCTCATTACCCGGTATGGGTGAGGAGGAAAGCACCACAACGTCTCCCGCTCCGAGTCTGACCTCTCTGTGCTCGCCGAATGCCATTCGGTAAAGCGCGCTCATAGGCTCGCCCTGGCTTCCCGTGGTGATAAGGGTTACCTCGTGAGGACTGTATCGGCGTATTTCAGTAACGTCTATAAGCACTCCCTCGGGAACGTGCATATATCCGAGCTCGACCGCCGCGCCCACAATATTGAGCATACTTCTTCCCGTGATAGCGACCTTACGTCCGTGTCGTGCCGCAACGTCGATTATCTGCTGCACTCTGTGAACGTTGGACGAAAACGTGGAGATAACTATTCTCTTTTCGCTATTAACCGTAAAGATATATTCAAGCGACGCGCCTACCTTTTTTTCCGACGGTGTCGTACCGGGACGCTCCGCGTTGGTGGACTCGCACATAAGCATGAGCACGCCCTCCTTGCCAAGCTCGCCAAAGCGAGTCAGATCCATTATCTCGCCGTCTATGGGCGACAGATCGAGCTTGAAGTCTCCCGAATGAACTATCGTGCCAAACGGTGTCTTTATAGCGAGCGCGCAAGCATCCGCTATGGAGTGGTTTACATGTATAAACTCTACCGAAAGACTGCCGAGCTTTACAATGTCTCCCGCTCTTACGCAATTAAGCTTGGGCTGATAAGGAAGCGTAACCTCCTTGAGCTTGTTTTTGACTATGCCGAGCGTCAGATTTGTTCCGTATATCGGGGGATTTATATTGCGAAGCACGTACGGTATTGCGCCGATATGGTCCTCGTGTCCGTGTGTCAGCACTATTCCGCGTATTTTATCTTTGTTTTCCTCAAGATAGGTCACGTCGGGGATGACCAGATCTATGCCGGGCATATCGTCCTCGGGGAAACCGAGTCCGCAGTCAACCACAACGATGTCGTCCTCATACTGAATGACCGTCATATTCTTTCCTATTTCACTCAAGCCTCCAAGAGGAATTATCTTGAGCTTGCCCTCGGGCACAGGCTGACTCGCCTTCGTACCCTTCGCGCCCTTCTCCGTCCTTGCGGACTTTACCTGCGTGGATTTTGTATGAGAATGGGTATTTTCCGAATGGGGCTTCACGCTTGCCTCCTGCTTTTGCCTGCTTTGAGACTGACTCTGCTTTCTGGCGGGCTTGGGCTGAGGTGTCGGAATATCATCCGCCGCGTGATCGCTGTCAGACGCAAAATACTGTTCCATCCATTCATCCGCGCTCATAATACGGCGGGGCTGTGTGGGATAGGATTTATAATAAGCCGAAATATCCGTCTGTTCCTGGCGGGTATTCGTATCGACCTTGTCCACGGTCTTTTTCTCTGTATGCTTTTTCACCTCGCCTTGTGCAGAAGCCTTGGACGCGGACCTTTTTTTACCCGTTCCCTTTCTCTTGTGTGTAGGGGCTACGGGCTTTTTGTCGCCTGCCGTATAAGACTTTGACGCAGCTTCGTCGGGATGCATATCAGTACCGCTATTGCTTGTTTTCTTTGCCATCTAATACCTTCCTTTCTTGTGTATGGATAGATCTGACAGACATAACAAAGGACAAACGGATAAGGCTCCGCACCCCTCTCGCCTTCGTTCCGCAAGAGTGAATGAGAAGCAGCCTCTGTAGCCTATCAAAACATGTAAAATGAATATATCAAACGGGATGAGTGGAGATATCCCGTCAAATTACAATTGAGCACCGTCTTATTATACATCATTTCGTCCGTTTTGTCAATAGTTGCGTTATCACAAACATTCTTACCGCTCCGTAATTCTTTTAATCTTATAGCCTTCCGCATATTTTTACATATTTCGACACCCACTTCCAAAAAATTACAATTCAAATGTAAACAATACATAAATTTCCAATTTTTTCTATTGACAATATATATTTTCTTTGTTAAAATGACATCATAAAACATAATCCGCAAAAGGAGAAAAATAAATGAAATCAACAGGTGTAGTAAGAAAAGTAGACGAGCTCGGAAGAATAGTTCTTCCCATCAGCATCAGACAGACAATGGATATCGGCGAGAAGGACGCTCTCGAGATATTTACCGAGGACAATAAAATAATCCTCCAGAAATATCAGCCCTCCTGTACCTTCTGCAACAATGCCGACAATATAATCTATTTCTGCGGCAAGCGTCTTTGCGAGGACTGTCTCAATAAGCTCAAAACCCTCTGATATCCGGAAAGGCGAATACTATGAAACACAACAGCCTAATTCAAAGCATAGCTGACGGCGAGCTTGACAGCATATTCACCGTCCTCTACGGCGAGCGCAACATACCCTGTCAGAAGCAGAGATATATCGCCGCAATAAATGAGTTTGTTTCGCTTTACGGCGAGGAGCACGAGCTTGAGATCTTCTCGGTTTCCGGCAGAAGCGAGCTTTCCGGCAATCACACCGACCACAACCGCGGTTGCGTTATCGCGGCATCAATAGATCTTGACACTATCGCTATAGTATCGAAAACAGAAGGCTCCGTCATCCGTGTAAAAAGCTCGGGACACAACGCCGACCTCATCGACATCTCGGACTTCACCTCTCCCCGCCCCGAAATGTACGGCAGATCGGGCTCAATTATTGCGGGTATGTGCCGCGGACTTACCGATCTGGGATACAAAACAGGCGGATTTGTCGCTTATACCACCTCAAACGTCCCCGGAGGCTCGGGACTTTCCTCCTCTGCCGCGTTTGAAAATATGATAGGAACTATCATAAACCATCTCTACAACGGCGGAAAAATTGACACCGTGGAGATAGCGAAGATCTCGCAGTACGCTGAAAACGAGTTTTTCGGCAAGCCCTGCGGACTTATGGACCAGGTTGCCTGTGCCGTTGGCGGCATCGTGGCTATTGATTTTGCCGACCCATCAGCTCCCGTAATTCAGCCGATAAATTTTGACCTCTCTGCCAAGGGATATAATCTCTGCATAGTCAACACAGGCGGCAATCACGCCGACCTCACCGACGATTATGCCTCAATTCCCTCCGAGATGAAGAGCGTTGCGGCGGCTTGCGGCGGCGACTTCTTAAGAGAGGTAGACGAGCAGACGGTCATCAGCAATATCTCCTCCCTGCGCGAGAGCGTTGGCGACAGAGGAATCTTGCGCTCGCTTCACTTTTTTGAGGAAAACAAGCGTGTGGCAGTACAAAAGCAAGCGCTTATAGACGGCGACATTCAAAAATTCTTCGACGCGGTAAATCAATCGGGTAAATCCTCGTTCTGCTATCTTCAAAACGTATATACAAACCAAAATCTTAAGGAGCAGGGGCTCTCCCTCGCCCTCTGCCTTGCAGACATCTGCCTCTCGGAAAAGGAAGCGGCATTCCGTGTTCACGGCGGCGGCTTTGCGGGAACTATCCAGGCATACGTCAAAAATCAGGACGTTGAGGAATTCAGATCCGTGATGGATGCAACCTTTGGAGAGGGCGCGTGTCTCGTTCTTCGCATACGCCCGCTCGGTGCGATCAAGATCTGCTGATATTCGGAGTCTGACATGAAGCAAAACAAAAACATACCCTCCCCCGAGGCAAAAAGGCAATTCAGCAAAAAGAGCAAAAAGGAGCTTGGACTTCTTATTGCCTGCTGTCTGATATTTATGCTCGTATACTTTGCGGCGGCGAATATTCCCGTGCCGATAATATCATTTGCGGTCACGGCGATCTATATGCTGGGCCTTGCGGTATTTGTCGTCATATACGTCGTATATAACTACGCGTTCACCCGCAAGGATCTGACCGAGGATATGCTCCCCGACGACTGGAGCGCTGAAAAAAAGACTGCCTACGTGCAAAAAAGCAAGGACAGAGCAAAAAAGTCACGTTGGATGATTTTTATTATCTTCCCTCTTGTCGTCACGTTTATAGCCGACATACTTTACCTGTTCGTCTGGCAGGGCTGGCTACACCAATTCTTTTCAAAATAGACCAAAAGCAATATGAACAATTATAAAATATGTACACTGTATTCGGGCTCAAAGGGTAACTCTACCTATATTGAGCTCGGCGGCAAAAAAATACTTATAGACGCGGGCAAAAGCGCAAAGGCTCTGTGCGAGGCGCTCAAGTCAATAAATGTTGACCCCAAAACCCTCGACGCGATATTCGTCACACACGAGCACAGCGACCATATCTCCGCGCTGCAGACCTTCTCACACAAAAACTGCATACCCATACATATAATGCTGAACTCGGCAAAAAAATTCCAGGGGCTTTGCGACGAAAAGCTCTGCTCTTGTTTGTATATTCACGATAAAAGCGATTATTCGGTTGAGCTTGACGGTGTGAAGATCACCGCCTTTCCCACCCCGCACGACAGCCGCGCGTCGGTTGGATACCGTCTTGAATTTGAGGACGTGTCCATCGGCTACGCCACGGATATAGGCTACGTAACTGATGAGATACAAAACAGTCTTCTGAACTGTCAGTCCGTAGTGCTTGAGTCCAACCACGATACCGAAATGCTGCTTTTCGGCCCTTATCCCTTTGAGCTTAAGGAAAGAATAGCGTCAAGATACGGACACCTGTCAAATCGCGAGTGCGCGTCCTTTGCCGCTCAGCTTTGTCATAACGGAACGAGGAACATTCTCCTCGCCCATCTGTCTGAGGAAAACAACACCCCCGCTCTCGCATATAACGAGACCTTCTCCGCAATCGGAGACGCAAGCATAAATCTGCGTGTGGCGTCTCAGTACAGCCCTACGTGGCTTGTCGGCGGCGGTGAGGCAGTCGAATACGAGGACGAATTTTTCAAGCTCTGGTGTAAAAAGGAGAGTGACTGATGGCAACCATTAAATTTATAACTGTCGGAACTCTCAAGGAAAAATATCTGTGTGATGCTGTAGCCGAGTACGAAAAAAGGCTTTCGGGCTTTTGCAAGGTCGAAAATATCAACCTCAGAGAAGCAAAGCTCCCGCAAGAGCCGTCGCAGGGCGATATTAAAAAGGCACTTGATGAGGAAGCAAAAGTCATTCTCTCCCACATGAGCGAGCGAGCGTATAAGATAGCTCTCTGCGTGGAGGGCAAGCAGTTCTCATCTGAGGAGCTTGCGGATAAGCTCGAGCGCGCTTTTTCGGTGTCAAACGAGATATGCTTTGTTATTGGATCTTCACACGGACTCAGCGACACGGTAAAAAACGCCGCAGACCTGAGACTGTCGGTCTCAAAGCTCACGTTTCCCCATCAGCTTATGCGCGTGATCCTTTCGGAGAGTGTATATAGAGCTATGAACATAATCAAGGGAACGAAGTATCATAAATAATTTCACAGCAAAACGGCGCTTGATCGCGCCGTTTTCATTTTTTGTTTTTTTGCCTCATATAATTACAAAAAAAGGAGGCAAAAAATGAAAAGAAATTTCCTGATTTTGATTCTTTGTATATCTATACTTTGCGTGTGTACCTGCTCCTGCTCACAACAGCCACCGTCGGTGCAAAGCATTCTATACCGCCTGATTGAAGCAGAGATAGACCTGCCGAGCGGGCAGGTCTATCTGTCAAGCTCGTCCGAGGGCGACGAGTCATACGTCTCGGACTCCCTGCTCTGCGCGCTCTACGGCGGTGGCAGTATGCCCAAGGAGTACGACGATTGGGTGGAGTTTGCAATATTCCTCTCAAGCTCGCACCCCTGCGAGTTTGCAGTCTTTCTGTGCGACAGTCCACAGTCGGCGCTTGATACGTCAAAGGTACTCAGCTCCCGTCTGACCACCCTTAAAAATTTCTGGAGCGGTAGCGAGTATTCCTCCTATACAGACAATGCCGAGGTCATAATATCGGAAAATTTCTGTGTTCTCGTAGTCTCATCGGACACAACAGCCGCCATAAAAATTCTGAAATCCCTGCTATGAATGATCAAAAAAGGCTCATTATATAGTAAATGATGCCCCACACAACCCCCGCAAGCGTACCGTAAAGCAAGACGGGACCAGCAACCGTGAATATCTTTGCGCCCACGCCGAGCACAAGCCCCTCGGAGCGAGAGTCAATAGCGCTTGACGCAACGGCATTGGCAAAGCCCGATATAGGCACGAGCGTTCCCGCTCCCGTGTGCTTGGCGATCTTCTCGAAAAGCCCGAGAGCCGTTAATAACACAGCCACGAATACAATTGTCACTGACGTCATAGTCAAGGCGTGCTTCTTGTCAAATCCAATGGCTGAAAACATCCATATAAGACACTGCCCCAATCCACAGATAAGTCCGCCTGCGACAAACGCCCAAATGCAATTTTTCCATATCGGTGAGGAGCGCGCGTGCGCATCGGCAAATTTTTTATAAGTTTTTCTATCCATATTCATAAAAATTTCCTCCGTAATATATGCTTTCTGACTTTAATTTTCCCTTAATTTACGGATTTGATACAGGCGACAGTTTTTGCCGCCTTGACAAAATTTCAAAAGAGTTATATAATAGAAAACAGAGATAATAATTTTGAGAGGTTCAGGCATTTATGAATTGGAACGACATAAAGAAAAATATAAGCGAATTTACGGGCAAGGCGGTCCAGAAGACCGAGGAGCTTGCAAGTCTTGCCGAGATAAAGATAAAAATAGCGAAGCTTACGTCGGAAAAGGAAAACGAATTTCTGAGGCTTGGTAAGCTGACCTACAAAAAGCTCTCGGCTGAGGATGAGACTCTCGGCGCAAAGCTCACGCAGAAAATATCCGAGATAGTGAACAAAATATCCGAGCTTGAGGACAAGATAGATGCTCTGAACGTGGAGTACGAACAGACAAAACAGGAGGCAGAAGCTAAAAAGCAAGCCAAAAAATCAAAAGAGCATGAGTTCGGCGAGGACGAGATAAACACCGAGGTGCTTGATTCCTTTGCGGATAATGAATAATAAAAAAGCCTTCCCGATGGGAAGGCTTTTTTTACAGATGCTTCTTCATTATTTCAATATTCTTTTCCTCGAACTTGATAATATCCTTGGCTAGCTTCATCGCAGTCTCGGATACATCGGTGTTTTCGTAATCTCGGAGCACCTTGATCGTGTCTGTCATACCCATGGTTGAGCCCTCAACTATCATCTCTGCAAGATGCGAGGTGGTGGAGTCCATCATCGTGTTCATCTTCATTCCCACGCTTGCCCACATTTTTGTCATTACGTTTTCTTCCTTGGGCTCACCGCCGACGGTCAGAAGTCTGTCACGCGCCTGCGCCGCGAATTTTTCGTAGCCGTCAAGCTGCGCGGTCATAAGAGTTTTGAACTCCTCGTCCTTTGCCGCGGGCATGAGATTTACCATGGAATCCGATCCCATTTTCATATTTTTGTATATCTTTTCAAGCATTTCCGCTTCTCTGGTTTTTGTCTGTTGCATAATAACCTCCGATTTTGTTTTGCAATAAGTATTTTTTGCGGTTTTAGGAAGATTATACGTAAAAAACAAAAAAACGAAAAGATTTTAATGCGACAAGATAATCAAATACCCGTGTGCAAAAATGGTATTTGATTACCCGCATCATAGCCTTCCCCTTGAGGGAAAGGCTAAATAAAAAGGAGAACCTCGACGGCTCTCCTTTTTTGTTTCCATCAAATTTTGCAAAATTATTTTCTCAACTTCTGCGATCTTATATCCGTGCCGCAGAACGGAAGAACTATGTATTCACCAAGCACGCGGCTTGTAATTCTGTCCCAATATCTCTTGCGGAACTCGTCCTGCGAGAGATTCGTGCTGATTATCGTGGGCTTTTTGGAATTAAGTCTTGAATTTATAATATCGTAAAGGCAGGACGTTGTAAACTGATTTGTAACCTCTGTTCCAAGGTCGTCGATGATAAGCAGGTCACAGTCAAAATATCTGTTTATATTGCCGTCGGCAGAGGCAGACGCGCTGTTGCCAAAGCGACGCACCTCAAAATCCGCAAAGAGCGAGAGCGCGCTTGCATAATAAACGTCGTGTCCCTTTTCTATTACCTTACCCGCGACAGCGCTTGAAAGGTGCGTTTTCCCAAGTCCCGTACCGCCAAACATAGCAATGTTGCCTGATGTCTCAGGTGCGAAATTCTCGGCATACTTTGCGAGAAGCGCGTAAATTGCGCTCATTGTGGAGTATACCTTTTCGCTCTGCTTGTAATAGTCAAGCGAAAAGTTCTCAAAGCTCTGACGCGCTATAAGGTCTGCCATACCCGACGATGCAATTCCTGCCTCAACGAGTTTTTTTCTCATACACGAGCACATTTTATTGTCCACAGCTCCCGTGTCCGAGCAGAGCTTACACTCGTACTGTATCTCGGTATAATCCGCGGGATAGCCCGCCGTCTGAAGTATCTGCCCTCTTTTTTCAAGAAGCGCACTATTCTTTTGCTTGATGCTATCTATCTCTCCGTTGCGTCCGCTTATCGCCGCCTGAAGAATCTCAAGACCAACGCTTGAAAGCTCGCGGTCGATCTTGGCTATCTCGGGGAGCTCGGCGTGTATCTGTGCGCGGCGAAGGTTTGCCGCATCTCTCGCTTTGAGATACTTGCCGTCGTATTCCTCTTTTATTCTTTTGTAATTTTCTCTGTTAAAGCTCATTTTTCCTCTCCCCCGAGGCTACGGCGTATCGCCGCCTCGAAAAATTCGTCAGTATCAAAGCTGGAGTTTTGGTTTTCGCTCTCACCCTTGGACTTGGATGATTTTTTTGTCTTTTTCTGCGCCTTTTCCGCCTCGAATCTCTCGGCAGACGCGTCTATCTGCTCAAGCGTGCGTATGCCCTCGGCGTTCCATCTCTCAAGCACCGAGTTTGCGTAATGAAGCGACGCGCCGCCCGTGGCATCAACCGTCGTCTCGTACGCCTTCTCTATTATCTCAAAGGAAAATCCCCAGTCGTTTATCCAGGCGGATATTTCCTTTTTTTCCTTTGTCGTCAATGCTCTACCGCCAATACCGAACAGAGTGCGTATCTTTCCCTCGACCGACGCGACGTTTTCCCTGCGCTGAAGCTCTGCCGAGAGCGCCTCGACTGTTGTAATACCGCTGTCGTAAAAGCCAAACGCAGTCTTTTCCGCATAGTGCAGAGTCTTTTTGCCGTGAGAGACGCAATAGGTCAGAAGCAGCATTATGTAATCGCAGGTAAGATCAAGATAATCCACAAGTCCTATAAGCACGTTGACCTCGTGGATATTGAACATTTTACCCATTATCCGCTGGCACTCGTCGATAAGGGAGGAAAGCTCCGTATTTCTTTCAAGAATGTTTGCTATCTCATCCGACGTATATTCGGGAAGCGCCTCCGCGCGGGCTATCTTTTTGGTCTTTTGTGTCTGCGGCTCGGGGGATTTCTGTACCTTTTCTGACGATTTGGGCATTTCGCACTCAATAACACCCGATCCGCGCCAATATGACAAGGATGAAAGGACACTGCCCTCATCTGCCCCCGCAAAGTCGCAAAGCTCGCCGATCTCGACAGCTCCGCCCTTGGCACATACAAGCCAAAGCACCTTGAGGTCGCACAGTGACGCGCGCTTTACCTGCTCGGCGCAGGACGTGGGAAACACACCCGCTCCAACTCCGTAATTTATTTTAATAAGCATATTTTCTCCGATATAAATTTTTATTCTTCTGTTTCCCCGTCGCGCTTTTCAAGGCTGCGGCATATCTCGTAGTTGAGTATCATCAACGAGTCTCCAAGATGCACGTTCTCTATTACAACGTCACTCTCCGGATAGTCAAGCTCAACACCCATATAGTTCCAAAGTCCCTTGACTCCGCAAGCGACAAGTCTGTCGGACACGGGCTTTATCTGCTCCTTGGGGAGGGTAAGCACCGCTATATCCACTACATTCTCCTCGCAGAATCTTTCAAGCTCGTCAATATCATAAACACGGACGCCCGCAACGCTCTTGCCGACAAGGCCCTCGCCCGAGTCGAACATTCCAATAATATCAACCCCGCGCTTTTCAAACATTGAAAGGTTTACAAGAGCGCGTCCAAGATCGCCCGCGCCCATAATGACCGCGTGAAAGCCCGCGCCAACACCGAGTATCTCGCTTATCTTTGCGAAAAGGTAATTTACGTTATATCCGTATCCGTGCTGACCGAAGCCGCCAAAGCAGTTAAGGTCCTGTCTTATCTGGGATGCGGTAACGTCCATCATGCTCGCGAGCTCGCCCGAGCTTATTCTCATTCTGCCGTGTGTGATAAGCTCACGCAGATATCTGTAATATCTCGGCAGACGGCGAATTACCGCGGGAGAGATGTTTGGCTTGAAGCCGTCGTCAGTCCTTCCCTGAAGCTCCCTGTTATCAAAATTATCGCTCATAATAAGCTCTCCTTTTAGTTTGTAAATTCTTTGCCAAAATCTCAAATTTGTGCATTTTTACATCTTGACAAGGTGACTTTTTCAAAAAATAAACTTTTCGTAAATCTTTTGAATTTGTGGAAAAAAAGTTTTCCACAGCCATAAAGTTATCCACAGTTTCCACAGACTTATCCACAGAAATCCTTGCCAATCAAGGCTATTTGTGACTTAATACGGTTTTTTTCGACATTTCGCGGAGAATTTTCTCTGTATTTTTCCGAGTTTTCCACAGTTTGTTGAAAAGTCGGTGGAAAACCTTTGTTCGATGAATTTTTCTCCCCGCGTAAATTTTTTTGTGTAAAATAATGAATTTGTAAAATTTCGGAATGTCTTCAGTCGCATGCTGAAGCGTTTGTAGACGTATCGGCAAAATTGCCCTTCTGATACTCAAAATATCCCGATGCCGCTATCATAGCGCCGTTGTCACCGCAAAGAGATATGGGGGGGACAACAAATTCCGCGCCGTGCTTATTGCACATTTTCTCAAGAGCGGCACGAAGATGCGAGTTTGCCGCAACACCGCCCGAAAGCACGAGGGTATTAAGTCCCGTTTGCCTCAACGCTCCCTCCGCCTGCTTTACTATAGCTGTCACTATCGCGTCGGTATAGGACGCCGCAAGATCCGCGGTATTTATTTCATCGCCCTTCTGCTTGCTCGAATTGATGTAATTCAGTGCAGCAGTTTTAATTCCGCTGAACGAAAAGTCAAGACTGTCGCGAAGAGCGGGCGACGGAAGCTTAACAGCGGTCTTATCCCCCGTATGCGCGAGCTTGTCAAGCGCCGCTCCCCCCGGGTAAGGCATACCGATAACTCGTCCGATCTTGTCAAACGCCTCACCTGCCGCGTCGTCACGCGTTCCGCCTATCTCGCGAAATTCATTATATCCCTCGCACACGTAAAGACAGGTATGACCGCCCGATACGACCACCGACAAAAACGGAGGCTTGAGGTCGGTATGCGACAGATACGCGGCGGATATATGCCCGTGAATATGGTTTACCGATACAAGCGGAATATTGTTCGCAAAAGCCAGGGACTTTGCAAAATTCACCCCCACAAGCAGCGCACCGATAAGCCCGGGGTGTGTGGTGACTGCCACGCATCCCACATCCGACAAGGTTATCCCCGCCGTCTCAAGAGCCTCCTTTGTTATTGAGGACACAGCCTCAATATGCGCTCTGCTCGCTATCTCGGGAACCACACCGCCGTAAAGACGGTGAGTCTCTATCTGCGAGGCAACTATATTAGATCTGATCTCAAGAATTCCGTCGTGCGCCTCGATTATTGCCGCGCTGGTCTCGTCGCACGAGGATTCCATTCCAAGTATATACATTGAAGATTTTCCTTTTTTACTTAATTTTACAGGACATAAGCACCGCGCTCTCCGTGGGCTTGGTGTAAAAATCCTTGCGCTTTCCGTCAACCTTAAAGCCACAGGAGGTATAAAGCCTTATCGCCGCCGTATTCGACTCTCTGACCTCAAGAGTTATCACGTCAAGACGGTTGTTTTTTGCATGTTTTTTGAGCGACTCGACCACAGCCTCGCCATAGCCCTGCCTGCGATAGTCGGGGTGAGTGGCGATATTTGTTATCTGCCCCTCGTCTACAACGCAAAGCATACCGCCGTAAGCTACGATCCTGCCATCCTTATGGCAGACCATGCCCATGCCTATTCCCTCTTTTGTGAGAAGCTCAAGGCTGTTTTTTGACCACGCCTGCGCGCCAAAGCAGAGCTTTTCTATCTCTGCCACTCCCTCCAGATGCTCCGCATTAAGTCTTTCGGGATATATTCTTGCTCTTTTATTTTCCGTACTCATCTGCTTCTACCTTTTATCAATATCCGAAAACTCCCGAGAGAGAGTCATCGTTTTCTATCCAATCCGAAACCTTAATGACTCTGTAATCGGTGTTGGTATCTCTTACGACCACTGTATCAATACCCGCGTTTATGATAAGTCGCTTGCACATCATACAGCTGCTCGTACCGTCGTAAAGACTGTTATCCGCAGGATTTACGCACACCATGTAAAGCGTCGCGCCAAGCATTCTGTCTCTGGGCGCGGCAATTATTGCGTTAGCCTCAGCGTGGACCGAACGGCAAAGCTCGTATCTCTCGCCCCTCGGAATACCCAGCTTGTCTCTCATACACATATTCATATCCGTGCAGTTCTGTCTGCCTCTCGGAGCTCCGTTGTAGCCCGTTGAGATAATAACGTCGTCCTTTACTATTATCGCGCCGAATTTGCGGCGGATACAGGTGCCTCGCTCCGCAACTGTGCGCGCGATGTCAAGATAATAATTTTCCTTTGAAACTCTCTCAATAGACATAAAAAATACCTGCCTTTTCGATATAAAAAATAGTCATTCATTTTATTATACATTATATAAACAAAAAAATCAAGTATTTTATTTGAACAATAAAATTTTGTCGAAACGTGTACAAAAGTATTCGATTGCTGCATAAACTGATATTGAGAAATTTATTTTCAAAAGTAAATTTTTCAATACGGCTATGGCGAGGTAGATATGACAGATCATTCACGCTCTCTTTCGGGTGGCGGCTGTACGGCATACATCGGCTCTACAACGCTCGCAATGAAGGCGCAAAGGGCACTTGCCGCCCAAGCCATAATGTCGTCCGTCACCAAGGTCAATTTTTCAAAAGCACGGCGCGGCTGCGCGTACGGCGTAAGCTTTGATTGCTCACAGCAGGCAAACGTCAAAGCTATTCTTGTGCGAGAAAACATACCCGTAAAAGAGTTTTTATAAATTTCACGCCTCGGGGCAACAGCCTCGGGGCGTATCACACAAAGGAGGCTTTTATGAAAAACAAGCTTATATATCTTGACAACGCCGCCACCACCTTTCCAAAGCCGTCCCGTGTTTCTGGCGCGGTCGACGAATGCATACGAACCTTTTGCGGAAATTCATCGCGAGGCTTAAACCCCTTAGCGCTCAAAAGCGCGGAGAGGATATTTGAATGTCGTTGTCTGCTTGCGGATATGTTTGGCTGCCTGCCGGATAACGTGATCTTTACCTACAACACTACCTACGCTCTTAATATGGCTATCAAGGGGATTATGAAGGACGGCGGACATATTCTCATCAGCAATATGGAGCATAATGCCACGCTTCGCCCCATAGCCAGCCTTCAGCGAGACGGACTGATCGAATATGACACCTTTGACGCGTACGGAAAAAGCGACACGGAGATAATTGAGGATATTGACCGACGTATTCGTCCCAACACACGCGCAATCTCTTGTCTGCACACATCAAACATCTGCTCCTATACCCTGCCCATAGAAAAGATAGGCAAATACTGTCGCGACGCGGGACTTATATTTATATGCGACGGCGCGCAGTCAGGCGGACATATCCCGATAGATATGAAAAAATGCAATATTGATATTCTTTGTCTGCCTGCGCACAAGGGGCTTTACGGAATTCAGGGCTGCGGAATTATGCTGCTTGGCGAGAATATCTCCCCCCACACGATTATTGAAGGAGGCAACGGGGTCAACTCCCTGGATTATTTTATGGGCGACAACTCCCCCGAAAAATATGAGGCGGGAACACTCTCCACCCCCGCAATAGTAGGTCTTGGAGAGGGCTTGAGGTTCTTGAATTCCAAAAAGGCGGGCGAGGTACAGGCGCACAGTCAAAAGCTTTTTTGTCACGCCAAAAAGCTTCTTGAGCATATACCGGGTGTGACTATCCACGATACCACCCCCGGATCTGTTCTGCTCTTTAATATAAACGGAGTCCACTGCGACGAGGTAGGCGAGATCTTGTCGAAAAACAATGTCTGTGTCCGCACAGGGTATCACTGCGCTCCGCTTGCGCACAGAGCCCTTGGAACGTACGGCACGGGCGGAGTGAGGGTAAGCTTCGGCATATTCAATACTCTCTCTCACATTGAGGTCTTATCCTCGCTTACAGAGGATATTTCAGCCCGCAGAATGCGTGTATAAAAAGTGAGAAAATGAGAGATTTCAGGAGATTTTAAGAAGAACAACGAGATTTTATATAGATAAACTCAAAAACCTGCGAACAGGTGCAAATGGTTGCAGATAATAATATTTTTTCGTGGTTTTTGTAATAAATTTTCAAAAGCCTATTGCAATAAGTAAAATTTTATGTTAGAATGTAGAATGCTATCTATGTTTTTTTGGCAAGCAACCGAGAATTTTGTCAATAAAACACAGTGGCGATTGGAATGGCGACATTCAAAAATCCCCGCAAAACAGCTTGATTCTCAAGCCATGTTAGCAAAAAAATTTGCAATAATGGTTTGCTAAGAAAGATCTGCCACGGCATATCTTTTGACCCTCCGAAAATGCATCAAAAATTTCGGCTTGTGCCACAGGCAAAGCTAATTATTATTTTAAAGGAGTTTTTATGTGTAATGGAAAAGGACGTCATAATCAGTCTTAAAGACATATCAAAAGCGTTTGATGGAGAAACTGTTCTCGACCACATTAATCTTGAAATTCACGACAAGGAATTCGTAACCTTTCTCGGTCCTTCGGGTTGCGGAAAAACCACAACTCTCCGTATAATAGGCGGATTTGAAACCCCCGATACGGGAGACGTATTTTTTGATGGAAAACGTATAAACGATCTTCCCCCCTACCAGCGCAACGTAAACACGGTATTTCAGAAATACGCGCTGTTCCCTCACCTGAACGTATATGAAAACGTCGCATTCGGACTTCGTCTTAAAAAGACACCCGAGGAGCAGATAAAGGAAAAGGTACAGGAAATGCTTGCGATGGTCAACCTCAAGGGCTTTGAGCGTCGCCGCGTCACCACTCTCTCGGGCGGTCAGCAGCAGCGAGTTGCTATTGCGCGCGCTCTCATAAATCACCCCAAGGTGCTTTTGCTCGACGAGCCTCTCGGTGCTCTCGACTTAAAGCTCCGCAAGGATATGCAGAACGAGCTCAAGAGGATCCAGCGCCAGACGGGTATTACCTTTATTTACGTCACGCACGACCAGGAGGAGGCCCTTTCTATGTCCGACGTCATCGTAGTTATGGCAGAGGGCAAGATACAGCAGATAGGCTCTCCCGTCGATATATATAACGAGCCCGAAAACGCATTCGTCGCAGACTTTATCGGTGAATCCAACATTCTTGACGGGATGATGCTCTCGGACTACAAGGTCAAATTCTCAGGACATATATTCGATTGTGTAGACGCGGGCTTTGATCGCCGCGAGCTTGTGGATATAGTAGTTCGTCCCGAGGACGTTGACGTAGTGTCCACGGATAAGGGAATGCTGACAGGCACCGTCTCGTCCGTAACATTCAAGGGCGATTATTACGAAATAATCGTTGACGTCGGCGGCTTTAAGTGGATGCTTGAAACGTCTGATTTCGTTGGTGTTGACGAGGTCATCGGTCTCCATATCGAGCCCGAGGCAATACACGTCATGAAAAAATCCGAGTATTCGGGTACATTTGGTGACTACTCCACCTTCAGTGACGAAATAGAGCATCTCGGAGATCTCGAAGAGGAGGACGGGGAATGAGAAAAAATTCGGTCTTTCAAAAATTAGTCGCAGTACCGCATATAGTATGGGTGATAATGTTTATCGCCGCGCCTATGCTGTTCGTGCTTTATTTTGCTCTGACCGATGCAGAAGGTAGATTTTCTCTTTCCAACATAACAGAGCTATCTAAGTACGGCAACGTATTTGTTCTCTCTATAGCATTTGCTCTGATAGCGACCGTAATATGTCTTATTATAGGTTACCCGCTTGCATATTTTATGTCCAAGCAATCCGAGCGCGCTCAAAAAATACTTATGGTACTCGTAATGCTACCCATGTGGTGCAATCTTCTTATTCGTACGTACGCGCTTATGGCGCTTCTCGATAACGGCGGTCTGCTCAATTCCCTGCTTGAGAAAATAGGACTTGAAAAGCTGCCTATCGTCGGCACGAATTTTGGCGTAATTCTTGGTATGGTATACGACTTTTTGCCGTATATGGTGCTGCCGATATTTACGTCAATGACAAAGCTGGACAAGCGTTATATCGAGGCGTCGCACGACCTCGGCTGTAACAGCTGGCAAACCATGACAAAAGTCATAATGCCTCTGACTGTCTCGGGCGTTGTGTCGGGAATAACTATGGTATTCGTTCCCTCCATAAGCACGTTCTATATTTCCCAGAAGCTCGGCGCGGGTAAGATCGACCTTGTCGGCGATACCATCGAGCGACTTTTCCAGAACACCTCCACATACGGCGTTGGCGCGGCTATGTCGCTGGTAATGATGATACTCATCATACTTTCCATCGGTATTATGAACCGCTTCACCGACGATGACGAGGATATGGCAAAGAGAGGAGGTATCTTCAAATGAAATTCCTCTCGAGATTCTATATCGGAATAATATTTTTCCTTCTTTACATACCCATTGCGGTGCTTATAATCTTCTCGTTTAACGAGTCCGGCTCGCTCTCCGAATTCTCGGGCTTCTCACTTATGTGGTACAAGGAGCTTTTTGCGGACCAAGAAGCGTTTACATCTCTTATGAATTCGCTTATTCTGGCGGTATCCTCCGCGGTAATCGCGACTGTAATAGGCACGTTTGGCGCTCTTGGGCTTCACCGCATGCGCTCAAGATATGTCAAGGGCGCGATAAACACCATAACAAACATTCCCATGATGAACCCCGATATAGTCACGGGTGTTTCAATGATGCTTTTGTTCGTTGCGGTGGCGACTATAATAAAATCACAGAGCTTCTTTGGATTTGGCACTATGCTTATCGCACACGTCACCTTCAGCATTCCCTACGTTATGCTCTCGGTAATGCCGCGATTCAAGCAGCTTGACAAATCACTCTCCGAGGCGGCTCAGGACCTCGGCTGCACATCCGCAAAGGCATTCTTCAAGGTTGAGCTTCCCCAGATCATCCCGGGTATCATTTCAGGTCTTATGCTTGGCTTTACAATGTCTCTTGACGACTTCGTAATAAGCCATTTCGTCAGCTCTCCTGATTTCCAGACACTTCCCCTTTACGTATATAACCAGACCGCGCACAACGTAAAATTCAGTATGTACGCACTGTCCTCCCTTATTGTGGCGATAATTCTTGTGATACTTATCGTGGTGAATTTCGCCGGCGGCAAGAACAAACGGGAGGTGAAAAAATGAAAAGAATAGCATCCATTATTCTTATTCTCACGCTCCTTCTGACTTTGTGCTTCCCCCTTGCATCCTGCACTCCTGAAAATATCGAAGGAGATAACGGTGCCGTCACACTTTACGTATATAACTGGGGAGAATACATCTCCGACGGCAGCGAGGGTACGCTTGACGTAAACTCACTGTTCGAGGATTGGTATTTTGAAACCTACGGTCAGCGTGTAAAGGTCAATTATTCCACCTATTCAAGCAATGAGTCAATGTACGCTAAAATCTCCTCGGGATCTGTGAGCTACGACGTTATAGTCCCCTCTGACTATATGATAGAGCGTATGATAAAAGAGGATCTTTTAGCTCCTCTTGATTACAGCAACATTCCCAACGCGCAGAACATTCTGCCCGAATTTCAGAATTCCGACTATGACCCCGACTCCGACAAGGACGGATATAACGACTACTCCGTTCCCTACCTTTACGGTATGATAGGTATTATCTATAATACCACTATGGTAGATGAGGCGGACCTCGGCTCGTGGGATCTGATGTGGAATGACAAATATGCGGGTAATATTTTGCAGTTTAACAATTCTCGCGACGCCTTCGGCGCGGCGCAGTATTCTATGGGTGACGTTAACCTTGTAAACTCGGACAACGAGGAAGATTGGCGCGCGGCTCTTGAAAAGCTCAAGGCGCAGAAGCCAATACTTCAGGGCTACGTCATGGACGAGATATACAACAAAATGGAGAACGGCTCTGCCGCTATTGCCGCGTATTACGCGGGTGACTTCATGGCGATGTATGAGAATAACAACGACCTCGACTTCTTCTACCCCGAGGAAGGCACGAATCTTTACGTTGACGCTATGTGTGTTCCTAAGTCCAGCCAAAACAAGACAATAGCGGAGCGATATATCAATTTTATGCTCTCCGAGGTGCCCGCGGTAGCAAACGCGGAATATACCTATTACGCATCTCCCAACCGTGCGGTTCGTGAGAATGAGGAATATATAGAGTATATGAACGAGATAAAAGAGGGCGGATATGAACTTATGTACGACACAGACGCTATCCCCACCTCGTCCTACCGCAATCTCAGCGGAGAAAAGCTGCTTCTCATAAATACGCTTTGGGAGGAATTAAAATCCGACATCAGCGTCAGCGCGGGAATATACGTCATCTGCGGCGTAATAGTCGCAACCCTCGCGGGATTTGGCATATTCTTCGCGGTGAGAAAAAAGAAACGTGATATTTACTAACATAAAACAGGCACACTTGACGTGTGCCTGTTTTTCTTATTCAAAATATTTTTCAATTACTTCCCTTTTTGCCTTGCAGCTGCCCGTAAGCATTTCGGACGATCCGCCGCCGCGACCGTTAAGGGCTGTATTTATGTCTTTTGCGAGGGGCTTGAGATCAATTTTGCGGCTCATTATGATGTATTTGTACCCGTCCTCGTCATTTCCGCAGAAAACTCCGCAGATACCGCCGCACTTTTTGACTGCCTCGTTAGCGAAATGCCGTGCAGCCGTCATATCCCCGCCGTCTTCAAAGACACAGATGTTTCCGTCCGTCTCGGCAAGCTCTGCGAGCTTGTAAGTCTGAAGCTCGCGTTTCAATGCGGCAATTTTTGCCTTTTGTGCTTCTATTTCCGATATCAGTCTGTCAACGCCCTGTGTGACCTCATCCTGTTTTGATGAAATTTTAGTCGAGATCGCGTATATCTGACCGTATCTTTTGCCGTAGTCACAGAGCGCGTCAAGACCGCATAGCGCGTTCAGTCTCACGCCTCCCTTATAACGCATAAAATCAAGAATTTTTATAATCCCGACCTCGCCTGTATTTTCAACGTGTGGCGCGCAGCACGCGCACATATCAACGTCGCCTATCTGTACTATCCGCACGTTCTCGGTCAACTCAAGCTTTGAGCGGTAATTGAGTCCCTCAAGCTCGCTCTGCTCGGGATAATACGCCTTGACGGGCATACAGCGGATAACTATTCCGTTAGCTAAAAGCTCAATCTCGTCAAGCTGCTCACGTGTCAGCTCACCGTTGAAATCTATTGTCATATACTCCGAGTTGAGATGAAACCCCACGTTGTCGTAGCCGTAGAGCTTATGCACTATTCCAGATATTATATGCTCGCCCGTGTGGTTCTGCATTTTGCGGAATCTTTCGCCGTAGGCTATCTCGCCCTCAACCTCGTCACCGACTTTCAGCGGCTTGTCGCACTCGTGGTAAATTATTCCCTTCTTTTCATACACGTAGCTCACACAAGCTCCGCCAAGTGTACCCGTATCCGACGTCTGTCCGCCCTCCTCGGGAAAGAAAAGCGTTCCGTCGAGCACGACGGTGTATTTGCCGTTGTTTTCTGCACACGACAACACGATCGCTGAAAATTTATATGCCTTTGAGTCCTCGTCAAATAATCTGTGTGTTCTGTTAATATCCATTTAAGGTCTCTCCAATTTCCCGGTGGGAGCAAGCCCCCGCCCTACTATGCTATAATTATAATACAAATCCTCTTATCTTTCAAGAAAAATTTGAAATTTTGTATTGAAAGATAAAAACTTCTGTGATATAATTACTTTATTAAATTAAATTACTGCCCCAAGCGACAGAATTTATATCAAAAAATTGGAGGCAAACCATGGAAAAGAAAAACATTCAATGGGATAGCATCGGTTTCGGCTACATTCAGACCGATAAAAGATATGTTTCATACTACCGCGACGGCAAGTGGGACAACGGAGCGCTTGTTGACGACGCAAGCATAACTCTCAACGAGTGCGCATGCGTATTCCAGTACGCGCAGACCTGCTTTGAGGGACTCAAGGCGTACACCACAAAGGACGGCAAGATAGTTGCCTTCCGCCCAGACCTTAACGCGCAGAGAATGATAGAATCCTGCAATCAGCTCAAGATGCCTGCGCTTCCCGCAGAGCAGTTCATTGACGCGGTAAAGCAGGTAGTCGCGGCAAACGCGGCGTATGTTCCCCCCTACGGCTCGGGTGCAACACTTTATCTCCGTCCATTTATGATGGGTACTAACTCGGTTATCGGTGTAAAGCCCGCAACAGAATATCAGTTCAGAATTTTTGCAACTCCCGTAGGTCCTTATTTCAAGGGCGGTGTGCGTCCCCTGACTGTTCGCATCTCCGACCTTGACAGAGCCGCGCCTCACGGCACGGGTCACATCAAGGCGGGACTTAACTACGCTATGAGCCTTTACAATATTGTTGACGCGCACGAGCAGGGCTACGACGAGAACATATATCTCGACCCCCAGACCCGCACAAAGCTTGAGGAAACGGGCGGCGCAAACATCATTCTCATCAAGGGCAACACACTCGTCACGCCCAAGTCGAACAGCATTCTTCCCTCTATCACACGCCGTTCCCTCCTTTACGTTGCAAAGGAATATCTCGGCATGGAGGTTGAGGAGCGCGAGGTTTATCTCTCCGAGCTTTCGGACTTTGAGGAGTGCGGACTCTGCGGCACAGCGGCAGTTATCTCGCCCGTCGGCAAGATCGTTGACCACGGAAAAGAGATCTGCTTCCCCTCGGGCATGACCGATATGGGAGCAAAGACAAAGAAGCTTTACGAAACCCTCACAGGCATTCAGATGGGTAGCATTCCCGCGCCCGAGGGCTGGATCTGCGAGATTATGTAATTACAATCAAAAAGAGCGTGCTATGCACGCTCTTTTTGTATTAGAACAACGGAGTCTTATAAACTCCCGCTTTTACGAGTCGGTCAAACTCTGCGGCAACAGTAGCTCTGTCCTCGGCATACGTCACGCCGAACCACTTGTCGTTTGTACTGAGCACAGTCACCTTTGCAGTTCCTGCCTTGAGCATGTCTCCAATGGTGGTGGGAAGCAGATATTCCGCCTTCTTGTCACCGAGATTACCCGCCTCAAGAAATTCCGTAAAGCCTGCATCAAGTCTGTTTACAAACTCGGGAGTAATAGCCCACATATTCATAGAGACCGCAGAGTCAGGATCAAGAGGTATTTTCTCCTCGCCAACAAGCTTATACGCGCCCTCTCCGTCACGATATATGTTCTTTGTCTCGTTAATGTCGGTAAGATGTCCGAGCATATCCACCTCGCAGATGCCGCGAGTCACGCTTCCGTTGTCGCTCAGGGTGTTCTTAAGCACGAATCCGGGCATGGCGATGTCAAGACATTCGGTATTATTCACGTCCATCTGATTTACGATAAAGTCGTGCATCTTAACAAAAGCTTCCTTGCCGTAATAGTCGTCGGCGTTAATTATACAACCGGGATTCTTAAGAGTTCCCTTACAAGCAAGGACTGCGTGTCCCGTACCCCAGGGCTTGGTTCTGCCCTCGGGCATAACCATATGATTGGGCAGGTCGTGTATATCCTGGAAAACGTACGCGCAGGGGCATATTTTCTCCATTCTGTTACCTATGACCTCGCGGAAATCCTGCTCTATGTCGCGTCTTATGATGAAAATTACGTCGTCAAAGCCCGCCTCAAGCGCGTCGTGTATGGAGTAATCAAGAATTATCTCGCCCGAAGGTCCGACCTCTGCAAGCTGCTTTATTCCGCCGCCGTAGCGCGAGCCAATACCCGCCGCCATTATAATAAGTGTGGTTTTCATATATTTAATCTTCCTTTCGTGTTTTCTCAACCCATATTTTCGGGGAGCTTCTTGCCGCCGAGAATGTGGAAATGTATGTGCTTTACAGTCTGGCAGCCGTCCTCGCCAATATTGGTGATGACTCTGTAACCGTTTGTAAGACCGCAAGCTGCCGCAACCTTAGGTATTGCCTCAAATACAGCCTTGACCTCATCGGAGTTTTCCGCGCTCACACAGTCTGCCGACTCAATATGAGTCTTGGGTACGACAAGCACGTGCACGGGTGCTTGGGGGTTTATATCCTTGAACGCGTAAACCTTACCGTCCTCATAAACCTTTGTTGAGGGAATGTCTCCCGAAATTATTTTACAAAACAGGCAATTCATTTTATTTTCCTCCGTAATACTTTACAAAACATAATTCAAATGATATAATTAGTATAAATCATAATACTTCAAAGAGAGTATAGCATAGAATGAACAGATTGTCAACAGAAAACATATTCAATTTTCCCAAAAATTGCACCGATCTGTGGTCTTATTTATCTAAAACATCCAAGCATATAGTTATGTACGGTATGGGAAACGGAGCGGATAAGATACTTTCGGTGTGCCAGAATTACGGCATTGAGATAAAGGATTTCTTTGCAAGCGACGGCTTTGTGCGCGGGCACAGCTTTCACGGCAAGACCGTGCTGTCCTATAGCGACGTCAAGGCAAAATACGGCGCAGAAAATATAATAGTTCTGCTTTCGTTTGCTTCGTCTCTGCCCGACGTGCTTGAAAACATATACAAAATAGCCGATGAGTGCGAGCTTTACGCACCCGATGTGCCTGTTTTCGGGAACACGCTTTTTACAAAAGAGTTTTTCACGGAAAACTGCGACAAATTTTTACAGGCGGAGTCTCTGCTTGCAGACAATGAGTCCGTGCGCATATACAGAGAAATAATAGCATATAAATTATCGGGGGATATTTCGCATCTCCGTCTTTGCGAGTCTGCCCCCGCAGAAGCGTTTGATAATATTCTGCGCGCGGAGGATTTTGAAACCTATGCAGACCTCGGTGCTTACAACGGCGACACCATCCGTTCCCTTTTACCCTACGCAAGAAATCTCAAAACCGTACACGCCTTTGAGCCCGACGCGAGAAATTTCCGCAAGCTCAACGAGTATTACTCCTCGCTTGAAAGCCCGGGCTTTGAGCTTTATGCACACAATCTCGGCGCGTGGAGCTGTGAGGACATCTTATATTTTGATAAGAGCGGAAACCGAAACGCAGGGCTATTGCAGAATTCATCCGATTTTTCCGAGGCAATAAACTCGCGAAACAAAAAAATCACCGAAATAAAGGTCAACTCTCTTGATAATATCCTTGACGGCAAAAGTGTTGACTATATAAAATACGACGTTGAGGGCTCTGAGCGTGAAGCCTTGCTCGGCTCGCAAAAAACTATTGAAAAATATGCGCCCGCGCTGCTCGTCTCACTTTATCACAGGAGCGAGGATCTTTTTGAGCTTCCCCTGCTTGTGCATAAACTCAACCCTGACTACAAACTCTATTTAAGAAGAATGACTTACATTCCCGCGTGGGATATAAATCTTTACGCTGTAAAAAAATAAATTTGAGAGGTATATATGAGAATATCGATAATCACAGGCGCGTCGTCGGGTATTGGAAAGCAAATGGCGCTCCTATTGGACAAAACCGAAAAATGCGACGAAATATGGCTTGTGTCACGAAAGGCGGATAAGCTTGAGGAAACAGCGCAGAAGCTACGAACAAAAGCAAGAATAGTAGAATCCGATCTTTCACAAAATTCAAGCCTGTCCGAGCTCAAAAGACTTCTTCGGGACGAGAACCCCGAGATAGTCTCCCTCGTCAACGCCGCAGGCTTTGGCAAGGCAGGACGTTTTGATAAAGTCTCTCTTGACGCACAGATGAATATGATAGATCTCAACTGCAAAGCGCTTATGGCAGTCACCCATATTTGCATGCCTTATATGAGATTCGGCAGCAAGGTATATGAGTTTGCGTCCAAGGCGGCGTTTCAGCCTGTGCCGTATATGGCTACCTACGGAGCGACAAAGGCGTTCGTTCTTTCATTTTCCCGCGCTATAAACAAGGAGCTTCAGAGCAGAGGCATCAAGGTCATCGCGGTCTGCCCGGGTTGGACGAAGACAAACTTCCTCGACCGCGCGGTAAGCGACGACACCCTCGTTTATTATGATAAATTCTACACCCCCGATGCCGTGGCAAGATCCGCCGTTAAGGATATGAATTGCTGTAAGGACATCTCCGCGCACGGTCTCGTCACCAAGGCAAATATGCTCGCGTCAAAGCTTCTCCCTCACAAGCTCGTGATGAAGATCTGGTGCATGCAGCAGCAAAAGGATATATAACAAAAAGTACGCCGACTCGGCGGGCTTTTCTATAATTTTTTAACCATTTACGATTATCTCACCAAGAAGACGAAAAAGTTAGGTATATCGCAAGCAAAGAATATCTTGCAGCTCAAACAAAACAAACGACCACCAAATAAGCGTTTGTGTGGGTGGGTTTCAATAAGGGTTGCTTCCGCTTCGCTTCAGCGTGAATTTGCAAAGCAAATATCACGTAGGAATCGCAATCTCCTCCCTTTTCGATCATCTCACCAAGACGACGAAAAAGTTAGGTATATCGCAAGCAAAGAATATCTTGCAGCTCAAACAAAACAAACGACCACCAAATAAGCGTTTGTGTGGGTGGGTTTCAAAAGGGCGGGAGGAATCGCAACCTCCCGCCCTTTGTGGCGTTCTTTGGATACTTTCTGTCGCTATTGACAGGAAGTATTAAAAACTTTTAATCACACTATTCCTTGCGCCATCATAGCCTCAGCTACCTTCTTAAAGCCCGCGATATTCGCGCCCTTAACAAGATCGTAGCCGTAGCCATACTCCTCTGCTGTCTTTGCAGCCGAGTCGTGAATGTTTATCATGATGTTCTTGAGCTTTGCGTCAACCTCCTCAGCAGACCAGGCAAGTCTCTGGCTGTTCTGAGCCATTTCAAGCGCGGAAACTGCAACGCCGCCCGCGTTAACCGCCTTGGACGGAGCAACTATAACGCCGTTGTCCTGAAGGAACTTAACTGCCTCGTTGGACGTGGGCATATTAGCAACCTCAACGTAGTACTTTGTACCGTTAGCGAGGATCTGCTCTGCTTCCTTCATGCCAACCTCGTTTTGAGTTGCGCAAGGCATACAAATGTCAGCCTTAACGCCCCAAGGCTTCTGCTTTGCAAAGAAAGGTACGCCAAACTTGTCGGCATAATCCTGAACCTTATCTCTGCCCGATGCGCGCATCGTGAGCATAAAGTCTATCTTCTCGGGCGTTGAAACGCCGTCCTCATCGTATATGTATCCGTCAGGGCCTGAAATCGCAACAACCTTACCGCCAAGCTCTGTGATCTTCTTTACAGCGCCCCAAGCAACGTTTCCGAAGCCCGAAACAACAAACGTCTTGCCACTTACCGTATCGCCCTTAAGCTCAAGCATACGCTGTGCAAAGTAAACTGCGCCATATCCCGTAGCCTCGGGACGAATGAGCGAGCCGCCGTAGGAAAGTCCCTTACCCGTGAGAACGCCGTTCTCGTATGCGCCGCGGAGTCTCTTGTACTGACCGAAAAGGTAGCCTATCTCACGCGCGCCAACGCCGATGTCACCTGCGGGAACGTCAACATCGGGACCAATGTGACGGTAAAGCTCGGACATGAAGGACTGGCAGAATCTCATTATCTCTCCGTCGGACTTTCCGCGGGGGTCAAAATCTGAGCCGCCCTTGCCGCCGCCGATGGGAAGTCCTGTCAGGCTGTTCTTGAGTATCTGCTCAAAGCCGAGGAACTTAAGTATAGAAAGGTTTACGGAGGGATGGAATCTGAAACCGCCCTTGTAAGGACCTATTGCGCTGTTGAACTGTACGCGGTAGCCCTTGTTTACTCTTACCGTGCCGTTGTCATCTACCCACGGAACACGGAACATAATAGTTCTCTCGGGCTCAACGAATCTTTCAAGAAGACCTGCCTTCTCATACTCGGGGTGCTTATCAAACACGGGAGCAAGAGATTCAAGTATCTCTGTTGCTGCCTGGTGGAATTCGGGCTGATTGGGGTTTGTGGCAATAAGGTCTGCCAACACTCTTTCAACATACTGGGACATAATAAATGTTTCCTTTCTTGCGTGGATTTGTGCTCATAACAAATATATGTCAGGGCTCAAAATAATTTACTTTTTTATTGTATCACAGAATTTGGCATTTTGCAAGATTTTTTTTAAGAATTTCATAAAATTTTTTCCTGCCCTTATAAAACGTGTTTTGATGTGCGAAATATGACCTCAAGTCTACGTCGATATTCCTTGATTTTATTAGCAAATTATTCCTTTTTTCTTGGCAGAATTGCAATGCGAAGATTTTTGCAAGAAAAAAATATAAAACTTTCAAATTGCCTATTTTTAATACGTGTCAAAGATTACCGACATTACAAAACGGGCGCTGCTTTCGCAACGCCCGTTTATGATGAAAATTAAATCTTATAATACTCAACCGCGGACTCAAACAGTCCCATATCGTAATTGCCCTCTACGTTCTTGTAAAGGAATTCGCCCTTACGCTCGGAGTGTCCCATCTTACCAAGCACGCGGCCGTCGGGGGAGCAGATGCCCTCTACCGCCCACGCGGAGTTATTGGGATTATGGAGAATATTGTCGGTAGGGTTGCCCGCAAGATCAACGTACTGCGTGATTATCTGTCCGTTGTCCGCGAGCTTTTTGAGAAGCTCCTCGCTGCAAAGGAATCTTCCCTCGCCGTGAGAGATCGGCACGTTGTAAATATCACCTACGTTTGTATGAGCAAGCCAAGGAGACTTGTCGGTACAAACGCGCGTGCGAACGATTCTCGACTGGTGGCGTCCAATGGTGTTGAACGTCAGAGTAGGACAGCTCTCGTCGGTATCGATTATCTCGCCGTAAGGCACAAGACCGAGCTTGATAAGCGCCTGGAAGCCGTTGCAGATACCTGCCATAAGACCGTCACGATTCTTAAGAAGATCGTGAACTGCATCCTTTACCTGAGCATTTCTGAAGAAAGCAGTAATAAACTTACCCGAGCCGTCGGGCTCGTCGCCGCCCGAAAATCCTCCGGGAATGAATATCATCTGCGAGGACTTGACCGCGTTTGCAAAGTAATCAACAGAATCGGAGATCAATTTACTGTCAAGGTTCTTGATAACCACTATCTCCGCCTCAGCTCCCGCTTTTGTGAACGCCTTTGCGGTGTCGTACTCGCAGTTTGTGCCCGGAAATACGGGAATGAGGACCTTGGGCTTTGCAGTAAGAACAGCAGCGCTCTTTGTCTTTTCCGTGCCTGTGTAGCTTACAGTGGGAATATTCTTGCCATCGCTCGCAATATTGCAGCTGTAAACACTCTCAAGCTTGTCCTCGTATGCCTTCTGTATGTCAGAGATAGCAACTCTGCCCTCTGCGCTTGAAATAACCTCGTCAGCTACGGTAGAGCCGACTGTCTTAACGGTGTAATTGTCGCCCGAAATTTCGCAGTCACAAGCAAGCTCAACCACAAACGAGCCGTACTTGTATGAGAACATATCCTCGCGAGTGAAGTCAGCATCATACTCAAAGCCAATGCCGTTACCGATAGCCATCTTGAGTATCGCCTCGGCAACACCGCCGTATGTAGGTGTGTAAACTGCTACTGCCTTGCCCTCCTTGACAAGCGCGGAAACCTTGTCATACACCGCAAGAAGCGACTTTGTCACAGGAAGTCTGTCAGAATTATATTCGGGTGTGAGCATCACTACCTTGTGGCAGGGTGCTTTGAATTCGGGAGAAACTATGTACTTTGAATCAGTTGTTGTCACCGCAAAGGACACAAGCGTGGGAGGAACGTCAATATCCTCAAACGTGCCACTCATAGAGTCCTTGCCGCCGATAGCCGCGATCCTGAGATCTGCCTGCGCCTCAAACGCGCCAAGCAACGCCGCCAAGGGCTTGCCCCAACGCTGAGCATCACGGCCGGGCTTTTCCATATATTCCTGGAATGTGAGATATACGTCCTTGAACTCCGCACCTGTTGCGATAAGCTTGGAAACCGACTCAATTACCGCGTAGTAAGCCGCATGGAAGGGAGACTTCTCCGCAATATAGGGGTTATATCCCCAAGCCATAAGCGAGCAGGTGTTTGTAAACTTATCCTCTGCGGAGATCTTGTGTACCATAGCTTGGATGGGCGTCTGCTGATGCTTACCGCCAAAGGGCATAAGCACGGTTCCCGCACCGATGGTGGAGTCAAATCTCTCGGAAAGTCCACGCTTTGAGCAAACGTTAAGGTCTGTCGCAAGCGCAAAATACAACTCGGAGAAGCTTGAGTCCTTATCTATTACTCTGTCAAAGTCACCGCAGACTGCGGGCTTGATATTTATGTGCTTTTCAGCGCCGTTGGAGTTAAGAAATTCGCGGGAAATATCAACAATGTATTTGCCGTTCCACTTCATGCGGAGTCTGGGCTCTGCCTTGACCGTCGCAACGACGGTTGCCTCAAGGTTTTCATTCTGCGCAAGCTCCTTGAAGCGAGCAACGTCGCCCGCCTCAACAACGACCGCCATTCTCTCCTGCGACTCGGAAATAGCAAGCTCCGTGCCGTCAAGTCCCTCATATTTCTTGGGAACTGCGTTGAGGTCTATGTCAAGTCCGTCCGCAAGCTCGCCGACCGCAACAGACACACCGCCCGCGCCAAAGTCATTACATCTCTTGATAAGCGAGGATGCCTCGGGATTTCGGAAAAGTCTCTGGAGCTTTCTCTCCTCGGGAGCATTTCCCTTCTGTACCTCCGCACCGCAGGTCTCAAGAGATTCAAGCGTGTGGGATTTGGACGAGCCCGTGGCTCCACCGCAGCCGTCACGTCCTGTTCTGCCGCCAAGAAGAATAACAATATCTCCGTCCTCGGGGCATTCACGTCTTACGTTCTCAGCGGGTGCCGCCGCGATGACCGCTCCTATCTCCATTCTCTTTGCAACGTAGCCGTCGTGATAAAGCTCGTCTACCTGACCTGTTGCAAGTCCTATCTGGTTGCCGTACGACGAATATCCTGCCGCCGCGGTAGTAACTATTTTTCTCTGAGGGAGCTTCCCCTTTATAGTCTCGGATACGGGGGTGAGAGGATTTCCCGCGCCCGTCACACGCATAGCCGCATAAACGTACGAGCGTCCCGAAAGAGGGTCACGGATCGCGCCGCCGATACAGGTTGCCGCGCCGCCGAAGGGCTCGATCTCGGTGGGGTGATTGTGAGTCTCGTTCTTAAAGAGCAAGAGCCAATCCTCTTTTTCACCGTCAAAGTCAACCTTGATCTTGACAGTACAAGCATTTATCTCCTCGGACTCGTCAAGGTGAGGCAGACATCCCGTCGCCTTAAGATAACGTGTCGCTATAGTAGCAATATCCATAAGGTTTACGGGCTTTGTTCTGCCAAGCTGAGCTCTTACGTCAATATAGTCGTTGTACGCGCGCTGAAGCAGCTCGTCCTCAAACTCAACGCTGTCGATAGTAGTCAAAAACGTGGTGTGACGGCAGTGGTCGGACCAATAGGTGTCTATCATCTTTATCTCGGTGATAGTAGGGTCTCTGCCCTCGTCCTTAAAATAGCCCTGACAGAACTTGATGTCGTCAATATCCATAGCAAGACCGCGTGCTTTGATAAATGCCGCAAGTCCCTCCTCGTCAAGAGAGGTAAAGCCGTCAAGTGTTGCTACGCTATCGGGTATCTCGTAATCCATTATAAGAGTTTCGGGCATATCAAGTGACGCCTCTCTGCTCTCAACGGGGTTGATAACATACTTCTTTATAGCGGCAATATCCGTCTCAGACAAGCTGCCGTAAAGCATATATACCTTTGCGGTCTTAACGGTAGGTCTTTCGCCGCAGGAAATTATCTGTATACACTGCGCCGCGGAGTCCGCTCTCTGATCAAACTGACCGGGCAGATACTCGACCGCAAATACGGTAGCGCCCTCGCAGTCAACAGTCTTGCTCACAGAGTCAAGCTGAGGCTCCGAGAACACGGTGCTTACCGCATAATCAAAAAGCTCACTGTCAATATTTTCAACGTCATATCTGTTGAGCAGACGAAGATCTGTAAGGCCCTCTATACCGAGAAGTCCGCAAAGGTCGCTCATAAGCGATTTTGCCTCGTGATCAAGCCCCGTCCTCTTTTCTACGTATATTCTGTAAACCATTTTATCTCTCCTTATTTCAAAGCATCAAGCGCACGCTTTCCAATGTCGCGGCGGTAGTACATGTTTGAGAAGCTTACCTTTTTTATTTCGCTGTACGCTTTTGTAACGGCAGCTTCAAGATTTTCGGCTCTCGCGGTAACTCCAAGCACTCTGCCGCCCGCATTTACGAGCTTGCCGTCAACCATTTTTGCGCCCGCGATATAAAGCTGACCGTCTATCTCGCCACTTACCGTTATCTCGTTACCCGACTCGTACTTTCCGGGATATCCCCGGGACGCGCCGATCACACAGCACGCGGAATCTGTTGAAAACTTTACCTCAACCTCCGAGAGTCTCTCATCGGATACCGCCTGCATAATAGTAAGCAGGTCGGAATCAAGCAGCGGAAGCACCACCTGAGTCTCGGGGTCTCCAAAACGGCAATTGTACTCTATCACCTTAGGTCCGTCGGGGGTTATCATAAGTCCGAAATAAAGGCATCCCTTAAAGGTTCTTCCCTCCGAATTCATCGCCGCCATTGTGGGCAGGAAAATTCTTTCCATACACTCGTCGGCAACGCTATTTGTATAATAGGGGTTGGGAGCAACCGTTCCCATACCTCCCGTATTCAGTCCGCAGTCTCCGTCAAGCGCGCGCTTGTGGTCCATGGAGGATACCATAGGAACAAGCGTCTTGCCGTCGGTAAACGCAAGCACGGACACCTCGGGACCCGTGAGGAATTCCTCTATAACTATGTTGTTTCCGCTCGCGCCAAACACCTTGTCCTCCATGATGGACTTAACTGCGTCGCAAGCCTCGTCTCTTGTCATAGCGATAACAACACCCTTGCCGAGCGCCAATCCGTCCGCCTTTATCACGGTGGGAATAGGAGCGTCCTTGAGATATTCAAGCGCGTCAGCCGCATTTGAGAATACCTCGTATTTTGCCGTGGGAATGTTATATTTCCTCATAAGGTTCTTGGAAAATACCTTGCTTCCCTCAATTATTGCGGCATTCGCACGAGGACCAAAGCATTTTATTCCCTTTTTTTCAAGCGCGTCGACCGCTCCAAGCACGAGCGGATCGTCGGGAGCAACCACAGCAAAATCTATTTTGTTTTCAAGAGCAAAATCAACTATTTTGTCAATTTCCTTTGCGCCGATATTCACGCATATTGCGTCCTGAGAAATACCGCCGTTTCCGGGAAGCGCGTAAATTTGCTCAACGGACTTGTTTTCCTTGAGCTTTTTTATAATGGCGTGCTCACGTCCGCCGCCACCTACGACCATTATTTTCATTCCTCGAGCTCTCCCCCTTTTCTTATTCTCTTTGCCACCATTTCAACCGCGCGGGGCAGGATTATCCATTCCGCGTTTCTCATAACGTGCATCTGAAGACTTTCAGGTGTCTCGTCCTTTCGAACCATTACAGACTTCTGGAGGATTATTTTTCCGCCGTCGGGTATCTCGTTTACAAAATGCACCGTCGCGCCCGTGACCTTGACTCCGTAATCAAGTGCCGCCTTGTGCACCTTAAGTCCGTAATATCCCTTGCCGCAGAATGCGGGGATAAGGGACGGATGAACGTTTATTATTCTCTCGGGGTATCTCTTTACGAAATTTTCGGTGAGTATGCAAAGAAATCCCGCGAGGACTATCATCTCAATGCCGTGAGACTCAAGCACCGCTATCATTTTTTCCTCAAATTCCGCCTGTGACGAACACTCCTTTTTGCATACCACAGCAGTAGGAATGTTGTTCTTCGCGGCGCGCGTGAGCGCGTATGCGTCGGGCTTCTCTGACAGCACCAGAGCAAGCTCTCCGTGAGGGATATGGCCCTCGTTTGCGTAATCTATGATCGCCTGCAGGTTAGTTCCGCCGCCCGAAACCAACACCGCTATTTTTACCTTATTCAAAGCTATTCCCTCCGTTTATCAGAGAAGTATTACTCCCTCGTCACCGCGAACTATCTGACCTATAACGTACGCGTCCTCGCCGTGAGCGCGGAGTATCGCAAGCGCAGTATCAACCTCATTTGCGGGCACTACGACACTCATTCCAACACCCATATTGTATGTGTTATACATATCTCTCTCGGGGATATTACCCGTCTTTGCGATAAGTTCAAATATGGGAAGCACCTTTACTGCGTCCTTTTCTATCTTCGCGGTAAGACCCTTGGGGATAGATCTCGGAATATTCTCGTAAAATCCGCCGCCCGTGATGTGAGAAATACCCTTTACGTTAACCTTATCAAGAAGCGCGAGGATACTCTTTACGTAAATTTTTGTAGGCGTAAGAAGCGTCTCCGCAACACTCCTTCCGCCAAGCTCCTCGCGGGGGATATAGAGAGTGTCGGGGTTGTTGTCTATATCAAACACCTTGCGGCAGAGCGAAAAACCGTTGGAGTGAACGCCCGTTGACGCGAGCGCGATAACTACGTCGCCCTCTGCCATTTTTGTATTATCAAGAATTTTTTTCTTGTCAACGATACCGACCGCAAAGCCCGCAAGGTCGTACTCATCCGCAGGCATCATACCTGGATGCTCGGCAGTCTCGCCGCCTATAAGCGCCGCGCCCGACTGAACACATCCCTCGGCAACTCCGCCAACGATCTCTGCAATTTTCTCGGGAATATTCTTTCCGCAAGCTATGTAGTCAAGGAAAAACAGAGGCTTTGCTCCGCAGCATATAATGTCGTTTACACACATCGCTACCGCGTCAATTCCGATAGTATCGTGCTTGTCCATAAGGATGGCCATCTTTACCTTCGTGCCGCAGCCGTCAGTTCCCGAAACGAGAACAGGCTCGTCCATACCCATAGGAAGCCCAAAGCAACCGCCAAAGCCGCCGACGTCGTCAAGACAACCCTCGTTCTTTGTTCTCGCAATATGCTTTTTCATAAGCTCTACGGCTCTGTATCCCGCCGTTATATCAACGCCCGCCGCAGCGTAGCTTTCACTGAAACTGTTCTTAGACATTTTATTTCCCTCTCTTTTATTTTTTTATGTCGCTTTGCGACAATTCATGCCCGCCGGGCAATTCATGATGCGCAATCGCATCAATTCACGTCACATCGTGACAATTCATTTATTCTTTTCCTGTCCAGCAATATGTGCAAAGCTGTGACGGATCAAGTCCTATAGACTCAATAACACCCTCAAGCGTCTGGAACTCAAGAGACGCGAAATTGAATTTCTCACATATCGCGCGTCTGAGCGATCTGCCTCTCTCGGTTGACGCGTCGCTATACTCTTCAACATGGTTGAAGCCCTCCTCGCCCTCAAGCTCAAGAATAACTCTGCGTGAGATAAGCTCAAGCTCGTTTGTCGCGCGGGTGAAATTGAGATATTTGCAGCTATACATAATAGGCGGGCAAGCCGAGCGCATATGAACGCTCTTTGCACCGTTTGCGTAAAGGAATTCAACCGTCTCGCGCAGCTGTGTTCCTCTCACTATGGAGTCATCCACGAACAAAAGATTTTTATCCTTTATAAGCTCCTTAACGGGGGTCTGCTTCATTTTTGCAACTCTGCTTCTCTCCCTCTGGCTTGACGGAGTGAAGCTTCTCGCCCATGTGGGCGTATATTTGATAAACGGACGGGCAAACGGAATGTGGCTCTCGTTTGCGTATCCTATGGCGTGAGGTGTTCCCGAGTCGGGCATGCCTCCAATATAATCTATATTGTCGATCCTGCCGTTTTCTCTGTCATAGCGAGCCATTATCTGTCCCGTTCTGTAGCGCATTATCTCTACGTTCACGCCTTCGTAGGTTGACGTGGGATAGCCGTAATATGTCCAAAGAAAGGAGCATATCTTCATTTTATCTCTCGGAGGAGCTAACTGCGTGATGCTATCGGGCGTAAGCTCAACTATTTCACCCGGTCCAAGCTCGCGAACCTGCTCAAAGCCCACCTTATCTATGGCAAAGGATTCAAACGACGCGCAGTGTCCGTCCTCGTTTTTCCCAATTATAAGCGGTATTCTGCCCAGCTTATCGCGTGCCGCTATGAGCGAACCGTCATTTTTCAGTATGAGTATGGACGCGGTGCCGTCAATAACGTCCTGAGCAAATCTTATTCCGTCGGTATAATTATCCTTATGGTTTATAAGCGACGCTACAAGCTCTGTGGTATTCACTCTGCCACCCGTCATAACTCCGAAGTGTCCGCCGTCCTTTAGGAGGTAATTTTCGATCAGCTCCTTGGAATTATTTATAATTCCGATTATGCAGATGGCGTACGTTCCTATGCTTGAACGTATAAGCAGGGGCTGAGGATCCGTGTCACTTATACAGCCTATCGCCGCATTTCCCTTCATTTCGTCAAATATATGATCAAACTTTGTTCTGAACGGAGAGTTTTCAATGTTGTGAATGTCTCTTTGAAGTCCTATCTGTTCGTCGTATGCCGCCATTCCGCCGCGCCTTGTTCCCAGATGTGAGTGATAGTCCGTGCCGAAAAATACGTCGGATATTGCGTCACGTCTGCTTGTCAATCCAAAAAAACCGCCCATTTTGTATCCTTTCCTTGGGTGTGCGAGTGTGTTTTGCGTATAAATCAGAGGCAGCTGTATTTAGCGGATACCTCTGCGTCCTTTGAAAGCACCTTGGCTGCCGCCTCTGCTCTCTTTGCGTCAAGTACTGCGGAAAGCTGATCGTCGCCCGTGGCGAGTATCTGCACCGCGAGAAGCGCCGCGTTTGCCGCGCCGTCGATAGCAACGGTTGCAACGGGCATGCCCGAGGGCATCTGTACGGTTGCGAGAAGCGCGTCGAGTCCGTCAAGAGTTGACGACTTTACGGGAATACCGATAATGGGGAGAGTTGTATTTGCCGCCATAGCGCCCGCAAGATGCGCAGCCTTACCTGCCGCCGCGATAATGACTCCAAATCCGTTTTTCTTTGCATTACCCGCATATTCAGCCGCCGCTATGGGTGTGCGGTGAGCCGAAAGTACTCTGACCTCAAAGGGTACGCCGTATTCCTTGAGCACTGAAAATGCTTTTTCAACTATCGGCAGATCACTGTCACTGCCCATTACTATTCCAACCTTTTTCATGTTTTTAACTTCCTTTCAAGACGTCAGAAATAAAAAAGCGCGCGAGTAGGTCACGCACCTATCCCACGCGATTTGTTTTTAGATACACTCTGAGGACCGCACTCAAGTATCCCGATTTTGAGCTTGATGCCAAAAAATCTCATTGGTGTTTCCTCCAAGGTTAACTTTATGATAATATTATATATTAAGTTTCCCCTAAAGTCAATAATTTTCGTGTTATTTTTTTCTTTTTTCCATTTGTTACAATACCACCCCGAATTTCGAGGTGGCATGTGGATATTTTAACAAATATCAGTCAAGATAGCTGACCTTTATTTTAAGCAGATTTCGCTCGGTACTCAATCCGCGTATCTCAAGCAGATATTCTATCACTATCTCCCCATCGGTGTCAAAGGTATTGTCTACCCTTACGGTATTCACGCAGAGTCTGAACGGCATATAGGGAGTGTTGTAGGAGCTTATGTGACGCTTACCCTCCTCAAAGGACAAGGACGTGTTGACCGAGCCCTCGCGCATCATTACGACAAATCGCGGCTTTTGCGTGCTGAACATGATTTTGGTCACACAGCCCGCCATACCCGTCAGCTCACTCTCATCATACTGCAAAATAACGCCCCCGCTTGGCTTTTGTATGACTGTGCCCTCGGTAATAAGCTCGGAGGTGTCGTCCTCTCCGTCTATCTCTGAAAATATCCTGTCAAGCTCATCGGTAAGAGATACCCCGGAGCCTTCGGCTTCACGCAATATAGCATGCTCGAGTATCGCCTGTACAGTATCAAAATCCGCCTCGCTCATGCTTGTTTTTTGTGTGGTTAAAATAAATTTTGCTTTTCTTTCCATTTATAATTTCCTTATGTTTTCGTGAATTTCACATATTATTTTTTCATGAAACATTATAAAATAAAACAATGGTTTTGTCAATATCATTTTTGCTTTAGCTTTATGATACTTTGTCAACAGTGACAAAGTATCCAAAACACCGCAAGAGGAAAGGAAGGTTGCGATTCCTCCCTTTCCTCTTGACTCCTATCCCACACAAACGCCTACTCAATAGACGTTCATTACAGTTAAGACAGATATTCTATCGCCTCACAATTTTTTTGAGTTTGCTTGCAAGCTCGCAAGCGTTTGCGCGGCTGAGGTTCAAAAGAGCGCTGCTTTGCGTTGTGATCAACGCTCGTTGCGCTTTTGTATGCAAAAGCGTGCTGACGACATTGAGCGAAGCGAAAGGGCGGAAGCAGACCTCCCGCCCTTTGTGGCGTTTTTTTATACTTTTTGCCGCTATTGGCAAAAAGTATCATAAAAAACTTCTTCAGCTTTCTTCTCAAGAAAACAACTCCTGCGCATAGCGCACAGCCCACATCGCGTCAGGCGAGTAAGCGTCCGCGCCGATCATATCCGCATATTCCTGCGTCATGACCGCGCCGCCTACCATTACTCTCACGTCGGGGCAGAATTCTCTTAAAAGCCTTATCGTGTCCGCCATTGCGGGCACTGTCGTAGTCATAAGAGCGGAAAGACACACAAGTCCCGCTCCGCTTTCCTTGACGCTGTCGACCACCGCTTTGGGCGGAACGTCCTTTCCCATGTCAATTACCGTAAATCCAAAGTTCTCAAGTAAGACTCTGACAATATTTTTTCCTATATCATGTATATCTCCCTTGACTGTCGCAAGCACTATCTTACCCTTGCTCCCGGCTGATCTCGGCAGTCTCGCCTTAACCGCCTCAAACGCCGCCTGAGATGCCTCCGCGCTCATAAGAAGCTGAGGCAGATAAACGGTTTTTTCCTCAAAGCCCTTGCCTACCGTATTCAGCGCGGGAATGATGTGGCTGTTGATTATATCCATAGGCTCAACCGACTCAAGCATTGCCTCTGTCACGTCTCTGGCGCGCTCCTTAAGGCCCTTTATTATCGCAATCTGAAGCTCGCCTTCACCCAATGGTGTAGCTTTGGCAACTGCTCCCTCCGTCTGCGACGGCATATACGATGACGCAAAGTCAATATAGCTTGTAAATCCAACATCGAACCCACCGAGCGCGCAATAGCTTCTGTATGCCTTCATCATTTCAGAGGAATACGGGTTCATAATAGCGCAGTTCAGCCCCGAATTGAGCGCCATAACGTAAAAGGTAGACGTTACAATATCTCTTTGCGGCATACCAAAGGAAATATTTGAGACGCCAAGGCTTGTATAAAGACCAAGCTCGTCGCGAATAAGCCTTATAGCTTCAAGCGTAACGCTTGCCGACTCGGGATCCGATGAGACTGTCAGAGCCAGCGGATCAACAATAATATCCTTTTTAGCTATGCCGTATTCCGCGGCTCTTTGCATGATCCTGCGGGCTATTTCCACACGTCCGCGAGCGGTCTGTGGAATTCCCTGCCCATCCATAGTCAGCGCAATGACCGCTCCGCCGTATCTTTTGACTATCGGAAGCACGGCGTTCATGCTTTCCTCGCTGCCGTTTACCGAGTTTATGAGCGGCTTACCGTTATATACCCTCGCTGCAGATTCCATAGCATCGAAATTGACCGTGTCTATCTGAAGCGGACAGTCAGATACCGACTGTATCTGTCTTACTGCCTCGGTCATCATTTTGACCTCGTCTATTTCGGGAAGTCCGACGTTTACGTCAAGTATATGCGCTCCCCGTTGCTGCTGATTTACCGCCTCGGAGAGAATATACGACATATTATTGGTTCTCAAGGCTTCCTTAAGCTTGGATTTTCCCGTGGGATTTATTCTCTCACCAATAAGCGTTGGAGCGTGACCTATCTCTATTGCGTGAGTATATGACGACACAAGCGTGCGATGCTTTTCCTCAGGGTACACAAATGGTATATCCCTTGTTTTTTCAAGAGTTTTTTGTATATATTCGGGAGTCGTTCCGCAGCAGCCTCCAAGTATGCAACCGCCCATTCTTGCCATTTCTGCCATGATATCGGAAAACTCCTCGGCATCAACGTCATAGACAGTCTTGCCGTCCTTCTGCGCGGGAAGTCCCGCGTTTGGCTGAACAATGACGGGAGTTGACGAGTACTCGATAAATTTCGGCAGTATTTCGATCATCTGACGCGGACCAAGCGAGCAATTCATACCTATCGCATCAACCCCAAGTCCCTCAAGCATAGCTACCATAGCGGGTACATCCGCACCCGTCATGAGCTTGTGAGTCGAGTCGTAGACGTTTGTGACAAATATAGGCAGATCTGAATTTTCCTTTGCCGCAAGCACCGCCGCCTTAGTTTCGTACGAATCGTTCATCGTCTCAATAAGTATAAGGTCTGCGCCACATTCAACGCCTGCCTTGATCGTGGTCGAAAACACCGAAATTGCATCCTCGAAGGACAGGTCCCCGTAAGGCTCAAGCAGCTTACCCGTAGGTCCGATGTCAAGCGCAAGGTATACCTCTCTGCCCGACTCCGCAACAGCCTTTCTCATGCACGAAAAAGCCGCATGTGTCATCCTTGCGACCTCGTCCGCTGTATATTTTAGTGTGTTTACTCCAAACGTGTTTGAGGTCAGTATATCGCATCCCGCCTCAATATATGACTTATGCACAGCTGTTATTTTATCCGGGTCCTCGATATTCCATTTTTCGGGGGCATGACCTGCAGGCAGTCCCGCAGCCTGAAGCAGAGTTCCCATTCCGCCGTCAAATATAAGTCTTTTGTTTTTTATCCGTTCTGTAATTTTCATAATTTTACCTTATTCATTTTTTTATCTTCTGTCAACAGTGACAGAAATTAGCCAAAGAACATCGTTTAAGGAGAGGAGACGAAAATCATATTTACGCTTGAAAGCGTTGATCAAGCTCAATCCCTTCTGCGCTAAAGATTTTCTACTCTCCCCTCTTAAGTGGCAACTTTTGGATACTTTTTGTCGACACGGACAAAAAGTATCATCTAATCCCAACAATCGCCGTAACCGTCTTACTCGGTGTCATCATAACCCCATCCGTAAGCGACGCGCCGATATTTCTGGGTGTATCAAGAAGCCTGCAGATCTGCCTTTGATATTCAAGCGAAAGGTCGCCGTACCCCGCCGAAAACCTTTTTGTTGTCTGCCTTCCCTGTTTTTTTGCTTCTTCCGCCAGCTCCGTGTTTATTGCGTCGCAAAGCTCCTCAACAAGTGCCGAGCCAGCCGAATCACACGCAAGAGAAAGCAACGGGCTTTTCACATCGGCGGTGCGTATAGCTCTGTCAACTCCAACTCCCACTGTTGCCGCAAACACAAAGGCTTCATCACACCCGCAAAGCCTCCGTGAAAGGTCTGCGCTGACCACCTCAATATCGCCCAGGATCAACGAGTTGTCCGACAGCCTTTTAACTTCCACGCGCGTCCAACACGCGCGACAGCTCGCCGTTCCAAGCACAAGCCTTTCCGCCTCGCACACCACCTGCAACAGCCCCTCAGTCATTTCGCGGGCTCTCATATATCGCAGGATCTCACGTTGCGGAATACTGTTTACAGTCAATTCCTTGCTAAATACTGCCATATTATTTGATGATATGAGACACGTTGTCCATTATGCTTTTCGCAACGTCGGGCTTGTTCATACAGTAGACGTGTACATTGTTTACCCCATTTGCGTAAAGGTCTATTATCTGCTCCGTGGCATACGCGATACCCGCCTGCTTGAGCGCCTCGGGACTTTCCCCGAATTTGTCAACAATGCGAAGGAATCTTGCGGGGAGCGCGGTGCCGGAAATAGCACAGGTTCGCTTGATGGACTTTGGATTTGTCACGGGCATTATGCCTGCGACCACGGGTACTGATATACCCGCCTCCCGTACTCTGTATAAAAAGCTGTATAAAACGTCGTTATCAAAAAACATCTGCGTGGTAAGAAAATCACATCCCGCATCAACCTTTTCCCTCAAGTGCCTTATGTCCTCGGAAAAGCTCGGTGCCTCGGGATGTCCCTCGGGATAGCACGCGCCTCCTATGCAGAAACCTCCCGCATTCTTTATGTCCTCAATAAGCTCGTACGCGTAATGATACGTAAGTGACGAGCGGTCAAAATCTGTCGGCACGTCACCGCGAAGCGCAAGGATATTCTCTATTCCCTCCGACTTCAAAAGCTCAAGCTGATTATGTATCTTCTCCTTGTCCGATGAAAGACAGGTCAGATGCGCCAGTGTTGGCACAGCAAAATTATTCTGAATATTCGCCGCAATGCTTGCGGTCGTCTCGGACGTTCCGCCGCCCGCGCCGTACGTCACGCTCATATACGACGGAGAAAGTCTTGCTATCTCCTCGGTCGCTTTTTTGACGCTTTCATAAGCATCCCACGTCTTTGGCGGGAACACCTCCATGGATATTTTGGGGCTGCTTTGACTGAGCAAACTCGAGATTTTCATATTTGCCTCCGGTAAAATGAATATACATAATTATTTTATCATATAATTGCCGCCAATTCAAGCATTTTTTGTATTTTTTGCCCTATTGCCGCAGTTTACATTTATTTCAAAGTGTTAAATTCGTAAATTATATTAAAAATAAATAAATCTGTTGAAATTGAATCAAATTTGTGATATAATAATTACAATTATATTTAATATCAAATCGCATGGAGGAAAATTTGATGTACAAAGAACACATAGACCAGGTTCTTGAAAGTCTACGGACAAACAAGGAAACCGGTCTTAGCTCAAGTCAGGTCGAAAGCGCCAGACAGCAGCACGGAGAAAACAAACTCAAAGAAAAAAAGAAGAAAACAATGCTCCAAAGATTCCTTGAACAGTTCAAGGACGCAATGATCATTATTCTTCTTATCGCCGCGGCGGTATCCACAGGCCTTGTAATTTACGAGATGACCACGGGACACGGAGATCCCAAGGAATTCTTCGAGCCGGGTCTTATCGTTGCCATCGTAATTCTCAACGCCATCATGGGCGTGGTACAGGAAAGCAAGGCGGAAAAGGCTCTCGACGCGCTCAAGAGCATGTCAGCTCCCCACGCTCGTGTTATACGTGACGGCAAGGAGACTGTGGTTGAAGCCTGGGAGCTCGTTCCCGGTGATATCGTAAAGCTTGAGGCAGGCGATTTCGTCCCCGCGGACGCGAGACTTATCACAAGCGTAAACCTTAAGAGCGAGGAATCCGCACTCACCGGTGAGTCCGTTCCCTCGGAAAAGGACGCTAACGCCGAAGTTGCTCCCGACGCCCCCCTCGGCGACAGAAGTAACATGGTATTCTCGGGCTGTAGCATCACATACGGCACAGCGCTCGCAGTCGTAACCGCAACGGGTATGAATACCGAAATGGGTAAGATAGCCGCTCTTCTCGCAAACGAGGAGGACGGAGAAACTCCCCTTCAGGAAAAGCTCGCGAAGCTCGGCAAGATCCTTGGCTTTGTAGCCCTTGGTTGCTGCGCTGTCATCTTCGCTATCGGTCTTCTTTCACCTGTAGCCGCAGGCGAGACCTTAGTTGACAAGATAATCGAAATGTTTATGGTTGCCATCTCCCTTGCGGTATCCGCTATTCCCGAGGGTCTGCCCGCAATCGTAACCATCGTTCTTTCCATCGGCGTTCAGAGAATGGTTAAGAAGAACGCTATCATCCGCCGTCTCCCCGCAGTTGAAACACTTGGCTCTGCCTCGGTTATCTGCTCGGATAAGACGGGTACGCTCACTCAGAACAAGATGACGCTCGTCAAGTCCTACATCGACGGTGAGGATGACGTGGCAGACATCAACTCCCACGTTGCGGAGAATGTAAGAACCCTTCTCACCTACGGTACGCTCTGCTGCGACGGTGCTATTGAGATCAAGGAGGACGGAAGCGAGGCTTCCATCGGTGACCCCACTGAGACCTCTATTATTTCCGCGGCGCGCAAGAACGGTATTCTCCAGGAGGAGATCAACGCAAGCTATCGCAGAGTTGCAACTATTCCCTTTGACTCTGACAGAAAGCTTATGACAAGCGTAAATCTTATCGACGGCAAGAACGTTGTAATCGTTAAGGGCGCGTTTGACGTAATGGCATCCCGCTGCATCGCAGGCGACCTTGAAAAAGCAAAGGAAATGAACGAAAAGATGAGCCGCAACGCTCTCCGAGTTCTTGCTATCGCATACAAGGAAATTGATACAGTTCCCGAAAATCCCACAAGTGACCAGCTTGAGTCTGAGCTTATATTCATGGGACTTGTAGGTATGATCGACCCGCCCAGACCCGAAGCGGCTGAGGCAGTTAAGATCTGCCGTATGGCAGGCATCAAGCCCGTTATGATCACGGGCGACCACGTTGTCACCGCCTCCGCGATCGCGCGCGAGATCGGTATTCTCGAGGACGGCGACCTCGCTATCACGGGCGCTGAGCTCGACCTTATGAGCGACGAGGAGCTTGATGAAAAGATCGAGTCCATCTCGGTCTACGCACGAGTATCCCCCGAGAACAAGATAAGAATAGTTAAGGCTTGGCAGAAGAAGGACAAAATCGTGTCCATGACAGGCGACGGCGTAAACGACGCTCCCGCGCTCAAGGCTGCGGATATCGGTTGCGCTATGGGTATTACGGGTACTGACGTTGCTAAGGGAGCGGCAGATATGACTCTTACCGACGACAACTTTGCTACAATCGTTCACGCGGTTCGCGAGGGACGCGGTATTTACGCAAATATCAAAAAGGTTGTGGGATATCTCCTTGGCACGAATATCGGTGAGGTCATCACGGTATTTATGGCTATGGTATTCTGGCAGCACTCCCCCTTGGTTTCCATGCAGCTTCTCTGGATCAACCTCGTCACCGACTCCCTTCCCGCTATATCCCTCGGTATGGAAAAGGTTGAGGATTCCGTTATGACAGAAAAACCCAAGCCCAAGAACGAAGGTCTGTTTGCTAACGGCTTTGGCGTAAGAATAGTATTGCAGGGCGTTATGTTCGCCGCTCTTACTCTTATCGCGTTCTTTATCGGCTGCGGCTGCGACTGGTCCGCTATTTCCACATTGGCTCCCAACGATCCCAGACTTCTCCACGGTGAGACCATGGCATTCCTCGTGCTTGCTATGTGTCAGATAGTTCAGTCCTACAACATGCGCTCCGAAAAGTCTCTCTTCAAGATCGGCTTCTTCGGCAACAGAACTCTTAACCTCTCCGCTCTTGCCGCTTTCGTGCTCACAGCAGCCGTAGCGACCATCCCCGGAGTAAGAGACGCATTCGGACTCACACTTCTCAATCCCTCACAGTACCTTATTTGTCTTGGACTTGTCCTCGTTCCCCTCGTGGTTATGGAGATAGTCAAGCTTATAGGAAGACTCAGAAGTAAGAAATAAAATTTTTGGAAAGGAGGCAAGACTATGGCTAACAATCAAGTAAAGACACCAAAGCATCGCAAAAAATGGTATTACGCTCTGCGCAGACAGAGAATTTCGATAATCATCATGCTGCTTTTGCAGTTTGCGCTGTTTGGAATACTGTTGTTCAGCTCGAGCCTTGCCTCCGATTACGTCAGCTACGCCTTACGGGCGATAAGCATTATTGTATCTATTTTAATTATTACGAGTGAGACCAAAACAGCCTATAAGATGGTTTGGGTCTTTACAATACTCATATTCCCTGTCTTTGGCGGACTGTTTTACGTATTGTTCAAGTGGCAGACCTCCCAACGCAGAGTATCAAAGCATTTCGCAAAATTTGAGGATTCAACAAAGCCTCTTTTCAAAATGGGTGAGGACAAGCTTTTGCAAATCTCAGAAGCTTGTCCCTCACAGCTTCCCGCGATAAATTATCTTCAGAACGCGGGCTTCCCCGCGTACACAAACACAAAAACTACTTTCTTCTCGCTCGGCGAATTCTGGTACAAGGATATGATATCCGAGCTCGAAAAGGCTGAAAAATACATCTTCCTGGAATATTTTATAATCGAGGAGGGCGTATTCTGGGACGCTGTGTTGGAAATTCTGACAAGAAAAGCGTCCGAGGGCGTCGACGTACGCATCATCTACGATGACATCGGGTGCTTCCTCACCCTTCCCAAAAAATATAACAAGCAGCTCGAGGCAGCAGGCATAAAGTGTCACGTTTTCAACAAATTTAAGCCTATCGTTTCAGGACTGCAAAATAACCGAGACCACCGAAAGATCACATCTATCGACGGAAAGGTCACATACACGGGCGGCTGTAATATTGCCGATGAATACATCAACCAAAAGCAAAAGCACGGTCACTGGAAGGACTGCTCAATAAAGCTTGAGGGCGAAGCATCATGGAGCCTGACACTCGTCTTTTTACAGATGTGGTGTGCCTGCACAAATACCCATGAGGACTATTCAAAATTCTACCCTTACGCAGAGCATAAATGCCCAACAGAGAGCGACGGCTATATTCAGCCCTACGCCGATTCTCCGCTTGATGAGGAAAACATCGGTGAAAACGTATATCTCGGTATCATTCAGAATGCAAAAAATTATCTTTATATAAATACACCCTACCTTATCCCCGATGAAAATATCATGTCCGCACTTGTGCTCTGCGCAAAGAGCGGCGTGAACGTCAAAATAATCACCCCGGAGGTGTGGGATAAGCGTTTTGTCCACATAACCACTCGCTCGTATTACCGCGAGCTTATAGCGGCGGGAGTTGAAATATATGAGTACTCCGGCGGCTTTAATCACTCAAAAACATTTTTGTCAGACGATACTGTGGCGACGGTCGGAACCACCAATCTTGATTACAGAAGCCTTTATCTTCATTTTGAGTGCGGTGTCCGACTGGTAAACAGCTCATCTATACAAAATATCAAAAACGACTTTCTTGAAACGCTCGAAAAATGCAAGCGCATAACCCCAAACGACTGCAAGACAAAGCTCCCTGTAAGGATCATCCAGGACGTGCTCCGCATTTTTGCTCCACTTATGTAAACTGAAAGCTAAAGGTGCATTATGAAAAAAATTATAATACCGTTGTTGCTTGCGTTGGTGATTGCTTTTTCCGGCTGCAATATACAAAAAACACCGCCGACAAGTGATCCTACAATCGAAGCTCCCACGGAAAAGCCCACTCAAAAGCCTGATGATAATGACTGCGCCCACGAGGATGTTGATGACAACGGCATGTGCGACGTGTGTGAGATCTCCGTTATAGTCACGATCGATTTCTACGCTATAAACGACCTTCACGGCAAGTTTGGAAATACAGCGTCCAACATAGGCGTTGACGAGCTTACTACCTTTCTTAAAAAATCCTATCGCGATGACGACCATTCGATAACTCTCGCCTCGGGAGATATGTGGCAGGGCGGCTCGGAGTCCAATCTCACAAAGGGTCTGATAATAACCGAGTGGCTCAATTACATTGATACCGTTTCAATGACGCTTGGAAACCACGAATTTGACTGGGGTGAGAAATATATCGATCCCAATTTAGAGATCGCAAATTTCCCCTTCCTCGCCATAAATATTTACGAGCGAAGTGATAACACCCTTGCGGACTACTGCGTCCCGTCCGTTGTGGTTGAGCGCGGAGGCGCACAGATAGGAATAATCGGCGCCATCGGTGACTGCCACTCCTCTATCGCTCCCGATCATTCGGGAGGCATATACTTCAAGGTCGGCGATCAGCTTACCGAGCTTGTAAAAGCAGAATCCGAGAGACTTCGCGCGGAGGGTGTAGACTACATAGTTTATTCCATACACGACGGCTACGGACAGAACGTGAGCGGAACGTCGGATATCTCCGCAAGCCAGCTCTCGTCCTATTACGACATTGAGCTTTCAGAGGGTGGATACGTTGACCTTGTATTTGAGGGACACACACATAAAAGCTACGTTCTCCGCGACACATACGGAGTATATCACCTCCAGGACGGCGGCGACAATAAGGGAATCTCTCACGTTGAGATAGATATAAACATTGCCAACACGAACTCAAGCGTCAACACCGCAAGATTTATCTCAAGCTCGGAATATTCTGACCTCCCCGACGATAGCATAGTAGAGCAGCTCCGCGAAAAATACGCCGATATGATAGCGCTTGGAGACTGGGTGGTAGGATACAACCGCGCGTATAGAAACAGCTCGTATCTGTGTCAGACAGCCGCAGACCTTTACTTTAAGAAGGGCAAGGAGCTTTGGGGCGACGAATATGACATTGTCCTGGGCGGCGGATTCTTCCAGGCTCGCAGCCCCTATGAGCTGCAAGCAGGAAACGTCACCTACTCTACCCTTCAGTCAATATTCCCGTTTGACAATCAGCTCGTTCTCTGCTCTGTCAAGGGCTCGGACCTTCTCAATAAATTTATAAATACGTCAAACAGAAATTATTACGTCTCTTACGTTGGCGGACTCGCAAGCAAAATAGAATCCAACAAGACATATTACATAGTGGTGGATAGCTACACGTCAACCTATGCCCCCAACCGACTCACAGAGATCATGCGTTGGGATGCCGACGTATTTGCGCGTGACCTTCTTGCCGAATATATAGAGGCAGGCAATTTTGCATAAATTCAATTAAATACAGGAGAAAAATATGATTTATAAGCAGTTTCAGGATCTTAGTCTTTCCGCGCTCGGCATGGGATGTATGCGTCTCCCTATGCGTGAGGATAAGAGCATCGATGTCGATGCAACTAAAAAAATGGTCGCATACGCATTTGAAAACGGCATAAACTACTTTGACACCGCTTGGGGATATCACGGCGGCGAGTCGGAAAATGTAATGGGCGAGATCCTCAAGGATTACCCCCGTGACAGCTTCTATCTTGCAAGCAAATTCCCGGGCTATGATCTTGACAACATGGATAAGGTCGAGGAGATCTTTGAGGCACAGCTTAAAAAATGCCAGGTCGAATATTTTGACTTTTACCTTTTCCACTGTGTGACCGATTCCAATATAGACGCTTATCTGGACCCCAAGCACGGTATCTGCGATTACCTTGTTGAGCAGAAGAAAAAGGGCCGCATACGTCACCTCGGATTCTCGGCTCATTCAAGCCTCTCCACAATGAAGCGATTTATGGCAGCATACGGAGAGCATATCGAATTCTGTCAGCTGCAGATAAACTGGTTCGACTGGAGCTTCCAGAATGCCAAGGCAAAGGTCGAGATGATGAACAGATACAATGTTCCCGTGTGGGTAATGGAGCCTGTACGCGGCGGCGGACTCGTCACACTTGAAGAAAAGCACGTGCAGACTCTCAAGGCTCTGCGTCCCGACGCAAGCGTGGTCGAATGGGCATTCAGATTTGTGCAGAGCATCCCCTCGGTGACTATGACTCTTTCGGGCATGTCAGATCAGCAGCAGATAGTAGAAAACATCGCGACCTATAAAACCTCAAAGCCCTTAAACGATGAGGAAATGGCAGCTATTCTGAATATCGCGGACGAGATGATAGCAAAAAAGACCCTTCCCTGCACGGCATGTGCTTACTGCACCACATACTGCCCCAAAAAGCTCAACATACCCGAAATCATAAAGCTATATAATCAGGGCGTGAGCGCTGACGGAGGATTTGCGGTGCCCGAGGAGATAAACTCCTTTGAGAGCGAGAAAAAGCCCACCGCTTGTATTGGTTGCAAGGCGTGTGAGGCGGTATGCCCTCAGAACATAAGAATAAGCGAAATGATGTCGGATTTTTCCGCGAAAATAAAGTAATGAGTGACCTTACATACGCAAAAAATACACTGATATCGGGTGGATACACCTGCGTGATCTGTAAGGGGGTCAACCGCGCGGGCGACGGTATATGTCCCTTTGAGTCTGCGGTTATGAGCATCAATAGTCCCGACGACGCATACAAAGCCATCCTGTCAAAAATGCAGGAACTGGGAATTTCTTTATAAAGAAAAAATGAGAGCATGGAGCATCTGCTTGTCGCAGATGTGCCATGCCCTTATTTTGTATATACATGGATGATCATAATAAAGCCCCTCCGTCGGCGGTGCGGACAATGAAACTTGAAGCCCTCGCCATATAAGCGACAAATTTCTTGATTTTTCGCCGTCAACTATCTATTAAACCATATAATAGACAAAAAACACTGTCTTTTTGTCTATTTAGCTAATTGGCTTTGCGATCCGTATATGTTATAATAAAGAATAGATCAATTAAAACAAAAAGAAAAGGAACAGTAAATATGAAGCATTTTCGTCTTCTTATCCTGCTTGCGATTGTCCTCTCAATATCTCTGATTTTTGCCGCGTGCGACAACGCAAACAAGAACGGTGGTACTACCGAAGCACCTTCTCAAGACAACAATAAGCATACACATGTGTTCAGTGACGCAACGTGTACCGCGCCCAAGACGTGTGAGTGCGGCGCGACCGAGGGAAATCCCCGGGGTCACTCCTATGAGACCGCCGTGACCTCACCTACGTGCACCGAAGCGGGTCACACTACCTACACCTGCCACTGCGGTGATACTTACACGGACAGTGTAATTGACGCTCTCGGTCATACGTATGAAAACGGCGTCTGCAAAGCCTGCGGTGAAGCCGATCCCGACTATGAGGCTTCGCACACTCATAGCTATAATTCCGTCGTAACTCCTCCCACATGCACAGCGCCGGGCTACACAACTCACACCTGCACCTGTGGAGAAAGCTACACAGACAACGCGATAGACGCAATCGGTCATAAATATGAAGACGGCATTTGTAGTGCTTGCGGAGAGACTGATCCTGATTATGGGGCTTCGCACACTCACGTCTATAGCCCCGTTGTGACGTCTCCTACCTGCACCAAGGACGGTTACACGACATACACCTGTGATTGCGGAGACAGCTATATGGACGACGAGATCGCCGCGCTCGGTCACGATTATAAAGACGGGGCCTGCACTATTTGCGGCGAGTCGGATCCCGATCAGAAACCGTCCCACGCTCACATTTATATCCCTGTCGTTACTGCCCCTACCTGCACAGAAGAAGGTTACACCACCTACACATGTGATTGCGGGGACAGCTATAAGGACGACGAAATTGCAGCACTCGGTCACGATTATGAAGACGGTGCCTGCGGTATTTGTGGCGAGTCCGATCCCGATTACATACCTCCCCACGCTCACATCTATAACCCCGTCGTTACTGCCCCTACCTGCACAAAAGATGGTTACACCACCTACACCTGCGGTTGCGGAGATAGCTATAGGGACGACGAGGTCGCCGCGCTTGGTCACGATTATAAGAACGGAGTCTGCGGCGCTTGCGGTGAGATAGATCCCAATTACCAGGCTCCTATTGTATCCACGGACAGGGCTGACTTTAACACCATAACTACTGATCAGAGCAGCGGCGGAGACGCAAGCTACACTAAAACATTCACGACCACAAACGGCTGGACAACGGAAAACTGCGCCATTCAGGTTGGCGGATCTACAATTATAAACCCCGCCTACCCTGTAATAGGTCCCGACAACACGCACAAGGCAGTATGTCTTAACGGTAAGACCTCCGCCCCCGGAAAGCTTACCTCCCCCACCTTAAGCGGCGGTATATTTGAGCTTAAGCTCTCATACACAAAAATATTCACGGATACAAAGCTGTCTGTCACAGTAACCATAACAGAGCTTTCCACAGGAAAAACCTACAAGAAGACGATTGAAAGAACCGCCGAAAAGAATGATAAGTATACAGTTTGGACTCTCGATTGGGTGCTTGAAACCCCCGTCGTCGGAGATTTCACTATTGAGGTCGTAAACAACTGTCCCTCGGGCATAGACGGTAACAAGGACCGCTTCACAATATTGGGTCTTGAATGGTCTACTCAAACAAATGGCGAGGGCATCGCCTCCTGCCCACACCTTGATACCGCCTTAACAACTGTAAATGCTACCTGCACCGAGAATGGCGCTATCAAACATATATGTAAATATTGCGGCAAAACCGTCAGCTCCGTAATCCTGCCATCGACAGGACACACCAAGGCTAATGCCCTTGGCAAGTGTGATATATGTGGGGAGACTTTGTCAAGCGACGCATCCGTGACCTGATACGTTAGGATAGCTGCGGCAGATCTGCTCTGCAAATATTGTTCTGCGCCATTTCGTGTCTCCATGATGTGATGCCTGACTAAAAACGCGACGAAAACAATATCATTTCCCCAAGGCAAGCATCATTCAAAAACCGCACTTTTGTCTACCGACAAAGGTGCGGTTTTATTGATATATGTATTACCGTCGGTTTTTTTGCTTGTACCCGATTGAAAATTCCATAAAAATATGATATAATACAAAAAAGCCATTTGGAAGGAGCCAAAGCTATGCCACTTGAACAATTCTATGAGACTTATTTCCCGTTTTGGAGCGTACTTGCCGAGGCGGATAAGCAGTTATTATGCGAAAGCACGGCAGAACGGCACTTTGACCGTTCCCAACCCGTCCACGATAATATGCGCTGCACGGGACTTTTCATTGTGCGCTCGGGCAGGCTCCGCATATATATGCTTTCCGAGGATGGCAAGGAGATAACCCTATACCGTCTTTCGCCGGGCGACATCTGTATGCTCTCCGCTTCCTGCGTTCTGCAAAGCGTGACGTTTGACGTGTACGTGGATGCGGAACAGGAAAGCGATTGTTATCACATTAGCGCTTCCGCCTTTGGCAACGTGAGCAACCGCTACCTTGAGGTGAAAAATTATGCTCTTGAAACCGCCGTCAGCCGTTTTTCTGACGTGATGTGGATAATGCAACAGATAGTATTTATGAGTATGGACAAACGCCTTGCCATTTTCCTGCTCGAAGAATCCCAGGCAAACGGCACGGACAGCGTGAATATGACCCACGAGACCATCGCGCGCCACCTCGGAACAGCCCGCGAGGTCGTGACGAGAATGCTCAGACACCTTGCCGCAGACGGTGTGATCGAGGTCACGAGAAAAGGTATTCTTATTTCGGACAAAAAGAAGCTCATGAGACTTGCATACTAATACGAACGCCACGGCTCCAA
>JAZQKI010000047.1:0-76725 GCA_045542075.1 Eubacteriales bacterium
AGTCCCTTCATCCGCACCAACACAAAAGGCACCCAATGGGTGCCTTTTGTGTTGGTGGGCTGAAGGATAACGCAGAACCCATCGCCTGAAATCGCAGATTTCAGGTGAAGGTTCAAGTCCCGCCCTCACGGGGATAGATTACTTTATCGACTGCCCTTTTGTGTTGGTGAGCTGAAGGACAACGCTGTCCATATTTTCTCTATTTTATTGATACTGTTCCGTCGGCGCAAATCACACTCGTTGCCGGAATATTAAAATTCCACCAGTCACCTTTTTTAACAGCGTTCCAAAGCTGTGACACACCCTCATAACGGATCGTAGTAAGCGACGTGCATCCATTGAATGCATTGCTACCGATACTCTTCACGGATTTGGGTATTGTTATGCTTTTTAGTGAAGTACAATTATGAAATGAAAAATAACCTATGCTTGTCACACTATCGGGAATTATTATACTTTTCAGCGAGGTACAATCCGTGAACAGAAAATCTTCTATGCTCGTCACAGAATCGGGAATATTGATGCTAACCAACGAGTTGCAATTTTGGAACGCACAATATTCCAAACTCGTCACTGAGTTCGGAATTTCGATGCTCGCAAGCGACGTACAATCTGTAAATGCGTTATCACGAATATGCTTTACGGAGTTGGGGATTTCTATACTTTCAAGAGATGTACAGTGTGAGAAAGCACCCGCTCCAATCTCTACTACCGAATCGGGAATCGTTATACTTGTCAGAGCGGTACAGCTGCTAAAGGCATAACCCCTAATATATACTACTGAATTGGGCATGGTAATGCTCGAAAGCGCGGTACAGTTGCTAAAGGCATCGCTATCTATACTGATTACTGAATTGGGAATTGCTATGCTCGAAAGCGATGTGCAATCGGAAAATGCCCCTTCACTGATGCTACTTATAGAGGTAGGAAGTGTAATGCTTGTAAGCGAAGTACAAAAACTAAAAGCCTTTCTGCCTATATTCGTCACGGAATTCGGAATTGACACACTCTCAATCGAGGTACATCCAATAAAAGCCGCCAGACCAACACTCGTGACGGAATCGGGTATTATTAAGTCAGTTATAAGGTTTCCGTTAATATATAAATTTGCACCGTTACACAGCGGGTTTGAATCGTAATCCTCAAACACTATACTCATCCATTCATCAATGTCACCGTTGTAATAAACGTCTTCAAGAGATACGCAAATTGAGAATGCTCCTTTGGAAATATTCTTTACAGAATTGGGAATCGTTACGCTTGTAAGATGGTAACAGGAAAGGAACACCTGCTCGTCAATATTTGTAATAGAATCGGGAATTGTTATGCTTTTAAGTCCGCAAGAGCTAAAAGCTCCATAACCTATTTTTTCTACGGAGTCAGGAATTGTTATGCTCGAAAGAGATGTGCACTCTTTGAATGCATAATTGTCAATATACGTCAAGGTCTCGGGGAGCGTTACGCTTGTCAGCGAGGTACAGGAATCGAATGTTTGTTTATCAATACACTTAACCGAGTTGCCGATTATAGCGGTTTTAAGAGAGGCACAGTCCAAAAATGCACCGACACCTATACTCGTCACAGAGTCAGGGATAGTCACATTTTCCAGCGAAATACACTGATTGAATGCATAGTCTCCTATGCTTTCCACGAAATTTGGGATTATTATGTTTTTCAGCGATTGGCACCCTTCGAATGTATGATTACCAATGTCCTTCAAGGAATCAGGGAGCTCTACGTTGGCAAGCGAGGTGCAATTGTTAAACATATAGTCGCCTATTCTTTGTGCAGGACCATGGAACGTTAAATCCATAAGCGAGGTGCAATTTGCAAATACATACTCACCAAGGTGAGTCATAGAACTGTATATTTCTACACTTTCCAGCAAATTACAGTCTTTGAATGCGTTGCTATCAATACTCGTCACAGAATCGGGAATAGTCAAATTTTTCAGAGAGCCGCACATTGAGAATGCTTGAGCTCCAATGTCGGTCACGGATTGGGGAATCGTTATGCTTTCAAGCGAAGTGCAATTCATAAACGCCATTTCACCAATATGCGTTACCGAGTCCGGAATTACAACACATATAATTTCGTCTGAAGCAAACGCGCCCTCTGCAATATTTGTCACAGGATATCCGCAATGTTTACTTGGAATAACCACTTTGTCATCTTCGCAATCACCAAGTCCTGTTACCGAATAACTCTTGCTATTGTCATCAAAGGTAAATTCTAATCCCTTAGAAGATCTTTGAGATTCATTTTCCTCAGGAGATTGCTGTGATTCATTTTTCTCAGAAGGTTGCTCGGCGTCATTACCGATGCACGAAGAAAGCGCAAAAACAAATATCAAAATGGACAACAATGCGAAAAACTTCTTCATGTTTATTCCCCTTTCTCGTTAATCCGTATAAAAATTGTTATATATATTTTACCACTACTGTAGTTTCTTGTCAATAAATATTGGTAAAAAAGTAGATGTGGTTGAATTGCACATCTTCACAAACATACACCCCGCCGAGATGAATATTCCAATTCCGCTCCCTGTCCGAAGCAGCAGATAAACTGAAGCTAACCACAGCCATACAGCGGAAAATGCCGTGCATATCTTCTCTGCTCTGTAAGCCGCCTGCGCGCTACCAAAATGCGATATCAGAGCCACAAGCATCCTGCCTCCGTCAAGTCCGTCAACAAACAAAAGATTGACCGCCGCCTGAAGCATAGACACTGTGGCACAGAGATAAAGAGCCGAGATAAATTCCCCGCTCTGTCCGTCAAGAATAAGAAGCGCCTGCGTCATTATTGCCTCAGTTGATAGCAAGGAGCTTTTTCGATAAAAAAATGCGACTGTTATAACTATCGCAGCAAAGCAAAGATTGGCTATCGGTCCTCCCGCACAGAGAAAAAACTCTTTTTTGTACGACATTCCTTCATCGTCGGGATATATTCTTGCTCCCGCAAATCCGAGTGTCAGCCTTTTGAGCTTAATTTTCATCAGCCTTGCCGCAAAAATATGCCCCAACTCGTGAACAGTTGCGCATATCAGACATATCAGCCCCGCTGCTCTGTTCTCGGACAGAATTATGCCGACAAGCAAAAGCCAGCCGTCAATTCCAACGTCAATCTTCACGTTTGCCTCCAAATAATTTGTTTGTATAATAATATGGGATCTGGTCGCAAAATATTTTAATTTTTTCTTATTTCGCTTGACAATCAAATAGCCGTAAGATATAATAAATATAATAATATATACACTTTATGAGGAAATGAAATCATGGTTTTGGAAACTATCAAAGGAAGGCTCAACACCGAGCCCGAGGAAAAAGTAAACACGGAGGATGCTGTCATTCCCGCAAACGAGTATCGCGAGGTGATCCTTGAGGTCAGCCGCTCCATTGAGCTTGGAGGATACAATCCCGTATCCCAAATAGTAGGCTTTCTTCTCTCCGAGGATCCCACTCACGTCGCAAATTACGGTAACGCGCGCAATCTTATCGGCAAGATCGACCGTGACACTCTCCTTGAGGATATGGTCAGACATTATCTGAAAACAGGCGAAAATGAGAACAATTAAGAAAGACGGCTACGAGATAATTCTCTCGGACAGCGTGACGGATGTGTCAAGCTGCGTATTGGCTCTCGGCCATTTTGACGGAATTCACATAGCCCATGCTGCCTTGCTCGATTCTGCAAAGCATCTGCGCGAGCGTGTTGGTGCGACGTACGTTGGAGTGTGGTGCTTTGAGCAAAATCCGCTTGAGTTCTTCTCTGCTGCTCCCCCAAAAAGACTACTGTCGAAGAATGATAAAATTGATCTTTTTTTAGAGCAAGACATAGACTTTATCGTAATTGCGGATTTTGCAAAATTCCGTGACATTCCTGCAGATAGCTTTATAAATGACCATCTTGCAAATGAGCTTGGCTGTATTGGCGCGGTATGCGGATTTAATTTCAGATTTGGTCAGCGTCGTGAGGGTCAACCCTCAATGCTAAAGGCGGCGTTTGGGGAGAAAAGCTGCGTGATAGTTGATAAGATCCAGCTTGACGGGGTGACCGTAAGCTCAACCAAAATAAGAGAATTTATTTCTTCAGGCGACATGGAGTCAGCAAATAAATTTCTTGGCAGACCATACTTTTTGAACGCTCCCGTCACGGGAGGCAAGAAGCTTGGAGGAAGCATAGGATTTCCCACCGCAAACCAGCGATTTCACGAAAAATGTATAATTCCAAAGCACGGTATTTATGCTACTGTTTGCACGACAACCGACGGCGTAAGACATATCGGAGTTTCAAATGTTGGCATCCGTCCGACGATAACCGACGGAAGTGACTCCCACGCGGTAAACTGCGAGACCTATATAATTGATTTTAAGGGCGACATATACGGACAAAATCTCAAGGTTGAGTTTTACAAGCTTCTCCGAGAAGAGAAAAAGTTCAGCTCCGTTGAGGAGCTCAGACAGGCAATAGACAACGATGCAAGCTCAGCTGTGGCTTTCTTTGAGAGCGTGGAGGTGGCGTTGTGAAAATAAGGAAGATTCTTGTTTTTTCATTAGTCTTTATTCTCTGCTCGCTCACCGTTCTTCCCTGCTTTTTCACCCAAGCTTATGCCGAGGATATAGGACTGCCCGAGCCGCCCGAGATCGAGGGTGTGAGTGCGGTATATTTTTACAACATCACCTCAGACAAGCTGATAAAGGCTGAAAACGAGACTGTTGAGCTTAACACGTCAACAAGCGCGAAGGTCATGATGGGTCTGCTTGCCTGCGAAAAGCTTGGTGACAGACTAAACGATCATATCCAGGTCACAAAAGAAATGCTTTCGGGTGTCAGCGGCGTGCAGTACGGCTTTCTGACAGGTCAGAGCGTGCTTATATCCGACCTACTCTTCGCGGCGATATGCGGCAGCTACAACGATGCTGCTTACATAGTCGCTCACGCGGTGGGCGGAAACGTGGAAAATTTCGTCACGCTTATGAACAAGCGAGCTCACGAGCTTGGTGCGTCAAAGACCTATTACACGAACCCTATAGGCTACCCTGATAACTCGTCCATGGTTACAACGGCAAGCGACACGGCTAAAATCGCGCTCGCGGCTTACGAAAACTCACTTTATATGGAAATATGCTCCGCATATAAGCTTCAGACCAGCGACGGTGACTATATATATAACCGAAATTACCTTGTTTGCTCGCATTCAAACGCTGACTATTACAACAAAAAATGTCTCGGCATGAACGCGGGATATTCGGGCGAGGCGGGCGGTTGGAGCGTTATAACAGTCGCCTCCGACGACGATCAGAAATATTTATGTATTATGCTCGGCGGCACGGAAAGCTCGGACGGCAAAATATACGCGTATTCCGAGGCAAATAAGCTTATCCGTTGGGCACTTGCGGAGTATCAGACTATAACGCTATTCAAAAAAGGCAAGGAAATAGGACTTATCGAGATAGGTCTTACAGGTTCAAATAACCAGGCTTCTTACGTCACCGCAAGCGATCTTAACGTTTATCTGCCGCCCGAGGTCACCTATCACGAGGGACTTCTGACACCCAAGGTAGACCTTTATTATAATAAGGTTAACGCTCCCGTTGAGGCGGGACACAAAGTTGGCGAGCTTAAGATCTACTACGACGGATACTGCGTTGGCAAATGCGACCTTATACTTACCGACAGCTACGAGCAAAATCCTATTCTCGCCGCGATAAACAAGGTGGCGGAGTATATAAAGAGCCGAGCGTTTGTGATCACCCTTATAAGCGCCGCGGTGCTTGTTCCCTGCGCTGTAATTTTCGTTAAAGCAAAATACTCAAGACACAAGTACAGAAGATAAATATGATCCGACAGACCCGAGGGTCTGTCGGATTTTTATACAGTATATTATTATCTGTATCAAGGAGCATAAAAAACTCAAAAAAATCTTCAAAATATTGCGAAAGAGTGTTGTTAAATTCTAAAAAATATGTTATAATATAATGAATATTTATATAATGGCACAGTTTTTTCAGAAAGGCGCAAAATCATGAAATATCTCGTACTTATTCCCGACGGTATGGCAGACGAAAAAAACCCGGTATTAAATAATAAAACTCCTATGGAGGCGGCGGACAAGCCTAATATGGATGCTCTCGCAAAGGTCTCCTTGGTTGGCAGGGTTTCAAACGTCCCCAACGGAATGGTGCCCGAAAGCGACACCGCAAATATGGCAATTCTTTCGTTTGATCCCAAGGTGTATTCCAAGGGCCGCTCCCCTCTTGAGGCGGTGAGCATGGGAATTGAAATGCAGCCTGACGAGGTCGCGTACCGCTGTAATGTCGTAACACTCTCCGATGAGGGTGAATATGACGAGAAGATCATGCTTGATCACAGTGCCGATGAGATAACAACTGCCGAGGCAGATCAGCTTATAAAAGCTCTTGATGAGAAGCTTGGTACAGACTTCCGCAAATTCTATACAGGTGTCAGCTACCGCCACTGCATAATCTGGAAGGGCGGTTGCGATACATATAACTTTATGAGACCTCACGACATTCTCGGTCAGTGTATAAAGGACTACCTTCCCTCAGGTGAGGACGGAAAGATATTCTACGATCTTATGCGCGCAAGCTGGGATATACTTGAGCATCATCCAGTAAACGAGGCCCGTCGCGCTCGCGGTCTACGTCCCGCAAACTCAATATGGCTCTGGAGCCCAGGCAAAAAGCCCGCTCTTCCCTCCTTCAAGGACAAGTGGGGACTTGACGCGGCGGTAATTTCCGCGGTCGATCTTATCAAAGGTATAGGTCTTTGCGCCGGAATGAAGTCTATCGACGTTGAGGGTGCGACAGGAAACGTCCATACAAATTACGACGGCAAAGCGCAGGCGGCAATAGATGCCTTTACGCGTGGAGAGGATTACGTGTATATACATGTTGAGGGACCCGACGAGTGCGGTCACAGAGCGGAGGTCGACAACAAGATATTGTCTATTGAGCTTATAGATAAAAAAATACTCGCTCCCGTACACGAGTATCTCAAGGGTTGCGGCGAGGATTACAAAATAATGATACTCCCCGACCATCCCACACCCACACGTCTGCGCACACATACCATAGATCCCGTTCCCTTTATGATATATTCCTCAAGAGAAAGTAGGCACGGTGTTGATATATTCTCCGAGGAGAGCGCGGCGACAACGGGACTTTACGTAGAGCATGGCTATACACTTATGGACCTGCTCATTGAAAAATAATTTTGAAAAGGAAGCTTTATTTTGGAAGATAAGAAGTTGAATTCCTCGCCCGAGGATGAAAATTCCGAGGAAATGAACGAGGTAGTCGAGTCCGAGGAGAGCGAGGCTGCACAAGCAACATGCACCGATGATACAGATGACTCCGAAAGCAACGAAAAGACCAAGCGGAAATTGCTCTCGGTCGTTGAATACGTTGAGATATTTGCGTTTGCAACGCTTTTCGTCCTGCTTATGTTCAGCTTTGCATTCAGAGTGTGTGTCGTTGACGGAAACTCCATGAACAATACTCTGCAAAATCAGGAAAAGGTGCTTACTTCAAGCCTTTTCTACTCCCCAAAGGGTGGAGATATTGTGGTGTTTTACGAGAACAACGTCCATGAAAAGCCGCTTGTAAAGCGAGTTATCGCAACCGAGGGACAGACCGTGGAAATAAAATTCAATACGGGTAAGGTATATGTTGACGGCATAGAGCTTGATGAGGACTACGTTTATCTGAACACGGGCAAATATGAATACGGTATAATATATCAAAATCCCAATTTTGACAGAGATACTAAAACATTAAAGGTTACTGTACCTGACGACTGCGTATTCGTTATGGGTGACAACCGCAACGGCTCGGACGATTCAAGAAATTCAAGCATTGGATTTATCCGCGAGCAGCAGATAATGGGCAAGGTGATATTCAGAATATCTCCGTTTACAATATTCAACTGAAAAGGACAGATTATGGATTCAAAACAGATACAGTGGTTTCCCGGGCATATGGCGAAAACACGGAGACTTATTTCGGACAACTTAAAGAACGTAGATATAGTTATTGAAATTCTTGATGCCCGTATTCCCCTCTCCTCCCGCAATCCCGAGATTACAAAGCTGAAGGAAAACAAGCCATCTATAATAATACTCAACAAGGCGTCACTTGCAGACCCTGCGCAGAATAAAATATTTTGTGAGTATTACAACAATGAAAATACAAGATGTATTCTTGCAGACTGTATAAGCGGTGACGGTCTGAACAAGATCCTGCCTGCCGTCAAGGAAATCCTCAAGGATAAGCTTGAACGGTACGAGCAAAAAGGAATGTCCGGCCGCAGACTTTACGCTATGGTTCTTGGCATCCCCAACGTTGGAAAGTCGACACTTATCAACAAGCTATCGGGTGGCAAAAAGGCAAAGGTTGAAAACCGTCCGGGTGTGACTCGCGATAAGCAGTGGGTATCCACCGGAATCGGCATTGACCTTCTGGATATGCCGGGTATTCTCTGGCCTAAGTTTGAGGACAAGCTCGTTGGTGAAAACCTTGCTCTTACGGGAGCTGTAAAAGACGACATTCTTGACATTGAGTCTCTCGCTATGACACTTTGCAACAGAATGAGAACCCTTTACCCCGAGCGTCTTTGCGAAAGATATAAGCTTGGCTCTCCCGAGGTATTTGAGGGACTTGACGATTACGAGCTTCTTTGCCTTATAGGCAAAAAGCGAGGATTTCTTATTTCGGGCGGTGAGATAAACACCGAAAGAACTGCGGATATGCTGCTTGACGAGCTCCGCTCATCAAAGCTTGGACGTATAACACTTGACAGAATTTAAGATTTGAGGTACTGATATGCCTGATTATTCCATTGAACAGGAGCTTTCGCTTAAAGGCTATAAAAATATATGCGGAGTTGACGAGGCAGGCAGAGGTCCGCTTTGCGGTCCCGTGGTTGCGGCGGCGTGCATTCTCCCCGACGGGCTTTTCATTGAAGGTCTGAACGACTCCAAAAAGCTCACTGAAAAAAAGCGCGAGGCACTATTTGATATTATCTGCGAGTCTGCGGTAGCCTACTGCATCGCGGAGGCATCAGTTGAGGAGATAAACAAGCTCAATATTCTTGAGGCTGATCTGCTCGCTATGAGGCGAGCTATTGACGGATTGTCCGTAAAGGCTGATTTCGCAATTATCGACGGTAACATAGCAAGGGATTTTCAGATTCCCGCTATGGCGGTCGTCAAGGGGGATTCAAGGTCTATGAATATTGCCGCGGCATCAATTCTTGCGAAAGTCACACGAGACAGAATGTGTATTGATCTTGATGCTCAATATCCTCAGTACGAGATAGCAAAGCACAAGGGCTACGGCACAAAGGCACACATGGAGGCTCTCCGCAAGTACGGTCCCTCACCTATTCACAGAACAAAATTCATTCGCTTTCTGGACGAAAAATAATGAGCAACACTTTTATAAATGACGAGGCAAAAAATCTTTTTCTCGGAAGATTTGGCGAGGACGTCGCTGTTGATTTCCTTGAAAAAGATGGCTACAAAATAGTCGGGCGCAACGTGAAATTCGGTCGTCACGAGCTTGATATTATCGCGGAGGACAAGTATTATCTCGTATTCGTTGAGGTAAAAACACGCTCGTGCCTGCACCCCGAATCAAGCGATTACGGAAATCCCGGGCGCGCCGTCACACACAAGAAGCGCACGGACACCCTGCGAGCTACCTACGACTATCTTAAAGCCAATCCAACGATAAAACAACCGCGAATCGACGTCATCGAGGTCTTTTTACAGCACGTGGGTGACAGTCGCGCGACTCCCCCACAGATATTAAATATCAACCATATAAGAAATGCTTTCGACGCGAGAGGCCGAAAGCAACACTAACACAGCAATTCATTGATCGGAGTACATAAAAATGAACTATCAAAGCACCCGTGACCTGTCCGAAAAGAAATATTCGGCGGCACAAATCATCAAGCAAGGACTCGCAGAGGACGGAGGTCTTTTCGTGCCCGAGTCCATTCCCACACTCACGAATAACGAAATAGACGCGCTTTGCTCTATGTCATATCCCGAAAGAGCCGCGACTATTCTTTCAAAATATCTCTCTGACTACACGTATGACGAGCTTCTCTGCGACTGTAAGACCGTATATTCCGAGGAAGGCTTCCCCGGAGGTGCCGCTCCGCTCAGAAACGTAAATGACAATATCTATTCTCTGGAGCTGTGGCACGGACCTACTGCCGCATTCAAGGATATGGCACTTCAGATAATGCCCCGACTTCTCTCTCGCGCGCTCACAAAAACGGGTGAGGACAGAACGGCTCTTATCCTCGTGGCAACCTCGGGCGATACCGGCAAGGCTGCGCTTGAGGGCTACAAGGACGTTGATAAGATAAAGATCATGGTGTTCTACCCCGTTGACGGTGTCAGCCGCGTGCAGAAGCTTCAGATGGCTACTCAAACAGGCTCTAATGTGAACGTATGCGCTATTGAAGGCAATTTTGACGATGCTCAGACGGGCGTTAAGGTCATCTTCTCGGATAGGGACGCCGCTGAAAAAATGAACGAGAAGGGCTATTTCTTCTCCAGCGCAAACTCGATAAACTGGGGCAGACTCGCGCCTCAGATAGTTTATTACGTCTCGGCTTACTGCGACCTTATCAATGAAGGAAAAATCCAGATGGGTGACAAGATAAACGTATGTGTACCCACGGGTAATTTCGGCAATATTTTCGCCTCGTATCTGTCAAAGCTTATGGGACTCCCTATTGATAAGTTTATCTGCGCATCAAACCGCAATAACGTGCTGACCGAATTTTTGAACACGGGAACATATAACAGAAACCGCAAATTCCACTGCACGATGTCTCCCTCTATGGATATTCTTATTTCCTCGAACCTTGAGAGACTTCTCTACTTCTGCGCAGGCGCGGAAAAGACTGCGGCATACATGAAGCAGCTAAACACCGAGGGCGCATACACAGTCGACCCTGAGGTCCTCGCCACTATTTCCGAAAACTTCAAGGGATACTATGCGGATGAGGAAATGACCGCAGCAACTATTAAGGATTATTTCAAAAACCACTCGTATCTTTCGGATACTCACACCGCGGTTGCACTGTCCTGCGCTCATCAGTATATCAGTGATACAGGTGACAAAACACCCATGGTAGTCGCATCCACCGCAAGCCCGTATAAGTTTGCAGCAGACGTACTTAAGTCCATTACAGGCAACACTCCCACGGATGCGCTCAAGGCTCTGGAGATCCTTTCCGAGATCTCGGGTACAGAGATATCCTATCCTTTGCGCAATCTTGCGGAAAGACGAGTAAGATTTACTACTACCATTAAGCATGAGAATATGCTTGACGAGGTATTTGCGTTTATTGAAAAATAAAAAAATGTCGCACGCCCAAGCGTGCGACATAAGATAATTTTGCCTGACAGCAAGCCCTATTTATCTGCAGCTATCGCAATCGTGGGGCTTGAATGTTGCGCAAGCTGTCTCGGATGAGGACTTTGCGCTCTCGGGCGCTACCGCGATCTGCTCTGCTGTACAGTAGGTCTCTCCGTCGTGGTAATAGCAGCTCTTAACCGAGCAATTGATACCTTTGATGTGCTTGCATCCGTTTTTATCCTGATTCATTAGTTTTTACCATTCCTTTCGTATTATGGAAATATGGACGGCACGTCGTGCCGACACCTATATTATTTACAAACAGAGATTTTATTATTCATTATCGAGGTATTGTATGTCTTTATTTGTTATGTCCGATCTTCACCTTTCCACAGACTTGAGTACAAACAAGTCTATGGAGATCTTCGGATTAAGATGGCGGGATTATATGGAAAAGATCCCGAAAAATTGGAATTCAATAGTCTCGGAAAACGACACGGTTATAATCCCCGGTGATATTTCGTGGGCTATGGATCTTGACGGCGCACTTGCCGATCTCAAATATATAGATTCACTAAACGGCAAAAAACTTCTTGGCAAGGGCAACCACGATTTCTGGTGGACTACGGGCAAGAAAATGACGGATTTCTTCTCCGCGCACGGACTTGATTCTTTGTACATTCTCCACAACAACGCATATATTGTAGAGGACAGAATAATTTGCGGAACACGCGGTTGGTTTCCCGATGAGTCAAAGCAGATCTCCCAAAACAACGCCGATTACGCAAAGATACTTAACCGCGAATGCATCAGACTCCGTATGAGTCTTGACGCAGCAGTGTCGCTACAAAAGTCTCACATTGAGGCGGGTGGAGATAAGCTGCCCATTCTCGTTTTCCTGCACTTCCCTCCCATCTGGGGAGATTTTGTAATGCGCGAGCTTGTTGATATTCTGCACGAATACAAAATAGAGCGTTGCTATTACGGCCACATTCACAATTCTTACGCAACTCCTCTTACGTTAGAATTTGAAAACATAAAATTTACCATCACGTCGTCGGATTTTTTAAGTTTTTATCCATTAAAAATCTAAAAAACTATTGACAAAAGTCACAAAAAAATATACAATATATTGTATGCTTTTTTGAAGCGTACTATTTATCGGCAAAAATTGCCGCAAATTTGAAAAAAATATATTAGATAAAAATTTGGAGGAATTCAAAATGAATTTGTTGAAGTCTGAAAAGGCAGAAAAGAGCACGGTAAAGATAGAGTTCTCTGTTGAAAAGTCCGTATTCGACGCTGCTGTTGAAAAGGTTTACCGTAAGCAGGTAAAGAAGATCTCCGTTCCCGGTTTCAGACCCGGTAAGGCTCCCCGCGCTATGATCGAGAAGATGTACGGCGCAGGCGTTTTCTATGAGGATGCTATAAACGACCTCATTCCCGAAAACTACGAGGCTGCTCTTAAAGAAGCCGGTATCGAGCCTGTTGGTCAGCCTGATATCGACGTTGTTTCCATTGATGAGAACGGTCTTGTTCTCTCCGCTATCGTTCCCGTAAAGCCCGAGTGCAAGATCGAGGGTTACAAGGGTATCGAGGTTGAAAAGGATACAGTTGAGGTAACTGACGAGGAGATCGACAAGGAAATAAACATAGTAAGAGAAAGAAATTCCCGTGAGATCGAGGTTACAGACGCCGCTGCTGAGATGGGCAACGTAACAAAGATTGATTTCGAGGGATTTGTTGACGGTGTTGCGTTTGAAGGCGGTAAGGGCGAGGATTATTCCCTCAAGCTCGGTTCCGGCTCCTTCATCCCCGGCTTTGAGGAGCAGGTTGCAGGACATGTGATCGGTGAGGAGTTTGACGTTAACGTTACCTTCCCCGAGGAATATCACGCAGAGGAGCTTGCAGGCAAGCCCGCTGTATTTAAGGTAACCATCAAGTCCATCGAGAAGATCGAGCTTCCCGAGCTTGACGACGATTTCGCAAAGGACGTTTCCGAATTCGATACATTTGCTGAATACCGCGAGGATATGAAGGCTAAAATCCAGAAGAGACACGAGAGCGCAGCAGAGGCAAATCTTGAGGAGTCACTTCTCAACGTGCTTATCGAAAAGCTCGAGGCTGACATTCCCGAGGCTATGTTCGTAGCTGAAACCGAGAACTTCGTTCGCGACTACGACAACAGACTCCGTCAGAGCGGTCTTGACCTCCAGATGTACTTCAAGTACACAGGTCTTACCCTTGAGGCTCTCCGCGAGCAGCTTCGTCCCCAGGCTGAAAAGCAGGTCAAGGCAAGACTCGCTCTTGAGACCATCGCTTCCGTTGAGGCTATTGAGGTAACTGAGGATGAGCTTGAGGCAGAGTTTGGACTCCTCGCTTCCAACTACAACATGGACGTTGAGCAGCTCAAGGAATTCGTTGAACCCTCTATGGTAAAGGCTGACGTTTCCGTAAGAAAGGCTATGAAGCTTGTAAAGGACAGCGCAGTTATCAAGGCTTAATTTCAAAAAATCAGTGCCGTACTTGACACATCGGCGAGCGACCCGTGTTAAGTACGGCACAATTACACACAAATATATTCAGAAAGGCAGAGTTATAATGGATCTTTATAATATGAAAAATGCGCTCGTTCCTATGGTAATCGAACAGACGGGACGTGGTGAGCGCTCATACGATATTTTCTCCCGCTTGCTCAATGACAGAATTATATTCTTGTCCGACGAGGTTAACGACGCGACAGCTTCTCTTGTCGTCGCGCAGATGCTTTTCCTTGAGGCGCAGGATCCTACAAAGGACATTTGCTTTTATATCAACAGCCCCGGCGGATCAGTTACTGCGGGTATGGCTATTTACGACACTATGCAGTATATCAAGTGTGACGTATCCACTATCTGTATAGGTATGGCGGCAAGCATGGGTGCGTTCCTCCTTTCCGCGGGTACTAAGGGCAAGCGAATCGCTCTCCCCCACAGTGAGATCATGATACACCAGCCTCTTGGCGGTGCGCAGGGTCAGGCATCGGACATCAAGATCCGTGCAGAGCTTATCCTCCGTACACGCGATATGCTCAATAAGATCCTCTCCGAGAACACGGGCAAATCTATCAAGCAGATCGAAAAGGACACCGACAGAGACTACTTTATGACCGCACAGGAAGCTCTTGAGTACGGTATCATCGACCGCATACTCGACAAGCACGAATAATTTTTTGAAAGGTCACGACATGGCATCTGAAAACAATCGTACTCCGCACAGCTCAACTCTGAGATACTGTTCTTTTTGCGGACAAAATGAAAATCAGGTAAACTTTCTTATCCCCTCCACGTCGGGGGTATATATATGCGACTTTTGCGTTGAGGCTTGCTCGGAGCTGATATACGAGTCAACCGCGACACACGCGACTCACGAGCTCTCATTTGAAACTCTCCCCAAGCCTATGCAGATAAAGGAGACTCTTGACGAGTACGTTATCGGTCAGGACGAGGCGAAAATTGCCCTCTCGGTAGCAGTATACAACCACTACAAGAGAATACTGAACAAGTCCGAGTCAGGCTCTCGCAGAAGAAGACGCGTAAAGACTCAACCCGAGGAGCACGACGTTGAGATACAAAAGAGCAACGTGCTTTTGCTTGGACCTACGGGTGTTGGTAAGACATATCTTGCGCAGACTCTCGCAAAAACACTCAAGGTTCCCTTTGCGATTGCCGACGCGACAACTCTCACCGAGGCAGGATACGTGGGCGAGGACGTTGAAAATATACTTCTCCGTCTCATTCAGGCTGCTGACTACGACATTGAGCTTGCGGAAAAAGGAATTATATATATCGACGAGATAGATAAGATCTCCCGTAAGAGTGAGAACCGCTCCATCACCCGCGACGTATCGGGCGAGGGCGTTCAGCAGGCACTCCTCAAGATACTTGAGGGCACGGAGGCAAACGTTCCCCCTCAGGGCGGACGCAAGCATCCTACGCAGGAGTTTATCAAGATAAACACCGAGAATATTCTCTTTATATGCGGCGGCGCGTTTGACGGACTTGACAAGGTCATCGGCAAGCGCAAGGGCGGAAACACTATCGGCTTTGGCAGCCCTGTCACGTCCAAGGAGAACACAGAAATATACAAGGACGTCACGGCTCACGATATAGTAAAGTTCGGTCTTATCCCCGAGCTTGTGGGCAGACTTCCCGTGATTGTTTCCCTCTCCGAGCTTGACAACGACGCGCTCGTAAAGATACTCAAGGAGCCTAAAAACGCTATTATAAAGCAATATGTCAAACTCTTTAAGATGGACGGTGTGAAGCTCTCGTTTGATGACGATGCGCTCACGGCTATTGCTTCCCTTGCAACCGAGCGACACACAGGCGCGCGCGGACTTCGTTCCATCATGGAGTCGTTTATGACAAAAATAATGTACGACGTACCCTCCCGCGACGATATAGACGAGGTAATTATAACCGAGGGCTGCGTGAGACACGGAGAATATCCCAAGATAGTTCTGAAAGCTCCCGAGCTTTCAGCTCCGCAGATTGCCGCTCCCGCATCGGATCAGTAAGTAAAAAAGGACTGCATATGCAGTCCTTTTTTAATCCACGTATTCAAACTCCTCGCCGTTGCAGGTAAAGATTATGCTTCCCTCTTTGTCGGTGCGAAGTAGCTGTATTCCAAACAAATTAAGTCTGTAAACCACCTCGGCGGCGGGATGTCCGTAGGTGTTGTCCTTGCCGCAGCAGGCTATGGCGTATTCGGGTGAGGTTATTTCCAAAAATCTATATGAGCTTGAGGTCTTTGAGCCGTGATGTCCGAGCTTTAATATGTCGCAGTCGAGAAAGTCTCCGTATTCCTCTATCATTTCTGCCTCGGAGTCGGTCTCCGCGTCACCCGTAAGTATCACCGAGCATTCGCCAAATTCACATTTGAGCACGACGCTTGTGCTGTTCACCTCGTCGTATTCCTCATAATCCTTATTTGGCGCGATTATCGTGCTTTTGCAATCGCCAACATAGAAGCTCTCGCCGGATACTGCCTCAATAAGATTTATATCTCTGTCCTCTATGAGTGACAGAAGCGATATATACATATCAATATCCTCGTCGGCGTCGGTCATTATCACGTTTTCAACGTCAAACTCCTTGACTATCATATCCGCGCCGCCTATATGGTCGTCGTGCGGATGTGTCAGGACAAGATATTCAAAGGACTCAATATCGAGGTCGTACAGATAACTTTTGAGCTTCGCCTCGGAGCTGTTTGTTCCCGAGTCAACAAGCATGTTTCCCTCAGGTGTCATTATCAGAATGCAGTCTGCCTGCCCCACGTCAATGAAATGCAGGACTATCTCTCCGTCCTCAATGGCTTGGGAAACAATATCATCCTCAATCAGTCTGTCTCGGAAAATATATATCCCGACCCCGCACAGAGCCAGCACAAGCAAGACGGCAACCGATATTATAATGATCTTAATTACTGTCTTTTTAGTCATATCTCAAATTCTGAATACTCCCCGACATGTATCGGGGAGTATTGTCTTATTTCATTTTCTTTGCCTTTACGAAAAAGCGGTGGGAGCATTTGGGACATCTTACCGCATTCTTACCCGCCTTATATGGCAAGCGGAGAGTATTTCCGCATTTGGTGCAATCACGGTAGATATACCCTGCGCCGTCCTTGGGTCCTCTTTTAGTCTTTGTGGACGTATTGCCCGTGAAAAATCTCTTAACCGCTGAACGCGCCTTGAGATATATTTCGTTTTCACGTCTGCGCTTGTAGATGTTTCTTGAAAAGCATCTGAATACAGACCAGACTATAAGCACAAGATTAAGTGTAATTATTGCATAAAGGATTATTGCGCCAACAAGATACTTTCCTATAAAAAAACTGAGTATCCATTCAAGCGCCAGGCTGATAAGAATTAGCACACTTATAAAATTGTAGAGCTGGTCTGTGCCGTATCTTCCGTACATGAATCTATAGATCTTTTCCTTGAATTTTCCCATTGTCTTTTTTTACCCTCCGATATATCCTATATCATTTCAAATATTATCATAGCCTTGTATAATAAATTTTATCACTAAATAATTAACACCGTATTAACTGAATACGGCAAACAAGAAATGTTTTGGTGAATTTTAGGTGATTACAAAAAATGAAGCGATAAAAATCGCTTCATTTTTTTTACTGTCCGAAATTGATTATTGCTTTGTAGCACTCAATCATCTCGGCATATGTGTCAGCCTTTGAGCTTTCGCCGTATATATACGGTTTCAAAAGACAAATATACGTGTCCGCGGGCATTACCTTGAAGGCATCAAGCTCATATATCGGCAGATCGCCCAAGCGCACGCCATAACCGTCCCCGAGCATTCCTTCGGGCAGCTCATCCCCAAACAGGTCTCTCATAGACTGTAGTCTTTCGTGAGTTACAAAATTTTTGTATAACTCGCCGCTCACAAAATAGATCGAGCATTCACCGGACGAGACGTAGTCGTCGTAGTTGCTCTTATTTGTAGTGTTCTGCGAGAGATCGATCTGAGAGGGATCCACACCAATAAGATCGTTTTCATAATATATGGTGTAATTACTGAACTTAACGTTCTTATTTCCGTCGCCCGTGTAGTCCTCGGGAATTATCTTGCCAAGCTCTGTCTCAATTTCCGCACACTGGTTTGGAGATATGTAGGCAGGTCCGGCAAACGTCACCGCCGCGTCGATTTCGGTGCGATTGAAGATCTGCACAAGACCGACTATAAGCACCACCAAAAAAAAGGCACCTATAATAATTCCCCATTTGTAGTGAAACCAGAAATTGTCAAGCTTTGAGAGCAGCTTGCTTTTACTCGTGACGCTCACGTTATCGCCATCGAGCTTGTCATCTACTACGTTTTCTTTATTCTGATCCATTTTCACGACCCCTTTGTTATTTTTGGGTCAAATCTCAATTGTCGCTCTTACCCGCTCTATATACGTCAACTATCTTAAGCTCGTAAACTCCAACAGGTGTAGTCACGCTGACAGTCTGTCCCGCGCGTGCGCCCATAAGCGCGCTTCCAACGGGTGAACGGTCAGAGATCTTGCCCTCAAGAGGATTTGCCTCGTTGGAACCAACGATGCTATACTTTATCTCCTCGTCCTCTTCAACGTCAAGAACGATTACAGTAGAGCCGAGAGAAACTACCTTTGTGTCTATCTTGGACTCATCAACGATTGCTGCATTCTCGATAAGTGCCTCAAGCTCCTTTATTTTTGCTTCGTTTTCTGCCTGCTGATTTCTTGCCTCGTCATACTCGGAGTTCTCGGAAAGGTCACCGAAGGAACGCGCGGTAGCGATAGCCTCCTTGATCTCCTCTCTCTTTACGGACTTACGGTAATCAAGCTCGTCTGTAAGCTCCTTGTAGCCCTCGGGCGTATATAACTGCTTCTCTGCCATGATAAAATTCTCCTTTTATATATGTTTGTTTTATTTTTAGTTTTGTTTCAGATTTTCAATAGCACTCTGCAATTGATTATCCTTGTAGTGAGGAATGGGCGATGTGCCGTATTCCTTTGCCTCGTCAGAGAGCTGGATCTCGATATCGGGAATTATGCCCACACCGTGATAGGATTCGTGGCTCTTTGAAAAATAGAGGTTTGTTGTGAGCTTAAGCGCGCCCTTAAGTCCGTAGTTATCAAGATAATACGTGCGCTGCATACAGCCCTTGCCGTACGTCTTGACACCAACTATTGTACCAAGAGAATAATCTCTCACAGTCGCGGTGAAAAGCTCCGCGGCGCTTGCCGTATTCTCATTTACGAGAACTGCAAGCTTCATACCCTTGTATTTTCCTATATCTTCTTTTTTGATAGTGAACTGATCGTTTGAGCGTTCCTTTACGGTATATTTTTCCGTGACCTTACCATCTCTGTCCTCAACGGTCATTACAAGGTCGCCTTCATCGAGAAAATATGAAACTACCGAGACGATGGACTCAACGTATCCGCCGGGATTGTTTCTAAGGTCTATTATGAAATACTCGCAGCCTGCCTCTGTTAAGCTATCCACTGCTTCGCAGAACTGCGTGGGTGTGGTATAGTCAAATCCGGATATGCTTATGATGCCTACCTTTTCGTCGGTTTCGCAAACCTTGCCCTTAACGGATATTGTCACGACCTTTTTGCGAGTTATGTTATACTCTATAGGCTCATATTCACCTGCTTCATTTTTTCTGTGAACTGTGAACTTTGCCTTTGTTCCCTCTTTGCCCGCGAGCTTATCAAGAGCCGCGTTATATCCAAGGTCCGTCACGCTTTCCGCATCCTCTCCGATACCGATATGAGTTATCATATCTCCAACAAGAATGCCTGCTTCCTCTGCAGAGGAATTTTCATAAACCGAAACTATCTGTATTGCGCTTACGGTCTGTCCGTTGAGCGTGAACGTACTTTCTACAACGCCGATGCCTACTCCGACAAATTCGCCCGTCATATCCTGCGTGAGTGCCTCAAGCTCCTCCTCGGTGTAATACTCCGCGTAAATATCACCGCTGAAGTCTACATATGCGTCAAGCAGATGCTCGCCAAATTTCTCGTCGTCAATTCCGTCATATGAATACTCACGGAAGAACTTGTCAAGCGCTGAAAGATCATTCAGATACTCGGGGGTTTTGTTGTTGACCGCCCCTGTCATATGTCTTGAGCATATACCGAAGGTTATCATTATACAGAAGAGTCCGACTGCCGCGGCAAGAATAATAGCCGTTGTGAGCGACAATGTGCGCGGCGTTTTTCCTTTGCTCTGCTTTGAGGGTACGAATGTAGTCACTCCCTCGGGGAGAATAAGCTCATATCCGCTCGACCCAAGCGCATAGGAAAGTTTTCTCTCTATCTCCGATTTGGAGATCGTCTTGTCCTTTACTGAAAAGCAAACGCTGGATGTCTCTGCCGACGCCTGAACTGTCTCAACGTCGATGCACGATCTTACAATGGAGCTTACTTTTTCTTCATCCTGACCTGTCATTATTCTCGACACGGTGTAGGTATATTTTTCCATTAATCTACCAAACCTTTCGCTTTTTGATGGGGTGTTATTTCTATAACACAATATCAAGCGAAACGCCCAAAGATGTGTGGACGCTTCGCTTGACAGATAGGATTATATTATCCAAAATTATTTAATTTTATTACTCTAAATCAATATTTTGTAGGCTTGGAGGAAAGATATTTCTTAACCATAAGAGCAACCTTGAAGGTTATCGCATGCTCAAACTCACGGAGGTCAAGTCCTGTAATCTTTCTTATCTTTTCAAGTCTGTAAACAAGTGTATTTCTATGTACGAAAAGCTTTCTGGACGTCTCGGAGACGTTGAGGTTATTCTCGAAGAAGCACTGAATAGTCATAAGTGTCTCACGGTCGAGAGACTCAAGGCTTCCCTTCTTGAACACTTCCTGAAGGAACATATCGCAGAGAGTTGTGGGGAGCTGATAGATAAGTCTGCCGATACCGAGATTTTCGTAGCTTATTATGTTCTTTTCCGTCTCGAATACCTTACCAACCTCGAGCGCTACCTGAGCTTCCTTGTATGCTCTTGCAAGGTCTTTGAGATTGTCAACAACTGTAGATACACCGATATTTACCTTTGTATAGAACTCGGAGGAAAGTGTATCGGAAATGTTTGTAGCTATCTTTTCGATATCCTTTGCATCAGTGCCCGGCTTTATGTCCTTAACAAGCACTATGTCGTGCTCACCTACGCTGATAACGTAGTCCTTGGACTTGTCGGGGAACATGTTCTGAAGCATCTCAAAAGGCATAACGTCCGTCTTGCCAAAGAATTTTATGAGGAATACAATTCTCTGCTCCTCAGAGTTGAAATGAAGCTCCTTGGACTTGATGTAAATATCGCTGGGGAGAATGTTATCAAGGATAATATTCTTGATAAACGAGCCCTTGTCGTACTTCTCATCGTAGAGATTTTTGATATTGGAGAGAGAAACTGCCAAAAGCTTGGACATTTTCTCTGCCATTTTGTCCTCACCCTCCATGAAAACGATGTACTCTGTCTTGGTTCCCACGGTGATGGGACGGTATGTATATCCACCCGATACTATGTGACCCGCGGAGTACATAAGCTCATCGCGCACTCCCTGCTTTACCTCGCCTATCTTTACAAGCTCGGAGCAAGCAACGATAACACCGTTTTCGTCAATAACGCCGATAACACGGTCAACCGCGGTTTTCATCTGATGAATTACATTCTGGAACAATCTGTTCGACATAAAAATTCCTTTCCCGGCAAGCATTTGCAAGCCTTCTTATATTGATTTAATATTAAAGTTCAAATTCATACACGAGACAACTCAGCACAAAGCCCGATGCAGTCTCAGTTCTCAGTATTCTCTTTCCAAGCCCCGCCAGCGACATACCTCGCTCGCGCGCCTGCTGTGCCTCTCGGATAGAAAATCCTCCCTCGCTTCCTATCACGATCGAAATGCTTAAGTCCTCACGCGGCTTGTCCCTGAGCTTGTCCTTTATCAATTGACCAAGCGGCAGGGTCCCGTCCCCTTCGTAGCAAAACAGGACAATATCCGCCTGCATCGCCTCATCAAGCATTTTTTCGTAAGTGATCGTAGGATTTACCTGCGGGACCACTCCGCGCCCCGACTGTTTTGCAGCCTCAAGAGAAATTCTTTGTCTGCGGGAGAGCTTTTTACCATCGGGATCCTTTTCCTTTGCGATGCATCGCTCGCTTTGGAATGTTGTGATCTCGCTCACACCGCATTCAACTGCCTTCTGAATTATGTAATCAAGCTTCTCGCCCTTGGGGAGTGCCTGATAAAGATGAGCGCGAAAATTCGGCTCGGTCTCCGCCTTTTTCTGAGATATTATCTCCGCGGTCACAAGCCCCTCTGAAAATCCTTTGAGTACACACTCATATTCATTTTTCTGCATATCCGATACCGTGATACACTCACCCACCGCCATACGCAAAGAGCGTGATATATGGTGCGCATCGTCTCCGACGATATTTACTATGCCGTCGGCTATTTGATTTTGTCTTACAAAAAATCGAGGCATAAAAATCTCCGAAAACAGTATATATAGGTCCTGACAGTTAGTTTATTGTGTACTTTTATTGGGCATTTTCAACAACAGTTTTATTACAATGACTAACGAAATACACTTCATTATAATACAAAAGCACCAATTTGTCAACGGCTTTTTTGTAAAAAAGTACATAATATCTCACACAATTTACAATTTATTATCAATTTATCCCCCTTCAAAAGACAATTCAAACAAAATTGCGGTTCGTCATAAATATGAACAAAAAGTTTTTTGCGATAAAAAATCACCAAACTCTGCGTTTGGTGATTTTTTTGATTATACGCTGTGTACTCCGATAGACGAATCTGCCGCACTGTCCACACCGTATTTTTTATTCTTTCTGTATTCAAAGAACTTGAGCGCTACCTGCTCGAAGAGCGCGTATGAAAGCACGTCCTCGTCCTGTTCAAGATATCCTGCGGGTATCTTTGCGCGAAGCTCGTCAAGCTCAGGCTTGAGGTCATCAGCGGGACGGTAGTCTATAACCTTTGCGTCCTCGCCGAGTATCTTCTTGACAAACTCGGGATCAATAGCGACGGGAGTCTTACCGTACTCACCGCGTACCACGCCCTTGAATTCCTTTGTGACCATCTTATATCTTTCGCCGTTAAGCACGTTGAACACCGCCTGCGTACCCACTATCTGCGACGAGGGGGTTACGAGCGGAGGGTATCCTACGTCTGCTCTTACTCGCGGTACCTCCTCAAGCACCTCGGTCAGCTTATCCTCCTTGCCTGCCTGCTTAAGCTGGGACATAAGGTTGGAGAGCATTCCGCCGGGGACCTGATAGATAAGCGCGTTTACGTCTACCTTGAGCGCCTTGGGATTAAGAAGTCCGCTTGCGAGATATTCCTCGCGAATAGGCGTAAAGTACTTGGTTATCGGGTCAAGATCGTCAAGCTTGATGCCTGTATCGTACTGTGTTCCCTGGAGTGTCGCAACAAGTGTCTCCGTGGGAGGCTGTGAGGTACCCATAGCCATAGGCGAAATTGCGGTATCGACAATATCAACGCCTGCCTCAATAGCCTTAAGAAGCGTCATAGAAGCAAGACCTGCCGTGTAGTGTGTATGAAGCTGTATGGGAAGATCTGTGCTTGCTTTCAAGGTCTTTACAAGCTCATACGCGTCGTAGGGTTTGAGAAGTCCCGCCATATCCTTGATACAGATTGAGTCAGCGCCCATATCCTCAAGTCTCTTGGCGTATTCGGAATAATAATCCATCGTGTAAACGGGACCTGTTGTATAGCTGAACGCCGCCTGAACGTGACCGCCCTCGCGCTTTGTTGCATTTATTGCGGTCTTAAGGTTTCTGGGATCATTGAGCGCGTCGAATATACGGATAATATCTATACCGTTTGCAATAGATTTCTGAACAAAATACTCAACAACGTCATCAGAATAGTGACGGTAGCCGAGAATGTTCTGTCCGCGGAAAAGCATCTGAAGCTTTGTATCCTTTACGTGATCACGAATGGTGCGGAGTCTTTCCCAAGGATCTTCGTTGAGAAATCTCATACACGCGTCAAACGTAGCTCCTCCCCAAGCTTCAAGTGAGTGGTAGCCCACCTTATCCATCTGCTCGAGTATTGGAAGCATCTGCTCTGTTGTCATTCTCGTAGCAACGAGTGACTGATGCGAGTCTCGGAGTACAGTTTCGGTAATTTTTACCTGTGCCATTTATTTATTAACCAAACCTTTCTGAAAAATTATCGGTCATCAACCGATCCACGACAGGAATACGCCCGCACATACCGCAGAGCCTATAACACCTGCCACGTTGGGTCCCATCGCGTGCATAAGAAGGAAGTTTGAAGGGTCCTCCTTTTGTCCTACTACCTGCGATACTCTCGCCGCCATAGGAACCGCGGATACGCCCGCAGAACCGATGAGGGGGTTGATCTTTCCGCCCGAGAGCCAGTTCATTATCTTTGCAGTGATAAGTCCTCCGCTGGTCGAGATGCAGAACGCTACAAGACCACAGATAATAATAACCACTGTCTGTATGCTCAAAAAGTTTGCCGCGGATGCAGTTGCGCCTACCGATATACCGAGCAGGATAGTGACGATATTCATAAACTCATTCTGTACGGTCTTTGAGAGTCGCTCAGTAACACCGCATACGTTGAGTATATTTCCGAACATAAGGCAGCCGATAAGAGCCAGAGCGTCGGGTACAAGAATACCTACGACAAAAGTTACGAGAATGGGGAAAATAAGCTTTTCAAGTCTGGATACGGGACGAAGCTTATCCATCTTTATGAGTCTTTCCTTCTTTGTTGTAAAGAGCTTCATAAAGGGAGGCTGGATCATCGGAATAAGCGCCATATAAGAGTATGCGGCGATAGCGACAGCGCCGAGAATTGCGGGACCGAGTGTTTTAGTGACAAGGATCGCCGTAGGACCGTCCGCTCCGCCAATAATACCGATTGATGCTGCCTGGCCGATGGTGTAGAATCCCGAGGCAAATGCCGCCGAGAATGCTACGAATACACCAAGCTGCGCACCCGCGCCAATAAGGAAATACTTGGGGTTTGCGATAAGAGGGGTAAAGTCGGTCATCGCACCGATACCTATAAATATAATACACGGATATATTCCCAGCTTGACACCGATATAGAGCAGATCAAGGAATCCACCCTCGCTGAGCACCATCTTGATTGATTCAAGAACGGTCAGCTTGCCCTCGTTGTCAATCCACATATCAAGGTGGAAGAGATTTGCTCCCGGCAGGTTGGTAAGCAACATACCGATAGCAATCGGGAGAAGGAGCAGAGGCTCAAACTTTTTGGCTATTGCAAGATAGATCAGCGCAAAGGCGATGACATACATAACGAGATACTGCCATCCCATCCATTTGCCGTCCGCATTGAAGCTTTGCTCACCAAAAATATAGTTGAAGCCCATACTTCCAATAAAATTCTTTATTGTTTCTATGATGCCTGACATCTACACAATTCCTTTCGTAAAATTCTGAATTTTAATATGGAATTGCTATCAGTTGAGAGTTACGAGAACATCCTCGGATGCAACTGACGAGCCCTTCTGTACGTTTACAGATGCAACTGTACCATCTTCGGGAGCGCAGATATCGTTCTCCATCTTCATAGCCTCGAGAACGCAAAGAACGTCACCCTTCTTCACTGCCTGACCTGCGCTTACGTTGATCTTCATAATAGTACCGGGCATAGGCGCCTTTACTGCAACTGCGCCTGCGGGAGCTGCCGCCTTAGGCGCTGCGGATGCTGCAGGAGCTGTGACAGGTGCTGCTGCGGGAGCAGCAACGGGAGCTGCGGCAGGAGTTGCACTGCCTACCTCTTCAACAACTACGTCATATGTTACACCGTTTACGGTTACGTTAAATCTTCTCATTTTATAAACCTTTTCCCTTTCTATTATTTCTTATTCCAAGCGCGCTCTGTGCTTCTCTTAAAGGAAACTACTCTGAAGCCGCCGACAAATTCATTCTTGTATTCTTCGCTGTCAAGCATTGCAGCGATAGCCGCTGTGATCACTGCTGCTATCTCACCGTCGTCCTGCTCGGGTGTGATAGCGGCGGGGGTTGAAGGCTCAGCCTTTTCATTAACCTCTTCTACAGGTGACTTTTTGCCTTTTTTACTCTTGGGCTTATCCTTCTTACTTCTGTTGGCAAGATCGTAAAAAACTACCTTTGAAAGCGATACGATTCCCCAAAGAAGCGCAAGCACCGAAAATACCATCAGCATGCCTGTGACCGTTCCCTGCAGAGCGTATTCCATACGCTCACCAAAGGACATATCGCCGCCGTGTATATTCTGATCAAGCTTTTCAGCGGCGGAGGCCGTAATGCTGAAAAGCATTACGATAATTGCAGTTAAAAATGCAAATATACGTATCTTCTTACTTCTTTTCATTTTTACCTCCATAATCAGAGAGGAGTTCTCGCATACTTGCGCTCAGGAGTGGTGTCTGCCTTAACCGCAAGCATATAGAGTGCCGAGCAGATCCTTGCGCGAAGCTCTGCCTCGGGGATAATATCGTCGATATCTCCCTTCTCTGCCGCGCGCTCCGCTGACGCGTACTTCTCGCACCACTCTGCCTCTACGTCTGCTCTGGACTTATCCTTGGTTATCTCATCGTTCATAAGGAAAGCCACTGCGGTCTCGGGAGCCATCACACTGATGACTGCGCCCTCAAGCGCATACGCAATATCCGCGCCAACAGACTTTGAGCCGAGAAGCGTGAAGGATGCGCCGTATGCTTTGCCCGTTACTACCGTTACCTTGGCGGTGGTCGCATTTACATACGCAGCTGCGAGGGCCGCGAATGCCTCGCTCTTTTCACAATCAGCAAAGCCTATGGAGTCAACCAGTGTAAGCACGGGAATTGCGAATCTGTCGCAGAAGCTTATCAGGTCAGCCGCCTTCTTTGCTCCGCATCCGCAGAGCTTTCCGCCCTTTTTGGAATTGGTGTTTGAAGCGACAACACCGCAGAGCTGTCCGCCGAAGAATGCAAGACCGGTAGTTACGCACTCCGCCATATTGCCGTAAAGCTCAACGAACTTGCCGTTGTCGCAGATCGCGGAAATGAGAGCAGCGCCCGTAAGTCCGTCAACACTTACCGCTCTTCCCGCGTCGTCTCCGCTCATAATACAAGCGGAATCCTTATTGTTCTGGGGCAGTATCTCAACAAGCTCTCTTGCACGTGCAAAAGCGTCCGCCTCGTCATCTGCCTTTATTGCTATCTTTATTGCCTTGTCCTTTTTGGAGTCAGGGGTGATATATGTCTGTGCCTTGTCACCTGCCGAGATCACCATATCGAACATTGAAGCAGTCACAAGCGCCATACCCGTGCAAGCTCCGTCAATTACAGCTATCTGAGGAATGATTCCCGATGCCTTGGCAACGCAGCTCATAAATCTACCGTAAGCCGAGAGTGCCGAGCTTCCGTCAAGCACGACCGCACCCGAAGTATCAAACACGCCAACCACAGGCGCGCCGTTCTTCACTGCCATCTCATAAAGCATTTCGATCTTCTTTGCTCCCGTGGAGTCAAACGCTCCTTTGAGTCTGTCGCTGTCCTGCACAAACGCAAAGGTAAGCTTGCCCGAAACAGAGCCATAGCCGCAGATAACGCCGTCATACGTTTCTTCACTGCCGCATCTTTTGATGTATGCGCCGATCTGGACAAACGTTCCCGCGTCGAAAAGTGAGGAAATTTTCTGATTTCCGACTGTCAAATTTTTGTTCATTTAAAAGCCTCCGATTTTGAAATTCCACTTTGTTGAGGAAAAATTCACCTTCTCCCCCAATTATAAGTTTATTATAACCTATTTAGCACATTTTGTCAATGTAATCTTAAAATTTCTTTGATGAATATCAGTAATTCGCCGTGTGTAAAATTTTTTTGCCCTCCAACAGTTTGCGACAATTTTTTTGTTATGATTGTTGTAAAATATATTTTGTACAAGCAAAACAATAAAAAATCAAAGGAAAGGTCAAAAAAATGCTCTGCGAAAAATGTAAGAATAAAAAGCCCACGGTCTTTTTTACCGATACGAGCGGCATCAATCACTCTCTTTGCGCCTTTTGCGCCTCAAGCTTCAACAACTCACCTTCCGTATCGGATAACGTCGAGACAAACGTGCTTTTCACTCCCGAGAGCTGTATCATACATAAACCCATGATCCCCAAAAATACGTGGCTTGTCTGTGACAAGGATTTTGTGTGCGAGGCATGCAATACAACCTGTGAGCAGATGACCTCGTCGGGAGAATTTGGGTGTCCCGTATGCGCTAAGGCGATTCTTGAAAAAAATATGCTCTGTTCAAATAAAATCCCCCGTCGCATACGGACGGAAAAGGAGCGCTCACGCAGTTTATCCGAGCTTCAAAGAAGGCTCAGTGAGGCTTTGTCTCAGGAAAACTACGAGGGCGCGGTGTCCTTGCGGGATCAGATACGCAAGCTTCAGTCTGTAAAATAAGGAGGTATAATATGTCTTGGTTCAATACTGACGGAAAAATGTCCGAAAATATACTTTTCTCCAAGTTCACATACACCAGAAATCTGTCTGGATTGTTTTTCTCGGGCAATCGACAAAAGCAGATTTCCGATGTGATAGCTCGAGCGGAATCAATACTCAAAAAGAATGGTTTTCATACCTGCAAAATAGAAAAATCAGCAAAAAATACGGCGATGTCTTATTGTGAGCGGCAATACGCGGAGCAGGATTTTTGCTCGTTTCCCTATGACAAGGCAATTTTCTTTAACGAGCCATGCAGTCTCAGTATATCGGTGGGCGGCACAAATCTCATCAATATATACGCTATTTTACCCGGCGCATCTGTGCGTGACGCCTATAAAATATCAAGCTCGGCGGAGGAGCTGCTTGACTCCGAGTTTGACTTTGCATACGACGAGTCATTTGGATTTCTCTCCCCCGTCCCCGTAATGTGCGGCAGCGGTATAAGGATAAGCTGTGCTCTTTACCTGCCTCTGCTCTTGCGCGCGGGCAAAATCCCATATATCTGCCACTCATTGTCCGAGCTCGGAATATCTTTGTATCCGCTATTTTCGCAGGATGCCGCAGGAGATATATTTATTATGACATATTCGCCGCCCATGTCCGCGGACGAGTTCAGGTCGGTTGAAATATTTGAAAAATTGATGCTTGATATAGCTTCTCTTGAAAAAGAAGAATTAAAGACGCTGGGAACGGACAAAACTTTTAATATTGCCGAGAGAGGCTCGCGTGCTTTGGGCATGCTCGCGTATTCCAACTCACTCACTGAAGCAGAGCTTATTTCTCTTATCTCGGAGATTCGCCTGTGTCTCTCGGCAGGATGTGACGGAAAGCTTACAAAGTCCGTGTCTCCGTCATCGCTGAATAGTATTATGTTCGATTCCCTTTCATTCTCACTGCTTGCAGGCTCGCGGGAGCGTATCACCTGCAGATCTGAGCTTGATCGCGAGCGTGCCGCACAGGTGCGCAGACAAATAAATTCACTTCCCGAAAGGAATGCTCTTATAGCTACATAAATTAAAATTCGGAGATAAAAATGGCAGTAAAATTCACACCAAAGGCGCAAAGCATTCTTTCAAAAACAAACAGCATTTCAAGGGATCTCGGACATTCATATGTCGGCACGGAGCATCTGCTCCTTGGAATCATCAAAACCCAGGGCTGCATCGCGTCAGAAATACTGAAGTCACGCGGAGCAGACGAGGTGTCCGTTGCTAAAAAAATAAATGCATTGAACGGCGATATCAGTTCCCGTCCCATATCGGATATCGAGCTTACCCCAAGCCTTAAGTCAATTATCAACAACGCCTCAAAAAAGGCATCCGCCTTAAGTCAACGATTTGTCGGAAGCGAGCATTTACTCCTATCGCTCGTATGTGAGGATGGCTGCGTGGCAACAAGAATACTTGAGAGTCTTGGGATCTCAAGCATCGGTATAAAAAATGACGTCGAGCATTTTATCAGCTTAGCTCCAAGCACTGCATCTTCTTATGATGAAGATGTGAATGAGATGGGTGAAACACTGTCGCGATACGGCAAGGATCTGACACAGCTCGCCGCAAGCGGAAGGCTTGAGCCTGTCATTGGCAGAGCTCAGCAGACCGATCGGCTCATTCGGGTTCTATGTCGCAAAAGTAAAAACAACCCTTGTCTTATCGGCGAGCCGGGAGTTGGAAAAACCGCGATAGTCGAGGGGCTAGCGGACAAAATAATCCGTGGGCACGTGCCGGAGCCTTTACTCGGAAAGAAAATCATTTCCGTGGATCTGTCACGAATGATCTCGGGCGCGAAATACCGAGGAGAGTTTGAGGAAAGGCTCAAATCTCTATTAAACGAGGTCGAGTCCCGCGATGATATCATTTTATTTGTGGACGAGCTTCACACAATAGTCGGCGCGGGCGCGGCTGAAGGCGCGCTTGACGCGGCAAATATCATAAAGCCCGCCCTGTCCCGCGGTGAGATACAGATGATAGGCGCGACAACCATTGAGGAATATCGCAAGCACATCGAGAAGGACGCGGCGCTTGAGCGCCGCTTTCAAGCTGTGACCGTAAGCGAGACCAATCGGGCTGAAACGCTTGAGATACTCAAGGGTCTGCGCAAAAAATACGAGGAGCATCACAAGCTCCGCATCTCCGACGAGGCGCTCTGCGCCGCAATAGATATGTCGGTAAGATATATAAACGACCGTTTCTTGCCCGACAAGGCTATAGACGTACTTGACGAGGCTGCTGCGGCTCTGCGTCTGAGCGAAATATCCCGAAAGAAAAAGAGCGATTCTCTTGAGATTGAGCTAAAGAAGGTGCAAAAGGACAAGGAGGTTGCCGCGGTGTCGGGGGACATTGAGCTGGCAAGATCTCTGCGCGAGCGGGAGATAAGGATTGCCGAAAAAATCAATTTTGAGCACGAAAATCAAGAAAAAAAGCCACGGCGCAGTGTTCTGCGCGCGGCTCATATAGCCGATACTATCACAAGGCAAACGGGTATACCCGTCTCAAAAATTATGGAGGAGGATTCGCAAAGACTCCTTAATCTCTCGAGCGAGCTGTCGGCGCAGATAATCGGTCAGGACGAGGCAATAAATCAGATCTCTCGCGCGATACGCAGAGGTCGCACGGGGCTCAAGGACCCCTCCCGTCCCATTGGCTCGTTTATTTTCGCAGGCGCGACGGGTGTGGGAAAAACACAACTCTGCAAGGCGCTTGCAGTCTCGCTTTTCGGCAGCGAAAAATCGCTTATCCGCATTGATATGTCGGAATATATGGAGCGACACAGCGTGTCGAAGCTTATCGGCTCGCCGCCAGGGTATATAGGTCACGGCGAGGGCGGAATACTCACCGAAAAGGTCAAGCGCGCGCCCTACTCAATCATTCTGCTTGACGAGATAGAAAAGGCGCACCCCGACATCTTCAACATTTTGCTCCAGATACTTGACGACGGTATTCTGACCGACTCCTGCGGACGAAAAATCGACTTTAAGAACACGGTGATAATTATGACGTCGAACATCGGAGCTCGCAACATCACAAAGAACACGCTTGGATTTGGTGCGTCGGACACAAACGACTTTTCGGGAGAGAAAAGCGAGATAATGAGCGAGATAAAGCGGACGTTTTCGCCTGAGTTTATAAACCGCGTGGACAATATTATAGTGTTCAGACGGCTTACTGTCGAGGATATGACGGCTATAACGAAAAACCTGCTTAACGGCCTTGTAGGGCAGATGAAAAAAATGAAGATTGAGCTTGAGTATGACAACTCGGTTTGCGAGTATATAGCCAAAATCTCGCAAGCCGAAAGCCTCGGCGCGCGACCAATAAAGCGCAATATTACACGTCTTATAGAGGACAAAATATCCGAAAAGCTCCTCACAGGCGAGCTGAAATCGGGAGGCAAGGTGAGACTTTCGGTTGAGGGGGATAACATTATTCTGTCGTAGGGCGGCGGCTTGCTGCCGCCGTGTATAATCGATAACCGATTATTTGCGGGCTGTCGTGGGCGCCAGCCCCTACGGATAATCGGATATCATTTTTCATGTTGACTATATTATTATGTCTTAGGGGCTCTGTCATCTTGTTAGCCTTCTCCAGCAGAGAAGGGGGACCGCTTGCGGTGGATGAGGAGAGCCTTATTTTTGAGTGTAATCTATCCGTTTGATTATTTCGATGTGGAGGATAAAGTTTCATTTTATTTGTCAATGAGTAATCAAATAGACACTTCATTATCTGAAGTGGTACTCTCCTCATCGTCGGCTTCGCCGCCACCTTCCCCCGCTGGGGAAGGCTATTTTACAAGTAATCGAATACCAATAACATAACAAAAGGCGGTGCGATGCACCGCCTTTGTTATTTAATTTCATTTCACAAAAAACTCAAACGTTGTTTCCCTTTCGTAAAGCTCCCCTGCTTTGAGGATGGGATTTGTGAAATTTTTATGGTTCATACTGTCGGGCATTATCTGTGTTTCCAGACAAAAGGCGCTCTGCGGTGACTGCGGATAATTGCCCTTGAAGGGGTATTTTTCATTGGTCAGGAAATTTCCCGTATAGAACTGCACGCAGGGCTGATTTGTGTAAACTCTCATTTCTCTGCCGCTTGTCTTTTCGCAGACCTCAATTTTAGGGCAGGACGCGTCTATATCCTCAAACACAAGACAATGGTCGTAGCCGCCTGCAATTTTTAAGTCGTTGTCTGAAAAGTCAAAGTCTCTGCCAATGGTTTTGGGCGTTCTGAAATCAAAGGGGTTTCTCTCCACGCTCTTAATCTCGCCCGTAGGGATCAGACTCTCATCGGTGGGCAGATAGCTATGCGCGTGGATGCAGACCTCGTGGTCAAGCACATTGCCGCTATTAAATCCCGCGAGGTTAAAATACGTGTGATTTGTGAGGTTTATCACGGTATTCTTGTCGCTCTGCGCTCTGTATTTCAAGGTTATTCTGCCGCCGCAGACTGTGTATTCAACGCTGACGTTAAGATTTCCGGGATACCCCTCCTCGCCGTCGGGAGAAAAATAGGAAAATTTCACGCTGCACTCGCCCGTTATCTCTGACCTCCAGACCTTGTGCGAAAATCCGACCTTGCCACCGTGGAGATGGTTTTCACCGTTATTACAATATAGGCTGTACTCTGCTCCGTCAAGCGTGAATTTACCCTTGTTTATTCTGTTTGCCCATCTGCCGACGACCGCTCCCTGATATCCGTCGCCCTCTATATAAGAATCAAGGTCATCATAGCCGCAGATAATATCGGTATATACTCCGTCCTTGTCAGGGGCAAAAAGCGACACCATAGCCGCACCAAGCTCCATAACAGAGAGCTTTATGCCGTCGCTCTCAATGTCGTATATACACACGTCCTCACCGCTTGGCGTTTGTCCAAATAATCTTTTAGAAATCATATTATTCACCGTATCCATCGGGGTTTTTGGTCTGCCAGTTGTGCGAATCAGCGCACATCTCGTATATGCCGTACTCCGCTCTCCAACCGAGTATTTCAGCGGCCTTCGTGGGATCAGCGTAGCACTCGTCAATATCTCCCGCGCGGCGACCGCAGATACGGTAGTTTATCTTCACGCCCGACGCCTGCTCATACGCGTTCACTACGTCAAGCACAGAATAGCCCTTGCCCGTACCGATGTTGAAATAGTCGAGTCCGCGTCTTTCCTTTATGGACTCAAGCGCGCAGAGGTGAGCTTTTGCAAGGTCAACCACGTGTATATAATCACGCACACCCGTGCCGTCGTGTGTGTTGTAATCGTTGCCGAACACATTGAGAATAGGAAGCTTGCCGACAGCGACCTTTGTGACGTACGGCAAAAGGTTGTTGGGTATTCCCTTGGGGTCCTCTCCGATAAGTCCGCTCTTATGCGCGCCGATAGGATTGAAATAGCGCAGAACAGAGATATTCCACTCGTTGTCCGCGGTATAGAGAGCTTCAAGCATCTTTTCAATTATTATCTTTGTTTCTCCGTAAGGATTAGTCGCGTGACCTACCTTTGCATCCTCGCGTATCGGTACGCACTCGGGAGTGCCGTAGACCGTTGCGGACGACGAGAAAACTATGGTCTTTACGTTATGCGCCCTCATGGCTTCAAGGAGCGTCAGCGTACCTGTGACGTTATTGTGGAAATATTCAAGGGGCTTTTGCACCGACTCGCCAACCGCCTTGAGTCCCGCAAAATGTATGCAGCTGTCAATCTCGGGGTTTTCCTCGAAAATTCTGTCAAGCGCAGCTCTGTCAAGAATATCCGCCTCGTAGAGCTTTGCGTCCTTTCCTGTTATTTCTTTTATTCTGTCGAGCACCACGGGCTTACTGTTTGAAAAGTTGTCAACAATAACCACGTCATATCCCGCCTCAAGAAATTCAACCACCGCGTGCGAGCCTATAAAGCCCGTTCCACCTGTAATAAGTACTGACATTTTTCTCTCTCCTTTACTTTGTCCAAAGTCCTTTTTTATATTTTCCGTTGTTTATCATCTCGCATATACTTTCCACCACTCGCGGCTTATCATCGGGATATGTCACTCCGTACCATTTTGCAGTGGTAGTATAAACGCTCACGTCACATCTTCCCTCTTTCATCATAGCATCAATTACTATGGGAAGATATATCTCCTTTTTGAGCGGGTCACCGCTCTCATCCGCCATAAACTCACGCATTTTTGACTTAATATATGGGAAAATTGCGGGTGTAAGTCCCCAACAGTTCATAGAGACCACACTGTCACCGCACAGAGATATCCAACCGTTTCCGTCAAAATATTCCGCGTCCTTGCCGCAGATCCGCACCTTTGTTCTTTCATTTATCTCAACAAGCGCACCCTTCTCATCCATAGTACAAACTCCGCGGGACACCGTACCGTTTTCGGTAAGTGTGTTTTTGAGGATATACCCTATCATGCAAAAATCCGTATCTGCCTTACCGGACGAAAGATGCCGAGCAAGACGGACAAAGGCGTCCCTGCCGTAAAAATCGTCGGCATTGATCACAGCAAATTTGTCGTTTCCGATCGCGTCCTCGGCGCAAAGCAGAGCGTGCGCAGTTCCCCAGGGCTTGACTCTGCCCTCGGGTACTGTGAAACCATCCGGAATATTGTCTATCTCCTGAAATGCATACTCCGTTTTGATAAATGGCTCAACGCGAGATCCGATAGTCTCTCGGAAAAGCTCAAAATTCTCTTTCTTGATTATGAAAACAACTTTATCAAATCCTGCCTTTATTGCGTCATAAACCGAAAAATCTATGATAAATTCACGATTTTCTGTTATAGGGTCAAGCTGCTTGAGCCCACCGTACCGCGAGCCCATGCCTGCCGCAAGAATTACAAGCGTCATAATATCCTCCAAATACCTTATACATTCTCATTATATCACAAACACTTGAAAATGTATATATTTTTTTGAAATTTTTATATAGAATTTGATTATTGACAAACAATATTTTTGAGCGTATAATTGTATCGGACAATACGCTTTTTTATAAGAAAAGGAAGGCAAAATATAATGAAAAAAACGGCTGAAATTTTATTGTCCGTTCTACTTGCGTTAATTCTGTCAGTTATGGCAGTCTCATGCAACGGCACGGACAAAAACAATCAAACGCCTGAAAAAATAAATATAGCGACATTGAGCGGCACAACGGGCTTTGGTATGGCAAAGCTAATATCTGACTCAAAGAATTCGCAATCTCAGCTAAATTACAGCATTGAGGTACAGACCGATCCAAGCCTTATTCAAGCCGCGCTTATAAGCGGCGAGCTTGATATCGCCACCCTGCCCACCAATGCGGCGGCAAATCTTTACGCAAAAACTAACGGCGGTATAAAAATACTTGCAACAAACACACTCGGCGTGCTTTACGTAGTTGTAAACGAGGCAAATTCAGATATAAAATCCCTCTCAGACCTTGACGGCAAAACTGTTTTTTGTCCTGCGCAGAATCCCACATTTATATTCAAGGGACTTTGCGATAAGGCGGGAGTCAACGTCAAGGTAGACAACACCTACGCCCAGCCCGCTGATCTGCGCACGGCGATTATTGCAGGTCAGGCAGATATCGCGATCCTTCCCGAGCCTATGGTGACTATCGCAATATCCGCAAATAAATCTCTGACCGCCGCGCTCGATATTACTGCAGAATGGGACAAGGTGTTTCCCGAGGGCTCACTTGTACAGGGTTGCGTGGTCGCAAGAACCGAATTTATCGAGCAGTATCCCGAGGCGGTTGAGAAATTTCTCACTGAATACCGAGCTTCGGTAAATTACGTAAACCAAAATACAGGCGATGCGGCAAGGCTTATAGCCGAGACGGGCATTTTTGATAATGAAAATATAGCAAAAACAGCCATTCCGAAATGTAATATCAAATATGTTGACGGTGACGAGATGGCTGCCGCGCTTGACCTCTTTTTCAGTACACTTTATGACATAGATCCCAAGGCGGTGGGCGGCTCTGTTCCATCCGCGGATATATACTACAGGTTAAATGATTAAAAAAATTCTAAAAACATCACTGATAATTCTATTTTGGGGTATTGTTTGGCAGGCACTGTCCATGATAGTCGGCAATCAGCTGCTGCTCCCCTCACCGCTAATAACTCTTAAAAGACTTTTCGAGCTTGCATGCACGCTTGAGTTTTACACAATAATACTCCGTTCGCTTGTAAGAATACTTATAGGCACAGCAGCGGCAGTTATACTCGGAGTGCTTTTGGCGACAGCAAGCGCAAGGCTCAAGCTTTTGCACGACTTCATATCACCTATTATGACGGTGATAAAGGCGGTCCCCGTGGTGTCGTTTATTCTGCTTCTGCTCTTGTGGCTGGGCAGAGACATTCTTCCGTCTATCATTTCCGAGCTGATAGTTTTACCTATTGTTTGGACAAACGTTGAGGCGGGGATCCTTCAGACCGACAATAGTCTTATTGAGCTTGCGAAGGTCTATAAAATGAGCGGATGGAAGAAATTGCGCCATATTTACGCGCCGTCCGTGCTTCCCTATTTTATCTCATCTCTCAACTCATCCTTGGGTCTGGCGTGGAAGGCGGGAATTGCCGCAGAGGTGCTTGCCCTCCCCGTGATCGCGATAGGAAAGCAGATATATGAGTCCAAGCTTTATCTTGAAACAACCGATCTTTTTGCGTGGACTCTGACCGTGATAATCATAAGCCTTATCATTGAAAAGCTTATTGTTTTCGCCATAAAAAAGGCAACCTCCGCTAAAATCAGGACGGGAGGCAGAGTATGATAGAAATTTTGAACGTTACTAAAAAGTACGGCGAGCAGACCGTTCTCGATAATTTCTCGCTGACTGTAAATGACGGTGAAAAGCTGAACATCACAGGTGAGTCGGGTACAGGAAAGACAACTCTTTTGCGTATTCTTTCGGGGCTTGAATCTGTGGATAACGGTATCGTAGTCTGCGAGAAAAAAACTGCATATATGTTCCAGGAGGCAAGACTGCTCCCATGGAAAACCGCCAAGGAAAATATTTTGGCGGTACTGAAAAAGGATAATTATTATTTAGCCGATAAGTATCTTGAAGCAATATGCCTTTCAGACGCGGCAGACAAAGTCCCAAGCGAGCTTTCGGGCGGCATGGCGCAGAGGGTGTCATTTGCGAGATTTCTCGCTTATGCCGAGGAATCGGGCGCGGATCTGCTTTTACTCGACGAACCCTTCTCTGCTCTTGACAAGGGCACGGCAGACAAGATGCTTGATCTTCTGCTTGACTTTGCCGTTGACAAAACGGTGATTCTCGTCACGCATGATGCTGATACATCAGAAAAACTCGGCGGCAGAGTTGTGAAATTGTAAAAACTACAAAAGGCGGTGCAATCACCGCCTTTTGTGCTGTCATCCGACCGAAGCGGAGGGATCTCTCCTCTTTTCGTCATCATAGCTCGGGAGAGTCTCTACAAACTCAAAATGACAAAAATCCATCGGTTTGACCCGATGGATTTTCTATTATTGCTCGTATTCTATCTGAATTGCGCCAAGGTTGTTCTCGCCCTTGATGATAAGCTTGGGGCCGCTGGGGTTGCCGCCGTCAATATCCGCGTTAACACCGCCGAGGCTGTTGTCAATATCGTGAATATAGCTCCAGCTTGACGGAACGTAAATTTTTGTCGCTCCAAGATTGTTCTCAACGTGCAGAATGCCTCCGCCCTGATATTCATCTGCGTTTTCAAAATGTATAGAAAGCGCGCCAAGATTATTTTCAAACCATTCCTCTGTAAAATCCGAAGAATCTATGTATTTTTCAGCTGATGTAAAGGAGGATTCGTTTGTTTTGGCGGAAGAATATTCCTCGTGTTTTGTGGAGTAGGATCTTCCTGTTTTATGAACCACTCTGAATTTTTTGCGCTTTTTCTTTCTGATTCCCGACATGAGAGTTGAAACTCCTATCCACAACAGCGCCGCACAGCCGAAAACAAGGCCGTTATGCAAAAAGTCGGGATTGTCAAGACCGCAAACGTACGCTATATTTTTCTCGATTATCATAAAGATAAAGGCAAGTGGAATGAATATCTCACCTATCTTACCGCGAACAAGTCTCTCTATTACCCACGAAAGCAACAGAAGCACGCCCACTATAGCAATAAAGGATATTTCACCCACGACACTTTCAAGCGGCGGAACAACGCCTATTGCATTAAGGATAAGCGCAACCGCCAGTAATATAAAGCCTAAGCCCCAAAATATTTTCCAAGCCTTCATTTTCCTAACCTCATTTCGTCTATTTTATCTCTTAAAATCTTATAGTAGCCGCGCGAAAAATACGTCTTTTTCTCACAACCCTTGAAGGTTATCTCGCCCGTTCCCACCACGTCACGTCTGAGCGAGGATATTTTCATTACGTTTGCGATGGTTGACTTTGATATTCTCGCAAAATGCGGCGGCAGTACAGCTTCAAGCTCAAAGAGCTTGCGGTCGGTAGTAAACATACGCTCACGGGTATGCGCGTAAACCTTACCGTTGCCGGACTCAAAAAACAATATATCGTCTGTTGGCACGTAATATTCCGCGCCCGACAGATACAACAGCATCTCCTGATGACTCAGAATAAGCCTTTCAAGAGCCGTCTCAATGCTCTTGATTTTCTCCGTCCTTTGAGGACAGCGGATTATTATTTCTTCCTGTCCGTCCTCGGAGATCTCGGTTCTTATCTTCAAGTCCTTGCCCCCTTCCTTGCTGATTACAAGATTATTTTAGCATTTTTTCCCGATTTTGTAAAGTGGTTTATACCAAGTGGTAGATTTTAGAGCATAAAATGCAGGATTTTGATTTATTAAATCTTCTTATGCCCTTTTTCCGGATAGTTTTTGAAATGAGGGAGAGTGTTGTCACTTGCAAGCAAGTGACGCGAGTTTTCTGCCTTTGACATAAAACGTCGTCGTGCTACGCACGAGGAGGGGAGAGAAACTTTTTCCAAAAAGTTTCTCTCCCCTCCCTGCATATTCCCTCTTATCTCAACATAACCGCCAGAGCGCACCAGCCGTTATCCTCTGCTTTTTCGACTATTTTGAAGCCGTTTGCCTCAAAGCAGGACACAACGTCGTCACATCTCTCGCAGATTATTCCCGAAGCCAAAAGCACGGTATTTTTATTCATAAAATCCGATACGTCGGGTGTCATACGAATGATTATATCTGCTACGATATTGGCGCAAACTATATTATAACCGCCCGCCATTTTGTATGCTTGCTTTAGCAGGTCGGACTGCTCGCAGACTATTCTGCCCTCAAGTCCGCTGTCCTTGATATTTTCATTTGCGACTCGGACTGACATAGGGTCTATGTCGTACGCATAGCACTCTCCCGCTCCGAGCTTTGCGCCGCAGATGGCAAGTATTCCGCTTCCCGTTCCCACGTCAAGCAGACTGTCGCCCGCCTTTACGTATTTCTGAAGCAGACCTATAATAAGTCTTGTAGTCTCGTGAGTGCCTGTTCCGAATGCCATACCGGGATCCATTGTAACGATTATCTCGCCGTCCTGCGCCTCATACTTCTCCCATGCGGGAACGATGACGATCTTGCCTATCTTGAAAGGCTTATAGTACGCCTTCCAGGAATTTGCCCAGTCCTCCTCGCACACGCCCACGACCTCAATTTTCGCGTCGTCAAAGGAATTTGCCGAAAGTCTGTCCTTCAAAAATGACAGATCATCGGAAAGATTGCTTCCCTTTTCAACAAAATAGGAAACTGACGCGTGGCTCTTGTCGGCGTTCAGGATGCTCTCGTCGATAAGATCACCGTAGCAGGTCTTAAGGTCTATATCGCTGAAATCCTCTATCATAAGGTTTGAATTTATCATACTCATTACCGCAACGAGTCTGTCAAGCTCCTCTGTTTTTACGGTCACCTTTATCTGCGACCATTCGGTTACCTCACCGAAATCGCCGCATATATAATCTTTATCGGTCATAATTTACCTTCCAATTTATTTTTTCTTGAAGAATTTGCCCTTCTTTGTGTAGTTATTCTCTCCACACGCGTCGGCGAACTTATAAAGCAGCTCTCTCTGCTTTTCGCTCAGTCCCTTGGGGACCTCAACTATTGCCTTGAAAATAAGGTCGCCTCTGCCCTTGGAATTCACCATAGGCACACCGCGTCCCTTGAGCGTGAAGGTCGTTCCGTACTGTGTGCCCTCGGGGAGATTGTACTTTTCTCTGCCCTCAAGCGTGGGGATCTCTATTTCCGCTCCAAGCGTTGCCTCAACTATAGTAACAGGTACGTCACAATAGAGATTGTATCCCTGACGGTTGAACGTGGGACTCTTTCTGACGCTTACCATTACAAGCACGTCGCCTGCGGGTCCGCCGTTTCTGCCGTCGTTACCCTCGCCACGAACCACAAGTCCCTTGCCGTGATCAATACCTGCGGGAATGGTTATGTTGATCCTCTTGTGCTCTCGATCAAATCCGCTTCCGCGACAGGACTTACAAGGATTTTTGATGTATTTACCCGTACCTCTGCACGTGTCACACGTGCCTGTGGTCTGGAACTGCATTCCGCCAAGATTCTGCACTCTGCGCACCTGTCCCGAGCCGCGACACGTGGGACAAGTCTCTACTGTGCCACTCTCCGAGCCGCTGCCCTTACACGCCGAGCATCTGCACTGACGGGTAAAGCTTATCTCCTTTTTACAGCCAAAGACTGCCTCCTCAAAGTTTATTGTGATATTTATCTCGATATCCTCACCCTTTGTAGGCGCGTTGCGGTTCTGACGCGCTCCGCCGCCAAAGCCACCGCCGAAAAAGCTTCCGAAAATATCCCCGAGATCCACGTCAAAGCCACCAAATCCCCCGTATCCTCCGCCTGCGCCTGACGTGGGGTCAAACGCAGCGTGACCGAACTGGTCGTATTTTGCCTTCTTATCAGGGTCGGAAAGCACCTCGTAAGCCTCGTTGGCTTCCTTGAACTTTGCCTCCGCCTCGGCATTGCCGGGGTTCATATCGGGATGGTATTTTTTTGCGAGGTTTCTGTACGCCTTTTTTATGTCTGCGTCGCTTGCGCCCTTTGAGACGCCAAGCACCTCATAATAATCTCTTTTGTCTGCCATATTTCTCTCCATACGTTGTAAATCTGTAGGGGCTATTCACGAATATCCCATTTTTTCTGCAGGTGCTCGTGAACCGCCCCTACACATTTACGTATATATAAACTCATTTGGCGGGAAGGGCAAATACCCTTCCCGCGTGGTTGTTTCAATTATTTGTTGTCGCTGTTGTCCTCGTAGCTTGCGTCGTAGAACTGACCGTCTCCGCCCTGCTGAGCGTTAGGATCAAAGCCCTGTCCCTGCGCGCCTGCCTGCTGCTGATAGAGCTTCTCGGAAACCTTGTAGAACGCCTTTTCAACCGCCTCGGTATCAGCCTTGATTGCCTCGGTATTGTTCGTCTTTACTGTCTCCTTGAGCTTATCTATTGCAGACTGAATATCAGCCTTATCTGCGGCATCGATCTTGTCACCAAGCTCGCCAAGTGTCTTTTCGCACTGGAATATCATGGAGTCTGCTCTGTTCTTTACGTCGACGGCTTCCTTCTGCTTTTTGTCCTCCTCAGCAAACTTTTCAGCATCCTTTACTGCCTTCTCAATGTCTTCCTTGGACATGTTGGTGGAGGAAGTAATTGTGATGTGCTGCTCCTTGCCTGTGCCCTTGTCCTGAGCGGTAACGTTTACGATACCGTTAGCATCGATATCAAATGTGACCTCGATCTGAGGAATTCCACGGGGTGCGGGAGCGATACCGTCAAGCACGAAGCGTCCGAGAGTTGTGTTATAAGCCGCCATTTCACGCTCGCCCTGAAGAACGTGGATCTCAACAGACGTCTGACCGTCAGCCGCTGTGGAGTAGATCTGGCTCTTCTTTACGGGGATAGTGGTGTTTCTGTCAATAATTCTGTTAAATACACCGCCCATGGTCTCGATACCGAGAGAAAGGGGGGTTACGTCGAGAAGGAGAAGGTCCTTAACGTCGCCACCGAGAACGCCGCCCTGAATAGCCGCGCCGACTGCTACGCACTCATCGGGGTTGATACCCTTGAAGGGCTCCTTGCCGATGAACTTCTTAACTGCTTCCTGAACCGCGGGGATTCTTGTGGAACCGCCTACGAGAAGCACCTTATCGATCTGAGACGTGGAGAGTCCGGAATCACGGAGAACCTGCTTTGTGGGGCCCATTGTGGACTCAACGAGGTCGGATGTGATTCTATCGAATTCCGCTCTTGTGAGTGTTGCCTCAAAGTGGAGAGGTCCGTCAGCAGTAGCTGTAATGAAAGGAAGGTTGATCTCTGCCGTGGTCATGCCCGAAAGCTCGATCTTTGCCTTTTCAGCCGCATCCTTAAGTCTCTGAAGAACCATCTTGTCGCGGCGAAGGTCAACGCCGTTTTCTCTCTGGAACTTGTCTGCCATCCAGTCAATAATTCTCTGGTCAAAGTCGTCGCCGCCGAGCTTGTTGTTACCTGCGGTTGCGAGAACCTCAAATACTCCGTCGGAGATCTCAAGAAGAGATACGTCGAACGTACCGCCGCCAAGGTCGAATACCATGATCTTCTGGTCGTTGTCCTTATCTACGCCAAACGCGAGAGCTGCCGCAGTGGGCTCGTTGATAATTCTCTTAACCTCAAGTCCCGCAATTCTGCCCGCATCCTTGGTTGCCTGTCTCTGCGCGTCGGTAAAGTACGCGGGAACGGTAATTACCGCCTCGGTAACAGGTGCGCCGAGGTAGCTCTCTGCGTCTGCCTTGAGCTTCTGGAGAATCATTGCAGAGATCTCCTGGGGTGTGTATGTCTTGCCGTCAATAGTTACCTTCTTGTCAGTACCCATATCTCTCTTGATGGAGATAACAGTTCTGTCGGGGTTTGTGATGGACTGTCTCTTTGCGACCTGTCCTACCATTCTCTCGCCTGTCTTTGAGAATGCTACTACCGAAGGTGTTGTTCTCGCGCCTTCGGGATTGGGTATAACGATGGGCTCGCTACCCTCGTAAACAGCTACGCAAGAGTTTGTTGTACCTAAGTCTATTCCTATAATCTTTCCCATAATAAATTTCCTCCTATGGTGTTTGTTTTATGTTTTTGATTTTGTTTTCTTCTTTTTAGTTTGCAACGCTTACCATTGCATATCTGAGTATCTTATCGCCCTTGGAATATCCCTTCTGGAATACGTCGACTATAACGCCCTCCTCAAGGCTTTCGTCCTCAACGTGCATGACCGCGTTATGACGGTTGGGGTCAAACTGCTCGCCCTTCTCACCAAAGGACGTAACTCCCATCTTGGTGAGTGCATCAGCAGCGCTCTTGAGTATCATCTCAACTCCCTTAGAGACCTTCTCGGCATCCTTATATTCAGCCGCCTTCTCAAGATTGTCAATAATGGGGAGAATGGACTTGAGCGCATCCGCATAAGCATCAGCGTAGATGCCCTCCTTTTCCTTCGCGCTTCTCTTACGGAAGTTGTCGTACTCTGCCATCATGCGAAGATACTTGTCTGTCGTCTCCGCACATTCCTGAGTTTTTGCATCAAGGCTTTTCTGTGCCTCCGCAAGCTTTTTTTCAAGCTCCTTGACCTTTTTCTTTTCCGCCTTATCGGGCTTTGACGATTTTTCCTCGACTGTCTCTACAGTCTCCTCGACAGTCTCGGTATATTGTGTATCTTCTTTTATGTCATTCTCTTTTTCGTTGCTTTTGATTTCCAATTTCAGCTATCCTCCTTTTTATGATCATTCTCCTCGGTCTCGCCTATCTCAAGCGACATACCCTCGTTCAATACGCTTTCAACGTTGTCCGTAAGTCCCTCAATTGTCGCAACTACCTTTGCGTAATCCATTCGTCTCGGACCTATAATACCTATCGCGCCGATTGTCTTTCCGTTTCTCACAACGGGCTTGAATACCAGCGCGGAGTTGTTCATTACCTTTACTGAGGACTCAGAGCCAATAACCACGTTTATACCGTCTCTTTCGGGTGTGGATACGAGATCAAGTATCTCATTCTTGCTCTCAAACACTCCAAGCAGCTCTCTGAGCTGATCCTTGTTGCTGTATTCGGGATATTGTAGCAACCTGTCCATACCGCTGACCTTGAGGTCGCCGTCGTCAAGCTCGTTCATGCTCTCGTAAATTATCTTTATAATGGGACTGACGATATAAGCCTTATCTCCCATTGCAGCCTCAAGCTCCATAATTATAGGAAGCGTTATTTCATTTGCGGTAAGACCTGAGATATTGTCATTAAGCGCATTTGCAAGGTCACTTGCTGTCAGCTGACTTATCGAGCTTTCAAGCGATATTCTTTTTGTGCTGATGCTTCCCTGGTTGCTTATCATAACGAGCAGCAGGCTGTGCTTGTCGACGTATATTACGTCAAACCTCTTGATACTCACGCTCGAAGCCTTGGGCTTTATAAGAAAGCTTGTATAGTTGGTAAGATTTCCCGCAAGCTTTGACGCGGTCAGAAGTATCTGATCAAGCTCGGTCATCTTGGATTTGAGCAGCTTGTTTATCTCGGCTATTTCCCGAGTGGTCATTGAGTAGCTCTCAATAAGTGAGTCAACGTAAAATCTGTATCCCAACTCACTTGGCACTCGTCCCGACGAAGTGTGAGGCTGTTCGAGGTATCCCATCTCCTCAAGCTCTGCCATTTCATTACGAATGGTAGCAGACGAGCAGGTCAAGTGCTCACTCTGCATAATGTATTTCGACCCTACGGGCTCGCCCGCAGCTATATGCGCGTCAACTATGGTTTTGAGTATAAGTTTCTTTCTGTCACTTAGCTCTCCGCTCTTTTTGACTGCCATTTCGCACTCTCCCTTTCCCGAATTTATCAAATCAAGATTTTAGCACTCGCATCAGTCAAGTGCTAACCTTACGCTATTAATTTATCACTTTACTGTCATTTTGTCAACCCCCTTGGCATATTTTTTTGTGAACTTTCTGTAAACAGTGCTAATTTCGGGGGGAAATTTAGCAAAAACAAGGCTCTCCTGAAATTATTTTCCCAAGAGAGCCTTTTTTTATCCGTTTTATTATATCATTCGAAGCTGTGATCGTAAATAATGGACGTCACCGCACCGTCGCGTATCACAAAGCTTAACGTGGTCTTATCCTTTACATATACTATTCCGTTGCTCTTTTCGGTGTACCCGTCGCCGTATGCCTTTATTACGTCGTCACGGCTTGAGCCTATAGTAATTCCCTCCGGAGTCGATACCGAATCGTTCGTGATGGTCACGGTATCAATATAGTCCTTGGAGTTATCGGGATAGGTCTGTATCTTGAAGCCGCTATATGAATACACCTTGCCAACCTCGTTGTTTCCGCAGCCGATATCCACCTCGTCGTATGAGCTTTCCTTACCAAGCGCGCTCAACGCGGCGGATGAATCCTCGCCGGGTATTATCTCAACACTTCCCGATTTGAAAATATATTTCTCGACCTTACCTCCGTTGGAGCAGGACACGAGCATTATTCCTGCCGCCATGATGGCAATAGCTAAAAGCAGTAGTCTTCTCATTTTTGATTCTCCTTCTCGTTCTTTTCATTATAGTATTGTTCAACCTTCCGGGCCCATACGTCAGCAGTATTTACTTTGTTCTTTTGGCTCTCAAGACCGTATTCAGATTGTAATATCTCACCGAAATATCTTGTGAGCTTTTCCGCGCCGTAGACGTTGAGATGCAGTCCTCTGTCGTAGGTGTCGGTGCTCCAGTCAAGCCCGATTTCTCTGTTCTCTATAAAATTATAGTAATCAAGAGAATTATCCTTTGCGTACTGTGAGATCTGCTCGTCCCACTCGTCGTACCACCAGTAAGTTGAGGAGTTTGTTGGAGTCTTTATCAAAATCAGTGTCGCGCCGTTCCGCTCGCAAAGATCCTTCATTTTATCAAGATATTCAAAGCATTCCTCGGGGAGCTTGTCATCGTAAAGCCTGTTTGTAGCCTCCGCCTCCTGCTCCTCAAAGCTTTTTTCCATAGCCCTGATTCCCGTTTGCATAAGATATCCGTTGTGCGAGACTGTATCCCGCTTGAACATATACTTAAAGTCCTCCGACGATATTTCCTTCCATCGCGAGTGGTACCTAAGCAGCGGGAAATAATATGAGACTATATTTTCGTCCTCTGTCATTGACGCGAGTATTGACTTGTGCTTGATAGTGGAATTTTTCATTCCGTCAAGCGTCATGCGGTTGTATTCCTCCTTTTGCGGCTGACCGTATTTCATTGATAGCACGTTGAATACAACAATGTCGGGAGACTCATACTCAAAGCTTTCCTCAAGCAGATAATACGACTGCCATATAAGCTGCTGCGCGCTGCCGCGGATATACGACGTAATTCCGTATTCCTCCCAAAGCACGGGAGGCACGAATGACTCGTACACCTCGCAGTCACCCACAAACAGCACCTGATGCTCTCTGCCTGACTCCACCTCGCTATAATACTCCGCAATCAGCGCGCCTTCCTTTGGCTCGCTCATATATTTGGGCATCAATATCAGTGAGGCAAGGTGCAAAACGACCGTTGCGAGTATCACCGAGGTACACGCAAATATTGTTATTTTTATTCCTTTACGCATTATTTTAATCCTTAAAATTGGTTATAGATAAATCCGGACGCGTCATAGCCGATTCCATACGAGCCGAAGATGATTATCACCACTGTAAGCACCGCAAGGCAAGCAAACGTCAATGCGGGTCTTTCGGCTATTTTGTGGCGCAGGGATACACCCTCTGCCCGCTGATATTTGCTGATTATACAAACGGAAATTATCGCCAATGCGACCACGATATATTCTTTAATTCCCACACCGAGATCAAGAACTCCGCCAGAGAAAAACTCGCCCCAGCTTGAAAAGTCATAAAACATACTGCCAACGCATCTGAACGTCAGCGGCACGTCTCGGTAGCAGTCGAGTATTCGGATAAGTCCCATCAAGAAGAATGTTCTTCCGCGGCAGAAAAGCGTGTAGACGTAATTTCCGTCAAGGCTTGGGAATTTGTTGTGAAATTTCGCATAAAGCGGCTGAAGCTCCTGCGAGATGAGAATGACCGCGCAGTTAAGAAGTCCCCACACGATAAAGTTCCAGCTCGCTCCGTGCCACAGACCCGTTGTAAACCACGTCACAATGGTCGCAAGATACACGGGTATTCTTTTTCCGAGGGCATTTCCAAGCTTTGCCCTGCTCCACTTTGAGAGCTTTTGCATAGGCTTGCAGATGGAGAGTGGGTAGAATATGTAGTCCTGGAACCACGTACCCATAGTGATATGCCAACGTCTCCAATATTCCTTTGTGGAGGTTGCGGAGAATGGGTGGTCGAAGTTTTCCTTTATTTTGATTCCCAGCATCTCGCCAATGCCAATGGTTATGTCAATACCGCCCGTAAAGTCCGCATATATCTGCGCGGAATACGCGAGTATAAGAAACAAAACGTACACGCCGTTATACCTCTCGGGCGAGGACATAATGCTCTTTATGGCTATCATTACGGTGTCTGCGATAACAAGCTTTTTGAAAAAGCCGTATGCGATGCGCAACATTGCGGGGGCGATATTGTCCCATTTTGCCGAATGACCGCAGTATAACTGGTCAGACAGGTCACTGTGTCGCGAGATAGGTCCTTGGACAAGCTGTGGGAAAAAGGATACGAAAAGCAAAAATCTCGCTATATTTTTCTCGTGTGTTGTCTTCCCTCTGTAAACGTCGATAAGGTATCCCATTGTCTGAAAGGTATAAAAGGATATACCCATAGGAAGAATCAGGCTTGGAACCGTAAGTGATGTATCCTCGGAGAAAATATGAATTATTGAATTGATATTATTTACGGTAAAGCCCGTGTATTTGAGCACGGCAAGAATGCCGAAATTAAGGACAAGACCGACAATAAGGATATAAAATCTCTTTTTCTTCTGCCGCGCCTTATACGCCTTGCGGGCGTCCTTGTCCATTTTCTCCTTGTTCTGCTCTATATAGCTCTTTTCCGCTATCATATTGCGGTTCATAATAAGACTTATCACCCACGATGATATCGCGGTGAAAAGAATATACGGCAGATACCACTTGCCCGCGCAGAAATAGAAAAACAGGCTTGCGGCAAGAAGGAGCTTCCATTGATGCTTTTTGGGGAACAAATAGTACAAAAGAACCGTTATGACCAAAAAGCAGATAAATCCAACCGATGTGAACGACATTTATTGTTTTCCTTTGGAATTATTCTTCGTCAAGTCTTTCGATAAGAGCGTAGAGCGCCTCTGCGGAGTTGAAGTTTTCGGGAATGATCTCCTCAGCGGGAATGGACACATCAAACTTGTCGTTTATCTCTGTAATAAGTGTCACGATGTCAAGAGAATCAAGTATTCCGTTGTCAACAAGACCTTCCTCTGTCTCAAAGTCAATATCGGGGTGAAGGTCGGAGAGTATATCTATAAGCTTATCCATTGTTTTTACCACCTTTTTCTAATCTGTAAAATGAGATCTTTCGACTCGCCGCAAGCGGCTCGCTCAAGATGACCTCATAAATTCATATGTTCAATGCCTTTGCCTGCTCCCTCATTCCCTTGCGGTCAAGCTTGCCGTTGGGGGTGAGAGGCATTTTGTCAAGTCTTATACATTTTGCGGGAAGCATATATCTGGGGAGCAGTCCTCTCATATATTTTAGGACGTCTGCCTCCTCCATATCTCCCGTGTAAAACATTACAATTTTTTTGTTTTCATCGTCATAAACACAGCAGGTCTGACGCAGACTCTCGCAGGTCAGTGACGCCGCCTCTATCTCTCCAAGCTCGATACGGTGTCCCATATGCTTTATCTGTGAGTCCTTGCGGGATACGAACACAAGCTCGCCATAAGAATTATATCTGCCGAGGTCTCCCGTTCTGTAAACAAGCTCGGGATAAGCAGAATTTATGGGATTCTGAAGAAATGCCTCGTCGGTCTTTTCCTTGTTGTTGTAGTACCCAAGCGTCACGCAGGTGCCGCGAATGTATATTTCGCCGACCTCTCCGTCAGCTACCTGTTTTTTGTCCTCGCCGATAAGCAATATTTCTGTATTGCGGAAGGGTCTGCCCACAGGTATGGGCTCGCCTGCCTCAAGCTCCCGATCTGCCTTCCAATAGCATGACATTCCCGTCGCCTCGGTAGGACCGTAGAGGTTGAAAAACTCGGCATCGGGATACGCCTCTCTCCACTTATAATACTGCGCGAGCGGAAAGACCTCACTGCCAAAGCATATTTTTGTAAGATACTTAGGCTGATTTTTCTCAAGCGCGCCGAGCGAGGATATCATAACGAGAGCCGACACTACCCAGCACACAGTGTTTATTTTATGCTCGTTGAGATAATCGCAAAGCTTCATTGGGAACATAAACAGCTGCTTTGGTACAAAATACGTCGTCGCGCCGAATTTGAGCGTGGGCATTATCTCCTTCAGCGGAGCGTCGAAATATAGAGGTGTCTGGTTAGCAAACACGGTATCCTCGCCAAAGCCCACCGCCTCGCAAAGCGTTTCGGTATAGTCAATGACCGAGCGGTGACACGCGCAAACTCCCTTGGGAATTCCTGTTGAGCCAGATGTGAACACTATATATATGGGATCGGTATCGAGCTGACGCGAGCGGATCCTTGAAAGTGCCGCCGCGTCCACGGCAAAATCCTTTATATCGTCGTACAGCACCTTTTCAAAGCTATCAGGCAGACTCTCAGCTCTCTTGGCGTTTTTTCTGTCGTATATGACTACGCGCGGCTTTATGCTCTCAAATATAAGCTCCGCTCTGCGCGTAGGCATCTCCGAATCGAGACACACGTAAAAGCATCCCGCATATATAGCGCCCATAAAAGCGGCTATAGCGCTCGGGTGCTTGTTCATAAGCACCACGACAGGCTCTCTGTAATATCCCTTGCACGCAAGGAAGCTGCCTATTGACCTTGAGCTTGACAAAAGCTCGGAAAAGCTCATATAGTCCACACCATACGAAAACGCAGTCTTATTTGGCACTCTCGGTGCCGTGGCTTCAAGATATTCAAGAATATTAGTATAGTACATAATTTTCTCCGTCAATCTATGGGTGTTATTATCGCAGTTTGAATTTTTGGGAGCTTTGAGGAGTCATAATAGTAAAAATAGTAGTCCTCGTCATTTCCCTTGGTATCTCCGCGATGCTTATTGTATTCCTCAAGCTGCGCGTCGGTCATAAGACAGCCCATGTGATACTTATCAGGGCTTAGTCTCGTGCAGTCAAAATGATACCATCTTGGGCTACTCGCGTCTCCAATGTTGACAACACTCCAGAAATGCGTGCCCGAGGTTTTGCCCGCCTTTCTCTGCACTGTCTCGTTATCAATTCCGTAGTATTCAAGGAATGCCTTTGCCACGGAATAGTAGGTAAAGCAATCTCCCTTTCCGTCGCGGAGTCCGTAATAAGCCGCCTGCATCCAGCTTGATTTGTCGGAATAATCATAATACTCGATCTCTGCGCGGACATACGAGTATATTTTACGGCACTTCTCCTCGGACGTCATGCCGTCCTTTATTATCTTTTTTGCTATAGGCGCGATCACCTCTTTGAGCTTGTCCCACGTAACCCTCTCAGCATAAACGCGCACAACGACTACCTGCGTGCTTTTGTTTCCCTTTTTGTCGGTGGCGGTCACTGTTGCATAGTAGTCACCCTCTATATCGGTGTTTACCTTTGAAGAGTCGGTTTTCACGTCTATTTTGGATGCTCCCGTTATATTGTCCGTTACATCGAGCTGGGACCTGAAGGATATTCCCTCCCCGACGTATGCAACAATATAGTCGTTATCATCCTTTATTCTTATAGTGGGCGCAGTCCTGTCACCAACTCCGAAAACACCGAAGATAATAGTGGACAAAAACAGCACAGCCAAAAGCACAGACAGTCCCAAAATGATAAATCTGGTCACCCGTATGTGCTTTTCTCTGTTGATATTCAAATGTATTTTTATATTATGCTTTTTGCTTATATTCAAGATCATTGGAACAGCATCCTTAAGGTAATATTATAAAATTATTATACCACTATAATTACCGAAAGTCAACAAATAAGGATATAAATTACACCGCATTTTAACAAAAATAAAAAATTTTTAAGAAAAATAAAAAAACCTCTTGACATATATAAAAAAGAGTGTTATAATCTGTAAAGTAATTTGCTTTACACCACAAAAGAGGTGGATTTTTTTATGTTTGAAAAGGATCTTCGCATCTCATTTCTTCTGGACTTCTACGGCGACGTGCTGACTGAAAGAAAAAGAGACGCTCTCGAATTTTATTATAACGATGATATGTCCCTCTCCGAGATAGCCGAGGAAATGAGTATTTCCCGTCAGGGCGCGAGAGACATAATAAAAAAAGCCGAGGAGGAGCTTTTCTTTTACGAGGAAAAGCTTGGGCTTGCCAAAAAGTTCCGCGACGCTCAGGGACACGCTTCCCGCGCGCTTGAGCTTTGCGAGCGCGAGGGGGTTCCCGAGAGCATTCGGGACGAGATCAAAAAGCTTCTTGAAAGCGTGGGTTAAAAGCAGTTATCACAAAAACTTGAAGGAGGAAAACATAAATGTCAATGTTTGGAAGCTTAAGTGAAAAGCTTGAAAATGCCTTCAAAAAATTCAAAAACAAGGGAAAACTCACGGAAGCCGACGTCAAGGCGGGAATGCGAGAGATAAAGCTTGCGCTTCTCGAGGCGGACGTTAACTTCAAGGTGGTTCGCGATTTTATAAAAACGGTATCCGAAAGAGCTGTCGGAGTTGAGGTGCTTGAATCCCTCAATCCCGGTCAGCAGGTCATCAAGATAGTTTGCGAGGAGCTGACGACCCTTATGGGCGGGGCTCACGTAAAGCTTGAGATATCCTCAAAGCCGCCCACGGTGGTAATGATGGTAGGTCTTCAGGGCGCAGGTAAGACCACACACGCGGGAAAGCTTGCGGGGCTTTACAAAAAGCAAGGCAAAAATCCCCTGCTCGTAGCCTGCGATATTTACCGTCCCGCCGCTATAAAGCAGCTTGAGGTGGTCGGAGAAAAGCTTTCTATTCCCGTTTTCCAGATGGGTGACAAGGTCTCCCCTGTAAAGATCGCGCAGGAAGGTATTAAATTCGCAAATCAAAAGGGGTACGATATGGTGTTTATCGACACCGCGGGCCGACTCCAGATAGATGAGCTTCTTATGAAGGAGCTGACTGATATCAAGGAGGCTGTTCACCCCACCGAAATACTTTTGACGGTTGACGCCATGATCGGTCAGGAATCAGTAAACGTTGCCGAGACCTTCAATGAGCTTCTCGACATCACGGGCGTAATTCTCACAAAGCTTGACGGTGATACCCGAGGCGGTGCGGCACTCTCTATCCGCTACGTTACGGGCAAACCCATAAAGTACGTTGGTATGGGAGAAAAGCTTGATGCTATCGAGCCCTTCCACCCCGACAGAATGGCGCGCAGAATTCTTGGAATGGGCGACGTTCTAACGCTTATCGATAAGGCACAGGCACAGTTTGACGAGAAGAAGGCGGCTGAGCTTGAGCAAAAGCTCCGTCAGTCAATATTCACGCTTGACGACTATCTTGACCAGATGCAGCAGCTCAAGGGCATGGGAAGTCTCGATCAGATAGCCGCTATGATGCCGGGTATGAAGCCCGGGGCGCTGAAGGATGCCAAGGTTGATGAAAAGATGCTTGCTCATCAGGAGGCTATCATTAAGTCAATGACAAAAAAAGAGCGTGAGCATCCCGAGATACTCAACGCATCAAGAAAAATCAGAGTCGCTAAAGGAAGCGGCACCACTGTTGAGGAGGTCAACAAGCTCCTCAAGCAGTATGATCAGATCAAGAAAATGATGAAGCAGTTTTCCGATATGGGCAAGTCCCGTCAAGGCAAAAAGGCTTTGGGTAAGATGAAGCTTACCTTTTAATTTATAAAAGATTCATAAAAATTTGCTATTAACGCTATATGCGTAATGGATATAAAAAACATTTTTATTTATAATTTTGGAGGACAAAAAAATGGTAAAGATCAGATTGAGAAGAATGGGTATGAAGAAGGCTCCTTTCTACAGGGTAGTTGTTGCTGACAGCCGTTACCCCAGAGACGGCCGTTTCATCGAGGAGATCGGCTACTACAACCCCGCAACAAATCCTGCTGAGGTTAAGATCGACGCAGAAAAGGCTACAGAGTGGCTCAAGAAGGGTGCTCAGCCCACAGACACTGTTAAGTCTCTTCTTAAGAAGTCCGGTATCGTTGACTAATTTAGGAGTACTGTACACACAACACTGCGGATTTTCTTTGAAATCCCCACAAAAATAACTGCTTAAGCAGCATGGAGAATTTTATGGTAGACTTGAAAGAAACATTACGCAATATTGCAGCTGCTATAGTTGACAATCCTGACGAAGTTGTAGTTATCTGCAACGAAACTGAGACTTCGATTAACCTTACTCTTAGCGTTGCTCCCGACGATATGGGAATGGTCATCGGTAAGGGAGGCCGTATCGCAAAGGCGATCAGAACGGTTATTAAGGCAGCGTCTGTAAACTGTGGCAAGAGAGTTAACGTTGATATAAGATAATTCTATGTCAATATTGCCAAAAAATGCGTACGTTTGACACGTACGCATTTTTTTATTTTGCTGTTGTTTTGACCTTAATATCGAGAAGCTGCGCCGCAAGCATATTCAAAAGAGCCTTTTGCTCCTTGTCAAGCTGACGGACTCCCTTTGCTGCCATAGATGCCTTTGTGAATTTATCCTCGGTAAAATCAAGCAGAGTCTTAGCTCCCGTCTGCTCTATAATGCTGAAGAACATATCCACGACCTCGCCTCTTTTATCAATGGGAACGCTCATTATACGGCTCTCAAAGATCTGGTTGTGCTTCTCTCCCATCGTGGAAAGATTTTTGAGAGAGACCACTCCCGCTCCTCTGACCTGCCATGAGAAGCAATCGTGCTGGTACAGTCCCTTTTGGGAGCTTTTAATTATGGTAGTGGTACCGTGGCTCTCAAACATCTGACCGAACAGCGATGACGGAGGAATATAATTTCTTATCTTACTCTCAACAAGTGAAAGTCTTTGCTTATCGATAACACCCGATAAAAAGCCCGGACCGTCGTTGTTAAAAATATATACTATCCTGTCCTTGATCTCATCATCACAGTATATAGCCGAATATTTTGCCAGATTTCCTCCCTTTGAGTGTCCGCCTACGTATATTTGCTTGTCGGGATATTTACGCGCTACCTTCTCAAGATATTCGGCGGCACGCTCCTGCGCGGGAATTTTATTAAGATAGGAAAGCTTGCAATCCTCCTTCCAACCCACAAGAGTATCATCTGTACCTCTGAAACAGACAAACATCTCTCCGTCTGTCAGATGGTACGTCACCGCGCAGAACTGCATCTCGCTCTTGTAGTCAATTTCATTGACAAAATCAGATATTTCAACCGTTGAAAATCTTTTGCTTCTACCCATAAGCTCAAATATTTTCCTGATATTCTGAGCCGGCATAAGCACACCGAGATGCAGATTCTTGTCACTCGTGGTTTTGCAAAACTCCCTTGCGGCTACTGCAATACTGAACTTTATACGGGGATTGTAATTGGTAAATATCCTGTCAAAATCAATATACGTGATCATAGACAAAATAAAATTGTCTACTGCGTTAAATTTGTTGATCGGAAAGGTAAGGTCTCCTCTCCATATCATATAATCTATTAAATTCGACATGCTATCTCCCCTTCCTTTGCTGTTTTACTTATGTTTTACTTGATTTTATTAAGCAGATGTTATTAAATGAGATATCCGCAAGCCGTGATCGCCTGAACTACAATATCTATACATTCTTTGCAGATCTGCTCGTCAGATGCCTCTGCCATTACTCTGACAAGCGGCTCCGTTCCCGACTCTCGGACAAGCATTCTGCCGTTTCCGCAAAGTCTCTCCTCTGCCTTCTTTATAGCCTCAAGCACAATAGGCGCACCCATTACCGTTTTCTTATCTGTGACTCGGACGTTTTCAAGCACCTGCGGATAAATAACAACGGGTTCGCCAAGCTTTGAAAGAGGAAGCTTTTTCTCAAGCATTACCTCCATCATTTTGAGTGACGTCAATATTCCGTCGCCTGTGGACGCAAACTGTCTGAATATAATATGTCCCGACTGCTCGCCGCCGATGCAGAGATTGTGACTAACCATATAGTCGTTTACGTTCTTATCTCCTACCGCAGTCTTCGCATAATTTATTCCTCGCTCGTCAAGTGCCTTGAAAAGTCCGCAGTTTGACATAACTGTTGCAACCACAGTATTATTGACAAGCTCTCCGCGCTCCTTAAGGTAGCTTGCGTAAATATAGAGTATTTTGTCCCCGTCAATAATATTTCCCTTTTCGTCAACACAAAGGCATCTGTCCGCGTCTCCGTCAAAGGCAAATCCCACATCAAGATTATTGTCAAGCACGTACTTGCGAAGTCCCTCAATATGAGTGCTTCCTGCATCCTTGTTTATATTGATACCGTCAGGCTCGGCGTTGATAACGTAGACCTTAGCACCAAGAGTCTCAAATACGGATTTTGCAATCATCCACGCGCTTCCGTTTGCGCAGTCAAGACCAACCTTAAGTCCTCTGAAGGAGTGGTTGCAAAGCGAGATAAGATGTCCTACGTACTTATTTCTTCCCGCAATATAGTCAACGGTGCGTCCAATATTTTCCCTTGTAGCGTAAGGAACCTCTCCTCTTATTCCGTCAAGATAGTCCTCTATCTGCGAGATGACCTCGTCCTCCATCTTCTCGCCGTTGGAATTGATAAGCTTTATTCCGTTATCGTAATAAGGATTGTGGCTTGCGGATATCATTATTCCGCAGTCGAATTTGTCGCGCGTGACGGTATATGCGACAGACGGAGTTGTGGTAACGTGCAAAAGGTACGCGTCTGCACCCGCCGAGGTAATGCCTGACGAGAGCGCATACTCGAACATATACGACGAGCGTCTGGTATCCTTACCGATAACTATACGCGCGCACTCTCCTCGCTCTTTTGCCTGCTCTCCGTAATACCAACCGAGAAATTTGCCTATCTTAAAGGCGTGGATTGCAGTCAGATTTACATTTGCCTCTCCTCTGAATCCGTCCGTTCCAAAATATCTTCCCATGATATTCTCCTACTAAAAGTTCAAATTTTTTCTTTGCTTACTGTGATTCCGCCCGTCTTGTATATGGAATCTCCGGGAACAACTCCTCTTACAGAGCTCAGCGGATAGACTGACGTGCCTCTGCCTATAACCGTTCCAGGATTAAGCACGGAATTGCAGCCTATCTCAACAAAATCTCCAAGCGCAGCGCCTACCTTCTTTCGTCCCGTATCGATATCGCCACCTGCCATATCCTTTATATGAACGTGAGTCTTGTCGGATTTTACGTTGCTTGTTATTGAGCCTGCGCCCATATGCGACTTGTATCCAAGAATACTGTCTCCCACATAGTTATAATGAGGCACCTGAACACCGTCAAAAAGTATGACGTTTTTCAGCTCGGTCGAGTTGCCGACGACACAGCCCTCTCCAACAAGCGCGGAGCCTCTTATAAACGCCCCGTGACGCACCTCTGTCTTATGCCCGATAATACACGGGCCGCCTATGTAAGCAGACGGATATATCTTTGCGCTCTTGGACACCCAGATATTATCCCCTCTATAATCATATTCATCAGGGTCGAGAGTGTTACCTAAGCGGATTATAAGCTCACTGATACCCGCAAGCGCCTCCCAGGGATATATAAATCCCTCAAGATACTCCCCCGCCATTGTATGCTTAAGATCGTAAAGATCGCTTATTTTTATATCAAGCATAGTTTTACCTCTTTAGTATAAATTCCACTTTTCCAACTTATATTTTACCATATAAGCGACACAAAGTCAATAAATTTTTGGTGACTTTATCTATTATATAGATAAAACGGCAAAAAAATGCGGAGAATTAACCTCTCCGCATTTTTTATTTAAGGTCAACCACGGTGACACCGCCGTCTCCCTCGCCCCACTGTCCTATACGGAAGGAGGCAACTCTTTTATCCGTACGCAAAAAGCCCCAAAGAGCATTCTTAAGCGCGCCGGTTCCCTTGCCGTGTATAAGCCTTACCCTGCTGATACCCGCCATATACGCCCGATCAAAATATTTATCAACCGTAAGCCAAGCCTCGTCTCCCGTCATACCGCGCAGGTCTATCTCGTCCTTAAAAGACGTATTTCTTGCAACAGTATATCCCGAGCCCGTGGGCTTTTGCTGTTTTTTCTCCTGCTTCTGCGCCCTTATGCGCAGGTCCTTTATATTGACACGCGTTTTGAAAATTCCCGCCTGTATCTGCACGTTGCCCGATTTATCCATATCGGATACAACGTCTGCATCCTTGCCGAGAGTGACGACATATACCTTGTCGCCCTTCTTTACCTTCTCGGGCTTGGACATGCTCTCGTCCTCTCGGACCTCCTCAACGGGATTGTACTTGTCCTCATTTGCGCGGATATGCTCACGCACCGCGCGGCGAGTTCTTGCTATCTCGTCGCCAAGATTTTCCGCGTCCTTTTTCTTGCGGAGCTTATCCATCTCCTCAAGTATATAGTCGCTGGACGCCTTTGCGGATGCCACAAGCGCCGCAGCCCTTTGCTGCGCCCTCTCAAGCTCGCGCTCGGAGGCCTCAAGCCTTGCCTTTATCTGCTTTTCGGCTTCAGATTTGAACTTCTCATAGTCGCTTCGCATCTGCTCGGCTTCGTCGCGATATCTGTCCATCTCAACTCTGCTCTGCTCAAGCTGACCTATAACGTCCTCAAATTTTCTGTTGTTTGAGCTTATGTGAAGCTCGGCATTTTGAATTATCTCGGTTGAAAGTCCAAGACGCTCGGAAATCGCAAACGCGTTGGATTTACCCGGCGTTCCGATTATAAGCTTATACGTGGGCTTTAGCGTCTCAACGTCAAACTCGCACGAAGCGTTTCTCACGCCCGCGGTATCAAGCGCGTACGCCTTAAGCTCGGCGTAATGCGTGGTAGCCGCGCATAGCGCGCCTTTTTTTCTAACGTAGTCTATAATTGACACAGCAAGAGCCGCTCCCTCGACGGGATCAGTTCCTACTCCAAGCTCATCAAACAGCACAAGGCTTCTGTCAGTGACTCTGTCAAGGAATGACACGATATTTACCATGTGCGACGAGAATGTAGAGAGCGATTGCTCTATGCTCTGCTCGTCACCTATGTCCACAAGGATGTCCTCAAAAATACACACCGAGGAGCCGTCGTCACACGGAATATGAAGTCCCGCTTGCGCCATAATAGCAAACAGTCCAAGCGTTTTGAGCGACACCGTCTTACCGCCCGTGTTGGGACCCGTGATAATCATAGTGTCAAAATCTCCGCCAAGACGGATATTTATCGGCACCACACGGGATCTGTCAATAAGGGGATGTCTTGCGCGCTTGAGGTTCATTATCTTGTCGCCTGTCACGGTTGGCGAGGTGGCGTTCATGGATATTGACATCTGCGCGCATGCAAAGTAAAACGCAAGGTCATTTATATTTCTGTAATCAAGCCATATTCTGTCGGAATACTCTGCAACGAGTGACGAAAGCTCGGAGAGTATTCTCTCTATCTCATGCTCTTCCTTGGACTCAAGCACGCGCAGCTCGTTGTTGGCCTCAACAACCTGAGCAGGCTCAACAAATATTGTCGCTCCCGACGAGGACGTGTCATGAATAAGTCCCTTGACCTCATTTTTACACTCCGCCTTCACGGGAATAACGTATCTTCCGTTTCTCGTGGTCACTATATTCTCCTGAAGATACTTTGAATGTGAGCCGCCCTGCACGTATTTTTGCAAAGTTTCCTTTATTCTGCTGTTGGTCGCTCTTATCTGACGGCGGATATTCGCAAGCGTCGGCGAAGCTTCGTCGGCAATCAATTCCTCGGAAATTATAGCCCGCGTTATTCTTTCCTCAAGAGTTTTATTGGGTATAAGCCTGTCAAAGATGACATCAAGCGAGGTATCGAAAATATGATTTCCGTAGCAATAGTCCGTAAGTGTGCGTGCGGTCTTAAGCACTCCTGCCACGTTCAGAAGCTCTATTGGGGCAAGCGTTGCGCCCTTTTCTGCGCGCTCGCAGGATTCGGATATATCCTTAACTCCGCCAAATGACGGCATACCCTTTTCGTTTATAAGTCTTTTTGCGTCTGTTGTGAATTTCTGACGGCGCACCACGACGTCAATATCATCTGACGGCGAGAGCATTCTTGCCATTGATTTTGACCCTTCCGTAGGTGCAAATGTAGCCAGAAGCTCGCATATTTTATTAAATTCAAGCGAGTTTAAGGTTTTTTGACAAAAGCCCATCAAAAATCCCTCCCTTTCTGATTTTTACTTTATCAAATTTCTTGCTATCTCAACAAGACTGTCCGAATCGATTCCCGCGCTCCTGTATATATGCTCTTTCCTTGTTTGAATCACGAAATCGTCAGACGCGGCTATATCATATCTTATGCCGTCTAGTCCGCCGAGCATACGCAAGGCTTCGGCAAGCATCATACCAAATCCGCCCGCCTTTATCTCCTCCTCAACGAATACTATCGCTTTGGGTGAGGTCTCTTTTGTTATCTCAAGAATCTCACCTGCAAGCTTGTCATACGGTGAGATATATTCGCACAGAGCAACCTTTGACGATACGCCGCGCGCAGTCAAAATCTCCTTTGCCTTTAAGCATTCCGACGCTATTCTGCCGTGGGTTATATACAGCACATCAGTCTGTCCGCCCACATCGGTCCTGACACCTATTTTATCAAAATTTTTATCCTTGTAGAAGGTATCCGCGAGGATCTGCTGTTCACTTCCGCTGGGGTATCTGACAGCAGAGACCTTGTCGGTTGACATAGCCCGCTCAAGTGACGCGGAAAGTCCTCCGTACGTGACGGGAGTGTATATTTCAACACCGGGTATATGAGAGAGAAACGCCACGTCAAATATTCCGTGGTGTGTCGCTCCGTCCGCGGCGTTAAGTCCCGCACGGTCAATGGCGATCACCATAGGTAACTGCTGGAGCGCCGCGTCGTGGATTATCTGGTCATAGCTTCGCTGAAGGAAGGTAGAATATATGGCGCACACAGGCTTATATCCGTTAGCAGAAAGCCCCGCACCAAATGTTACGGCATGCTCCTCCGCAATTCCCACGTCAAAAAATCTATCGGGATATGCCGCCTCAAAGCCGTCAAGTCCCGTTCCATAACTCATAGCGGCGGTAATAGCGCATATTTTTTCATCATTTTGCGCCATATCGCAAAGTATTCTGCCAAACTCCTGAGAAAAGCTGTTCTCCGACTTTTCAATACCCGCGGGGCGCAAGCCGTGATATTCTCCAGGGCTTGTCTCCGCAGGCTCATAGCCCTTGCCTTTTTGAGTTTTTACGTGAATAATAACGCTCTCGCTCGCCTTTTTAGCCTCTTTTATGAGCGCATCAATATCCTCAAAGTTATTTCCGTCGGCAGGGCCGAGGTAATAAAGACCGAGATCCTCAAAATAGTTACTTCCGTAAAGCGCGTTCTTGATATATTTTTTAGCCTTGCGCATAAACGAGAAAAGCGGTTTACCGATAAGGGGTATTTTGCTTATAACTCTGCCCGTAATTCTTTTGGCGTTAAAATATCCCGTTTTTTTGCGAAGCTTTGCCATGCTTTTTGCAAAGCGTCCGATATTTTTGGATATCGACATTTCATTCTCATTGAGAATAATAATAAGCCTAAGTCCTTTTTTACAGTTGTTGAGTGCCTCGTGCACCATACCGCCCGTAAACGCGCCGTCACCAAGCACTACCACTGTATAAGCATCGCTACCCGCAAGCTTGTCTGCCTCAGCAAAGCCAAGTCCCGCCGATAGAGACGTTGAGCTGTGTCCCGCTCCAAAGCAATCGTATTCGCTTTCCATTCTTTTTGTAAAGCCAGAAAGTCCTCCGCTCTGTCGCAAATTGTCAAAGTCGTTATATCTTCCCGTTATGATCTTGTGTATATAGCTCTGGTGTCCAACATCAAAAATAACGTGATCATGAGGACAGTCAAAGTTTCTGTGTATAGCTACAGAAAGCTCTACCGCTCCGAGATTGGATGCAAGATGTCCGCCGTTCTCACTTACTCGCTTAACAAGAAAATCCCTTATTTCCTCGCAGAGAGCGGGCATTTCGTCATCGCCGTAGGACTTGAGGTCAGTGGGCGAATTTATCTTGCCGAGATATTTATATGAGTTGTTATTGATATTATCGCTCACGTCGCAAGCCTCCTTTGATAATCTATACTGAATTATTATATCACATACTCCGCGTTTTGTGAAGAGCTTTCCTGAAATTTGCTTACAATAATTTGATCCGCCGCAAATTTCATCAAATCCCTTGACAAAATCGATGATTTTATGTATAATTGAATATTATAATGTGAAAGTTTATGCTTTCGCAAATAGTGAAAAAAGGAGACACATTTTCCATAATGGACGGCGACAGTCGAAGTTTACTTGTAATCTTCATCATTTTCGTTTTGCTCTGCGCATACTTTTCCTGCACTGAGAGCGCAATATCCCGAATGAATAAGATCAGGGTGAAAAGCATGGCGGAGGACGGAAACAAAAAAGCAAAAAAAGCCCTTTATATCTCAAACAATTATGAAAAGGCTCTCACTACCCTTCTCATCGGCAACAATATAGCCAATATTGCCGCGGCATCCGTTGCGACACTTCTGGTTATGAATATGCTTGAAAACAGCACTCTTGACGAGGGTGTTAAGGGTACAATCGCAACTATTGCAACCACGTTTATCCTCTTTTTATTCGGAGAAATGATCCCAAAAAGCTTTGCGGGCGACAGACCAATCGGCGCGGCACTTGCTTGCTCGCCTCCGCTAAAGTTCCTTATGAAGATCTTATCCCCTCTCGCGGCATTATTTGCTAAAATATCCAGTGCCATAACAAATCTTTTCAAGGCAGAGGAGGAGCCCTCCATTACGGAGGAGGAGCTGTACGATATAATAGAGACAGCCGAGGAGGAAGGCGTTGTTGACGAGGATCAAAGCGATCTTTTCAAATCTGCAATAGAATTTTCAGACACAACGGTCAGGGACGTTATGACAATGCGCGAGGACATCTGCGCACTCGACGTCTCAATGCCTAACCGAGAGATAATGCTTAAAATACGCGGGGCGAATTATTCCAGACTCCCCGTTTATGACGGCGACATTGATAATATAATCGGCACTCTTCCCATTCGAAGCTTTATAAGGGAATATTACAAAAACCCCTCACTTGACGTGCGTTCCCTTCTAGTCCCTCCCTTTTTTGTAAAGACGGACGCGAAGATAGATGACGTTCTGAGTGTTATGCGTCAGCACAAGTTTTATCTTGCCGCGGTAAGCGGAGCAAACGGTGAAACTCTTGGACTTGTCACCATAGAGGATTTCCTTGAGGAGCTTGTTGGCGAGATCTGGGACGAGGATGAGATCATAGATAATAACTTCCAGAAGCTCGGCGGAAATAAATTCCGCATAATCACTAAAATGACGGTTGCGGAGGCGTTTTCAAGAATGAAAATAGCACCGCCCGCACCTCAGATAGCAAGACGTCCCATACTTTCGTGGGTAGTCAAGGAATTCGGCAGAATGCCCGAGGAGGAGGACTCCTTCTCTTATGAAAACCTTGAGGTCACAATTGACACCGTGGAAAACGGCAAGGTCACTTTTGTGGAAATTAAAATAATAGATGAGCCTCAGCTCAATAACACTGCCGTCCCTGTTGAGGAAAGCATTAAGATAGTGGGAGGTGAGGACATATTATGAATTACCCGCTCTATCTTTTAGTCATACTTATTTGTTTGGTCTTTGCCGCATTCTTTGCCGGCAGTGAGAGCGCATTCAACTCGGCAAACATAGCAAGACTTAAAAAATGCGCCGAGTCAGGCTCAAAGTCGTCAAAGCTCGCGTACGAGATCGCAGACAATTTTACACTGTCGTTATCGACAATTCTAATAGGAAATAACCTTGCAAACGCTGCAGCATCAACTGCCGCAACAGTGATCGCTATAGGACTCCTCGGCGAAAAGCTTGAGAGCCTTGCGTCCTTGCTTGCAACAGTAGTACTTACCATTATTGTTCTTATCTTTGGTGAGATAATCCCCAAGGTAATAGGAAAGAAATACGCGGATAAAATTGCGAAGACTGTAGCCTTCCCTATTCGCGCGCTTACGTTTGTTCTTTACCCCATCGTGCTTTTGGTCACCCTGCTTGCAAAGGGACTTTCAAAGCTCTGGGGCAAGGAGGAGTCCGAAAACTCTCCCACCGTCACGGAGGATGAGCTTTCAACCATAATCGACACCGTCGAGGAGGAGGGCGTTATCGACGAGGACCAAAGTGAACTGCTTCAGTCCACTCTTGACTTCCAGGATACCACAGTCGAGGAGATAATGACCGCACGTGTCAATATGATAGATATTGACATTGAGGACAACCCCGAAAACATTGTTCAGACCATCGAAGAATCAAAATATTCAAGAATCCCCGTTTACGAGGACGACATCGATAATATAATAGGAATTCTTTATCTTAACCTGTATTACAGGGCGCTTGCGGAGTGCGACGGCGACTATTCAAAAATAGATATCCGTTCCCTGCTTCTCCGCCCCAAGATGATACATAAGACCATGAAGCTCCCCGCAGCTCTCGCTATGATGCGCAAGGAAAAGGTACATCTGGCAATAGTTATTGACGAGTTTGGCGGCACTCTCGGTATCGTGTCGATGGAGGATATACTTGAGGAGATAGTCGGTGAGATCTGGGACGAATCAGACGAGATAATCTCGCTTATCGAAAAAACGGGAGACAATACCTACGACGTTTCGGGTGAGATGAATATCGACGATTTCTTTGACGAGATCGAGTTTGAGGACAATGACTTTGAGTGTGAATACTCAACAGTTGGCGGCTGGGCGGTAGAGGCTCTTGATGCAGACCCCCACGTCGGAGATAGCTTCACTTATAAAAACATCTGCGTTATAGTCACGGAAATGGATGAATTCAGAGTTGAAAAGCTCTCTGTTCTCATCACTCCGACCGATGATGACGACGAGGACGAAGAATAAAAATATCCGAGCAGAATATCTGCTCGGATATTTTTGCGCAAAAAAACGGGTTGCGTTGCAACCCGTTTTTTATGTAAAGAAATTACTGAGCGTCCTTAACTGCCTGCTTGGTACCGATGTAGATGATCTTGCCGGACTTCTTGTATACGATATCCTCGTACTCATCCTCAAGCTCCTCAGCCTCTTCCTTTGCATCTTCCCATGCATCGTTAGCTGCATCTGCATCCTCATAGTAAACTATGGAGATGTACTCGTCATCGCCCTTGAATGCGGTAAGGGTTGCCTCTGCTCCTTCGGGAAGAGCAAGATCACCAAAAAGACCGCCGTCGTTATAAATTACCTTGTAGCCTGCATCTTCAAGTGCTTCCTTTGCCTTTTCGGGATCCTTGTTGGGTCCGCCGCAAGCAACGAGCATTGCGCAAAGCATAACTGCGAGAAGCGCAAGCGCTGTGATTTTAAGAATGTTCTTCTTCATAGTTAAAAATCCTCCTGATTTTTATTTTGATAGTATTATTATACTCCATTTATGAAATTTTGTCAAGATATTCTTCACACAAAATACACATTTAAGAAATCATTAAGAAAGCATATTCTACTCTGCCGCGGGCTCTGCTTTCTGATATCTTATACCGTCGATAATTATGTGATCCTCGCCCATACCGAAGGTGAACTCTCCCTCAAACACGTTGTGCGGGATGTTTTCATCATCATCAAACGTCATGCTCAATACTCCGTCCCCGACGGTATATTTTCCCGTCACGGTATATACCTCCACACCCGCCGATCTGTACGTGGCAACGACATTGTCACCGTCAAAGGTCAGGGTCCTGCCCGTTCCGATGACCTCGTTGCTGTAAGTGCCTGACAAGCTAAGCTCCTCGGGCTGAAGTAAGATTGATGCGATAATTGCTCCCGCAATGACTGCCACCACAAGAATTGCGGCTATAATAATGACCTTTTTCATTTCCGCCTTAATACCCTTTTGTCTTTTATATATACGAATAGCGCAGAGCAAAGCATCGCTGAAGTGACCCCCACGCAAATATAAACAAAGAGATTTCCTATTACGGTATAAACCGTGGTCTGATCTCTGAGATAAATATCTCCTATAACGTAACCCTCCTCAAGGATACCGAGCTCCTGCTCAAATTCCCCAAGAGGATTGACTATTCCCGATATACCCGTATTCGCTGCGCGAACGACATATCTTCCCGTCTCAATAGCGCGAAGCTTGGACTGCGAGGTGTGCATATAGTTTTCTGCGGAATCGTCAAACCACGCGTCATTGGTGGATACGATAAGCATCTGCGCACCGTCCCTTACCGCCTCGATCGCAATATTTTCGTAAACCGAATCAAAGCATATCATACAGCCAATATTACCCTTTTCGGTACGAAGCAAAGTGCTTTCCTCTCCCGGAATTACGTCGTTTGGAAGCATATTAAGCTCCGCAAGCGGCGGTATAAGGATCTCTATCATAGAGCGCATTGGCACAAATTCCGCAAACGGAACACGCCTTTGCTTTGAATATATGTCATCACCAAAGCTTCCGTCCTCCTTGACCTCAAAAAGCGAGTTGTACGAGCGAAGCCCTCCGTCCTCGGCATATACGGGCTTTTCGGGAAGCGTGAAGCAAGCGGCGATAATAGTCGTCTCTCCCTCCTCGGCAAGAGACGAGAAATATTCAGCCAGTTCTCCGTCAATATCGTACGGAAACGCAGTTTCCGCCCATATCACGAGGTCGGCTCCGTTTTCTGCCGCCTCAAGAGTGTATTTGGTGTGAGCATCCTTAATTATCTGCTTTGTATTCGGGCTCCATTTTTCATTGAGCGGTATATTTCCCTGAACCGCAGCAACGGTAAGCTTTTGGTTATCCTTGTTGTTATACGAGATCCTTACTGTAGCGCCTATCATCAGATTTCCAACCACCATGCATACACAGGCTGTCGCAAGAATTTTTGTAAAGTCCTGTCTGATAAGAAGATAAGCCAGGCAGAAATTGACTGCGACAATAAGGAAGCTTACAAAGTAGGAGCCAAAGACCGATGCGGAAAGCAGAGTCAAGCTCGTCTTTGTCTGACCGAGACAAAGTCTGCCCCACGGCACACCCCACCAGCCAATAGTTTGTGACCACTCAATGACCGCCCAAAGCGCCGCCGCTAAAAAAGGAGCGAGTATTTTCAGCTTTTCAAATATCCTGCTGCGGAATATAAACGCAAACACAAGGAATATAAGCGAGCTTGATATCGTCTGCACAATGGACAGTCCTATCCACGCAACCGTGACAACGAGTATCGCAACACCCTTTGACACGTCCATAAAGCTCAGCGGATACATATACAAAAACCAATGGTATATCACAAGGTAATACGAAATAAAGAACATCGCGCCGTAAAGATAGACTCTGCGGAGCTTGATCGATTTATCGTCCGCTATACATATAAGCGCCATAGCGCCGGGAATAAGCGTCACCCATTCAAGAATTCCCACCGTGGGAAATACTACGGTAAGAGCCGTCAGGAGTCCCGATATGCACAGGAACGCTATTTTATATTTTTTGATTATTTGCAGCATACAGACTCCCTTCTGATGTTTTATTTTTTGCGCAGCCCCTCAATTATCTGGTCCGCGCGAGGAAAATCCGATACGAACCATATATCCTTTGGAAAGAGGGATACCTCCTTACCCTTCAAATATCCGAGCGCGCCTGAGTTATCGGCAAAATCAAATATAAGTCTGTAGGAATACAGAGCCTGATATTTATATCCTTTGCCCTTATCGGATCTGTTTATTCCGTACTTTCCGTCGCCAAGCAACGGATGACCGATATGCGCCATGTGGGCGCGTATCTGGTGTGTGCGTCCCGTGACAAGCTCCACCTCGAGCAGAGAGCTTTCGCCGTGGCGAGTGAGAGTGCGGTATTTGGTTATTATGTTTTTATAGCCGTCTATTGCCTTATCCGACACCTTGACGGTATTGTTTTTAGCATCCTTTTTGAGATAACCCGTAAGGGTTTCCCTATCCTTTTCCATGCGTCCGTGTACAGCGCAGATATAGAATTTTCTTATCTCGTCGTCCTTGATCTTCTGATTCATGACACGAAGTGCCTCGGCATTCTTTGCGGCTATGACGATACCGCCCGTATTTCTGTCGATACGGTTGCACAGCGCGGGCGCAAAGGACTGCTCGTCGGCGGGATCATACTCTCCCTTGCGGTAGAGGTACGCCTTTATGTGCATAATAAGGGTATTATCCCCTGCGCCCTCGTCCTCGTGTACAAGCACGCCCGGACGCTTGTTGCAAAGAATGATGTTTTCATCCTCATACACCACGCTTATCTTGGGGGTTATCCTTGAGAGTGCCCCTGTGTCCTTTTCGGGCGACTCAAAAAACTCCTCGCGGATAAAAAGCTGTATCTCGTCGCCCTCACAGAGAAAATAATTCTGCTCTGCGCGCTTGCGGTTCACCTTTATCTTTTTGGTGCGGATGTATTTATACATAAGAGATGCGGGAAGTCCGCAAACTGCCTTGGAAAGAAATTTGTCGAGTCGCTGTCCCGCATCGTTCTTTTTTATTTTAATTATTCTCACAGTATATTACAGAGTTCCGAATATTCTGTCGCCTGCGTCGCCAAGACCGGGTACGATGTACGCGTGGTCATTGAGGCACTCATCAAGCGCCGCCGTGTAGATTTCTACGTCGGGATGTGCGTCCTGCACCTTCTTAACTCCCTCGGGAGCCGCAACAAGACACATAAACTTAATATGCTTGCAGCCCTTGTTCTTCAAGGTCTGAAGTGCGTCGCAAGCGGAGCCGCCCGTTGCGAGCATGGGATCGATAAGGATTACTATTCTATCCTGAATGTCTGCGGGAAGCTTGCAGTAATACTCAACGGGCTCGTGGGTTTCGGGATCACGGTAAAGACCGATATGTCCTACCTTTGCGACAGGCATAAGGCTGAGTATTCCGTCAACCATACCGATTCCCGCGCGCAAAATAGGTACTATTGCAACCTTTTTGCCCGAGATCATCTGCGCCTTTGTCTTGCAGATAGGAGTCTCGATTATTATGTCCTCAAGGGGAAGATCACGTGTGATCTCATATCCCATAAGCATGGATATCTCGTTGAGAAGCTCGCGGAAGTCCTTGGAGCCTGTTTTTTTATTTCTCATGATAGAGAGCTTGTGTGTAATAAGAGGATGGTCTACGATATGAAGCTGACTCATATATTTGCAACCTGCCTTTCATAAATCTTAATTATACTTTATTATACTACTTGTAAAGAGATTTTTCAAGCATTTTTTGCAAATATATTTACAAAACGTATATTTAGTGATAAAATATATGTGTTATTCAGATATTTGGAGTAAATTATGGCAGAAAAAACAGTCGCCCTGGCAACCCTCGGTTGCAAAGTAAATCAATATGAATCCCAGGCTATTTCCGAGACTCTTGAGGCGAGAGGCTGGGAGATAATGTCCGTGACGGATATATGCTCGGCGTATATCATAAATACCTGCACGGTGACTGCGGAGTCGGACAGAAAGGCTCGTCAGACTATTCGACGGCTGATGGGTAAAAATCCCAACGCATTTGTTCTTGTCACGGGTTGTTATTCCCAGACGTCTCCCGATGCGGTGTCCGCGATCTCGGGAGTTGACTACATTTGCGGAAGCTCAAACAAGCTCTCGGTAGCCGATAAGCTCGATGAGCTGTTCCAAAAGGGTGTAAAAAACACTCAAACAGAAATAAATATTCCCTCTCTTGATACCGCAGACTTCGAGAGCATGACTATTACTAAATTCGACCGCACCCGCGCTTACGTTAAGATCCAGGACGGCTGCGAGTCGCACTGTACGTATTGCACTATTCCCGCGGCGCGCGGTCCTATCCGTTCAAAGCCTATGGGAGAGGTGATCTGCGAGGTCGAGGGGCTTATCCGCGGCGGCTGCCGTGAGGTCGTGCTCACGGGAATCGAAACAGGCTCATACGGCAGAGATCTGTCGGACGGTGAAAGCCTCGCTACCCTTCTTGAGAAAATAGATAAGCTGGACGGAATAGGCAGAGTGCGTCTCGGCTCGCTCGATCCAAGCATCATCAAGCCCGAATTTGTTGACAGGATAAAAAAGCTTAAGTCTATAACCCCGCATTTTCATCTTTCGATGCAGAGCGGAAGCAGCGCGGTTCTGGCAAATATGAAACGCAAATACAACTCCTCTCAGGCTATGCGCGCGGTAAAGCTTCTGCGCGACGCATTCCCCACACTTCAGCTCACGACCGACATTATCGCCGGTTTTCCGGGTGAGACTGAGCAGGACTTTGAGGAAAGCTGCAGACTTGTTGAAAACGCAAGATTTTTAATGGTGCACGCCTTTCCCTATTCAAAACGACGCGGTACTCCTGCGGCGGTTATGAAAAACCAAGTCCCCGATGAGATAAAGCACAAGCGTGTCGCCATACTTTCGCAAAAAGCGGCAGAAATTCGCGGAGAAATACTTGACAGTCTTATAGGCTCGGAGGTTGAGGTGCTTTTCGAATCACAAAGCGGCGGCTACTCATTCGGACACACTCCCGAATTTGTGGAGGTCAAGGTCAGGTGTGAGGGCGATCTACACGCGTGCATACGCAGAGTCCGTATTCTTTCACACGACCAAAATATCTGCGAGGGTGAGTTTGTTTGATAAGTTTTCACAAATTGAGGGCAAATATGCAGAAAAAACATGTAAAAATTTATCATTTTAAGTAATTTTGAAAAAATTTCAAAAAACCTCTTGCAATTTGAAAAAAAGTATGGTATAATATCAAAGTTGCATGACGTTTAATAAAAATTTTAATGATATATTCATGTAAATATGAAACAGGAGGTATCAATAATGGCAAAGTGCAGTGTTTGTGGAAAAGGTGTTGTTTTCGGTCAGAATGTTTCCCACTCTAACAGAAAAACAAACAGAACTTGGAAGCCCAATATCCGCAAGGTAAAGGCTATAGTTGACGGTACACCCAAGACCGTTGCGGTATGCTCCCGTTGCCTTCGTTCGGGCAAAGTTAACCGCGCATAATTTTAGCGTAGGTTTCCATATTTACAGTAAAAGGGCGTGTTCTTAGGAAACGCCCTTTTCTATAGCCGAATGGAGCTTATATGGCTATACACGGAGGATTTATGATAGCAATCACAGACAGCAGAACACCCACCGCCGCCCTTTCGCGATTATGTGAGCTTGGCTTTGAGATAATCTCCCTGCCCCGCGCAGACTATCTCGCCGAGCCTGTCTCAGCGCACCCCGATATGCTTGTTTTCATGGGGCTTGGAGGTCTGTTCTGCCACAAAATATATTATCAAAGCAATAAAGAAATAATTGACGGCATAGCGAAAAAAACTGGGCTTGAGCTTATCATCTCCGCCGAGCATACGTCGGCCGAATACCCTTATGACGTGCTTTTTAACTGTGTATTGCTCGGAAATAAGCTCTTGTGCAATACAAACACGGTCTCAAGGCTTATTTTGGAGAGAGCCATGGCTCAAGGGATCGCTGTGATTCACACAAATCAAGGGTACACAAAATGCTCTGTATGTAAGGTAGATGACAACACAATAATCACATCGGACATGTCAATTTATAAGGCTTGCGCATCAAATGGAATAAGCGTAATGCTTGTCTCCCCCGAGGGGGTGGGGCTTGACGGTTACAGTTGCGGATTTATCGGCGGCTCGTCGGGAAATGACGGCAAATGCGTATATTTCTGCGGCGATATTTCTCTGCACCCCGACGGAAAGAAGATTATTGAATTTTGCAATTCTCACGGAAAGAATGTCATATCCTTATCAGACAAGGCGCTATACGACGTGGGCAGTATTCTTTTTATTTAACTATTGCATTTTCATTTATAATGTGATACAATAAAGTAAAGTAATCAAAGGAGGCGGAAAATGAAAATACTCGAATCAGCGGAAAACTATCTTGAAACCATTCTCCGTCTGCAAATGAGAAACGGCGCGGTCAGAGCGGTAGATATAGCAAACGAGCTTGAATTTTCAAAGCCAAGCGTCAGTGTCGCTATGAAAAATCTGCGTGAGAACGGATATATTGAGACAGACCACGACGGACATATCACCCTTCTTGACTCAGGCCGCGAGATAGCCGAGAAAATAATGGAGCGACACACTCTTATATCAAATTGGCTTGTGTCGATGGGCGTGCCCGAGGACATCGCGTCCGAGGACGCGTGCAAGATAGAGCACGTTATAAGCTCCGAGAGCATCAACGCGATAAAGAAAAGTCTTGAGAATAAATAACTTTAATGCCGCGGGGGATTCCCTTCGGCATTTTTATTTTTCTTATTTTGTTGGATTTGATACTTGATTTTATCACATTCACTTGGTATAATCAATATAGATATCTTTTGGAGGCGTTTATGAAAATCAATAGCATAATAGCAACACAAAATGAAATACAGCTTCACATTGACGGCGAGTACGCAGGCAATATATGTGCCGAGGCGTACGTGCCGCTTATTTGCGGAGACGCGGAGCAGAAGTACACGGGCCGCTTGATCTGTGAAAGCTCCGATGTTCGCGACGGACATATAATTTTCCCCCGATATATAGATAGCTACGACCTGCTGACCTCTCGTTTTGACGTCAAGGCAGACGGAAAGCCTGTTGAGGGCGTCAGATACGTGACGGACTTCTCTGCCGATTTTTCGCGTGACAGCTCCCCCGAGCCTCTCGTAAAAAAGCCCGTCGGCACGTGGGTGACGTCTGAGGAGTACGACTACGACTATATGGGCTTTGGCTGTATGATGACCGAGGTGAACTGCGCGTGGATTCAGAAGCTTGTTCCCGAGGAAAATGATATAACGCATGTCTACAACGGCAAAGAGTATTATTTCGACCGCAAATTTATGGACATCTACGACAAGCTTATGCTTCCTTGCATCAAGCGAGAGATTCCTTGTCTGATAAGGCTTATCAATAGACCGAGCTATCGTCTGTGCGGATCTGATGACGAGCTTATGAAGGTGATTTTGCACCCCGCGTACGAGAATATGGGATTTAGTGAGGAGATGAGCGCGTTCAATATCCGCACCGAGGAAGGTCTTGATATGTACTGCGCGTTCGTGGACTTTATCTGCGCTCGTTATGTGGACAGATCCTCCCCGCTTTGCTGCGCGCACGTGCTTGACGTGGGCAACGAGGTAAACACACCCGACACGTGGCACAATTGTGGCCCTATGAGGTGTGAGGACTATATGGAGGAATACACCCAGCAACTACGTCTTGCGCACCTTATAGCGAGAAAATACTATGCTCACAGCCGTGTGAACATCTCGCTTGACCATCACTTCACTATGCGTCTCAAGTCCGACGAGCTGCGGTATTATACCGCTCGCGAGTGTATTACGTATCTTGCGAAATACTCCCGCCGCGACGGAGACTTTGAGTGGGGTATCGCCGCTCACCCCTACCCCGAAAATCTCTCCCTGTGCGATTTTTATAACGACACCACGGCGACATTTTCGTTTGACACTATCCGTATCACCATGAAAAATATGGAGATGTGGCAGCATTTAGTTGAGCTTGAGGAGTTTAAGTTCCGTGGAGGAACACGCAGAGTCGTATTTGACGAGCAAGGCTTCCACACCCGTGACGATGACCCCGAGACTGAAAACAAGGGCGCATATTCCTTCGTTCTGGCATACGTCAAGCTCCGCAATTCCAAAAATCTCGATTGGTTTATTATAAACAGATATGCTGATATGCCTCTTGACGACGAATCCAGCCTTCATCTCGGACTTCGCTATGAAGACGGCTATGCCGACGATATGCATCTGATGATAACTCCCGGGGATTACAAAAAGATCTGCTACGCCATTCGCGATATGGAGGGTGAAAACGAGCATAAATGGATAAATAAGGCGCGCAAGTACATAGGCGCCGAGCTGTTTGACAGCCTTGTTTCTCCGCCAAAGCCCGAGCCTACGGACTATTTTAAGGAAATAATAAATTCATAAAACGAATGAAGCCGTCGGACAGCAGTCCGGCGGCTTTTTTAGGAATTTAGATATGAAAAAACAAATTACTAATCATCAACCTTCTGCGCAGCATCAAAATCATAATACTCTCCATAATATTTCTTGAAGAATTCTATAGAATTACCCTGCTCCTCGTATGTATACAACCAATCCGAAATTCTGACTCCATCATGCGCTAATATAATAATTGTTCCGGTGCTATCGTTGAATATGTGGTAAGCAAAATACTTTTTAGAGCTCAAAGCACAAATATATTCGTAGAAATCATGTCCATTATAACTGAATTTCGGTGAATCAGTAGAGTACCTATCTTGTTCAACAAGATACACTTTTACCTGCTCATATACGGACTCTTCGTATTCCAATATAAGTATATTAAGTGAAAAATCACCCGGGGCAATCTGATTTGATCCTACATTCTTAGCAAAATAATTGAAGGTTGCATCCTGATATTCGTAATCCTTGAGTAGTTTTTCATCTTTTGAGGAAATGTTTATAACCGTATCTTCGGGTACGACGTTGTAATAGTCATTATAAAAATCCATGCCCTCATACGAGTAATCTCTATATGTGTTCGAACATGATACGAATAACGCAGTGGATAATATCAAGCATGTCAGACATATTACGGAAACAACTTTTTTCATTACAGCATCCCCCTTTATAAATAATTAAAAATTTCTTACAAAAAAATTATAACATGTCCTCATTGATGCTGTCAATATATCACTGTGAGTTTTTTATAAAAGCTATTGACAAGCATATTAAATTGTGATAAAATAACAATTGATATATAACGAATGTTATTTTATGGAGGTAATTATGCCACCCAAGGTTAAAATCACAAAATCAGATATTATCAGAACCACCGTTGAGCTTGTCCGTGCAAACGGCGAGCAGGCTATCAACGCGAGAGCTATCGCGTCCGCACTCAACTGCTCTACCCAACCCATATTTTCAAATTTTACGTCTATGGAGGAGCTACAGAGCGAGGTTTCTGCCGCGGCCTACGAGTTATATCTCGGCTTTCTTAAAAATGACGCAGAAAGCGGAAAATACCCCACGTACAAGGCGTTTGGCATGGCATACATACGTTTTGCCAAGGAAGAAAAAAATCTCTTCAAGCTGCTTTTTATGTGTGACAGAGAGGGTATGGAGCCTGTTTCGTCACCCGATTTTGAGGCGTCAGTTGAGATAATTATGAAGGCAAACAATATCTCAAAAGAGGCAGCAGAGCTTATGCATTTTGAGATGTGGGCGTTTGTTCACGGTATTGCGACAATGCTTGCAACGTCCTATCTCTCGCTTGATTGGGAGCTTATCAGCGGTATGCTGACAGACGTATATCAAGGCATCCGCCGTAGTCATGTATCAGAGGAGGTATAAAATGAGCGCAATAAAAATTGAAGGCTTGACAAAACGCTATAAGGATATTCTCGCAGTTGATGACCTTTCGCTTTGTATTGAGCAAGGCGAGCTGTTTTCCCTGCTCGGAGTCAACGGCGCGGGAAAGACCACGACAATAAAAATGCTGTCGTGTCTCACGCAGCCCACAAGCGGCGACGCATATCTGAACGGCAAGAGCATACTGAGGGATACATCTGCGGTCAAATCCATGATCGCGGTATCTCCGCAAGAGACCGCCGTCGCGCCCGCGCTTTCGGTGCGTGAAAATCTTGAGCTGATGTGTGGGATCTATGGATTTGACAAGATAAAGACCGAAGCAAAAATACGTGAGCTTACCTCCCTGCTGAGTCTTGATGACGTGCTGAAAAGGAAGGCGGGTAAGCTGTCGGGCGGTTGGCAACGCAGACTTAGTATCGCTATGGCTCTTATCAGTGAGCCTCAGATTCTCTTTCTCGACGAGCCCACGCTTGGTATTGACGTTATCGCCCGAAGCGAGCTTTGGGACATCATCCGTGAGCTGAAGGGTAAGGTCACTATAATTTTGACAACACACTATATGGAGGAAGCGGAGGCACTTTCCGACCGTATCGCAATTATGAAGGACGGCAAGCTCCTTGTCTGCGACACTTCCGAAAACATCAAGAAATTTGCCAAAACAGACAATTTCGAGCAAGCCTTTATAAGCATTGTTAAGGGGGTGACAAAATGAGAATGTTAACCTTTGCAAAGAGGAATTTCAAGGAGATAATACGAGACCCCTTAAATCTTTCTTTCCTTTTCGGCTTTCCAATTGTGCTTCTGCTCCTGCTCAGCGCAATTCAGGCAAATATCCCTGTAAGTCTGTTTGAAATACAGCATCTCGCCCCCGGTGTCGCGGTTTTCGGGCTCGCTTTTATGACTCTGTTTTCCGCTACTGTTATCGCCAAAGACAGACAAAGCAGCTTTATGGCACGTCTATACACCACGCCAATGACTCCCGTGGATTTTATCCTTGGATATACCCTCCCCCTCATCCCCATAGCCTTGACAGAGGGTGTTGCAGCCTATCTCCTGGCTATAATTCTGAAGCTTGAAGTAAGCGTTAATATCATTGTCGCGCTTGTCTTTATGATCCCCATCGCGATTTTGTATATCGGGATCGGACTACTATGCGGAAGCGTGCTCAACGACAAGCAGGTCGGCGGTATCTGCGGCGCGCTTTTGACTAATCTTTCCGCTTGGCTCTCGGGCATCTGGTTTGACCTTGAGCTTGTAGGCGGCGTATTCAAAAAAATAGCCTACGCGCTTCCATTCGTTCATGCCGTCGAAATGGAGCGTGCGGTAATTGCGGGTGACCTCACAGCTGCCATCTCTCACCTGTGGTGGGTGCTTGGATATGCGGTAGTCATACTTGTCGCAGCAGTGCTGCTGTTTTTGCGGCAAATGAAAAAGCAATAAATACTCAACGCACAAGACTTGAACATTTACAAAGCTTTGCAGGCAAAGCTTTGTGTGCAAGCTCGCGTGACTGTCACTTAGACCAAATAAAGCCGTTGGGGCAAAGCCCCGACGGCTTTATTTGGTCTGAACTTGAAGGGCTATCACAAGCTCAACGCACAAGACTTGAACATTTACAAAGCTTTGCAGGCAAAGCTTTGTGTGCAAGCTCGCGTGACTGTCACTTAGA
>JAZQKI010000048.1:0-106468 GCA_045542075.1 Eubacteriales bacterium
GCTTCAACCGTCAATCCTGCTCAAACGGTGTAGTGTTCCTTGCGGTTGTTCACTCGCTCGGAGATCTTCCCGAAAGTGAAATGAAGGAAATTAAAGTCTTTGACACTCTCCCTGCCGAGCTTACATATCCGCAGACTTCACCGAAGCTGTATGCGGAAGCGGAGAAAGTGCTAAAAGGAATACAAGAAGGAACAAACAATGGTTAACTTTGGAATGTCAATGCTATGGTTTTGGGTGTGCTATGCCATAGTAACGTGTGTAGGCATACTCCACACTATATTCAATATTTACGTGCTTAAAATGAAACCGATGGACGAGTACGGTATGGGTGGGGGCTACGAAAAAACAAAGCCGTGGCATCCGCTTTATAACATCATTCTGTTTTCGTTGTTCGGTTGGCTCTATATGAACGGTCTTGCAGAGCCGACAATAACCGAAGCTCTGATAACGGGAACGATATGGGCAGGAATTTGTATCGTCTTTGACGTGTTCGGTTGGGTACTTATAAAACACCCGTGGAGCTTGTCTTTCAAGGAGTTCTACGTTGACTACCAACCTTGGATCACACTGATATATCTTGCGATATTCGCAGGCCCTACGGTTGGATATTTGTTTACATTGATTTAATGAGATAAGGGATTGTGTTATATTACTGTGCCTATTTGTTGAATGGCTTTTGTTTTTTCTTCTAAGGAGGTAACGAGAATGAAGAAAATAGTTGCAATATTTTTGATGCTTTTACTGATGTTTTCCTTTGCAGGTTGCGATACCGCTAAAATTGAAGTCGGTGCAGAAAATGGAGTTGCCTATTTCAATCGCGGAACATTAACGCCAACAATTCTACTAAAAGGTGAAACCGATACTAAAGTTGAGGACGAATACTTTTTTGGAAAGTTAGTTAAAGCAATCGAAGGAAAAGCAACCGTTGATCCCGTATGTGAATGTCAGCCGATATACAATGTCGGTATTGATAAATACACCTTCGGTTTACATTCGCACGGAATTACAATATCTTCCCCTATGGGAAAGAATATCAAAGGTACAAACATTTTTGCTGTTGAATGTACGGAAGAAGAAATAAATGAGTTGTTTGATATTTTGGATTCTGCAAATTAAGTTATTATGAGTATTTAGGAGGAAATAAAAATGAAAAAGTTATTAGCTTTATGCTTGACCGTAGTTTTATGCTTATGCTGTCTTGCATCGTGCGGTAGCGCACACAAAGAGAACAAATGGTTTTCAGAAGAAAAACTTACACAATGCCTTGTGGGTGAATTACCTACCATTGAAAAAGAGTATGTAAATCACAACGACGAGGATATTTACGTTAGTTTCACCGAAAGCGAATTTGAAGCTTACGCAAAGTCGGTATATGATTATTTGCTTTCTCGGAATTATGAATATCTCGGCACACGAGGCGAACAGGTCGGCACGTTGGCGGGAACATTGACTACATATTACTTTGAGCCTGCAACCGAGCTTTCTGAATTTTATGTTAGCGGCTCATACAAATTTGTTTATTCCGATGGCTCTCTCGACGAGGACGGTGAACTAATTTTCTGCATCATTTCGCTTTATGATTATGAAACAAAGAATCTTGAATACGGAACGAGGAATTTTTCGTATAACACCTTAATAACACTTGATTATAAATCAGAAGCACCTCTTAGTGGCTTTTATGTATTAAATGAAGAATAATTATGAAAAAGTTACTGTCAATACTTTTGCTATTCTCGCTCTGCTTTTTGTTTACAGCTTGCGGCAATAGCGCCGAGCCTAAGGAAATATCCTGCGAGGACATCATTAAGGCATACGAGGATGCAGGCTATTTCGTGACACACGGAGAGCATAAGGATGAAGCCGAAAGCTCACAACTTTGCTACATAAAAGCGAGTTTAACCGAAGATTCTGACAGCGATTACATCTACTTCATAACTTGCTTTACAGATGAACAAGCCGAAGAAGCTGCCGAAACAGATAAATACAATTTGGCAGTATGGTTGTATGCTGCTGTAAGCGGAGAAAGTCGATGGCTCAAAACCGGAACTTACGGAAAAATTGAATACAGTTACTATAATTCCAAGTTAATAAAGCCCTTCAACGAGCTTATTAAATAAAAGCAAAAACATATCAAAGGAGAAAAAACACTATGAAAAAAATCGTATCACTTGTAGCCATCTTGGCAGTATTCGCTATGCTTCTCGTTGGCTGTGCCGGCAAATTCGATATGGATAAAAGTATCGAGCAGCTCAAGGAAAAGGGCTTGACCGAAGGTATGTGCTACATCACCGAGGAAGAATGCGAACGTGCAACCTCGCTTACAAACAGTGAAATTGCGTTTATGGGCGGCGACTTTACCGTTGAAATCGTTAAGCAATACGGCTTGATTGAAAACGGTGACTATTCCAAGTCTTGCACATTTATCACATTCGCTACCGAGGAACAGGCAACCAATTTTGCAGAATTGAACATTGAATATTTTGCAAAGGGTGAGAACTCTAATAATTGGAAAATAGCACGTGACGGCTGTGTAGTTGTTATGACTAACCTTGACGTTGCGATGGACATTATCAACCTTGAATTTAAGTAATACAAAAAGCCTGCGACGGATCACACGCGCAGGCTTTAATTACCAAAAGACTTAATATTTTTGCAGAAAAAGCCCGATGCAACCTAAAGTTGCGCGATAGTTGGTGGTGTTTTTCAGGGCTTAATGGTAAAATACTACCACGAGGGCGAAAGCTAAGGCAGATAAAATGCTACGCATCCACCCCTCTATTATCGAGAACGGAGGTTTATTACTATGACAATCGGTGAGCGTATCGCAAAATGCCGTAAAGAAAAGAACTTATCACAAGAATATATTGCCGAGCTACTTGACGTTTCAAGGCAGGCTGTATCCAAATGGGAAACCAATCAGACAGAGCCGGACACGAGCAACCTTATAGAGCTTGCAAGAATTTTTGGAGTTAGCGTTGAATATCTCGCAAACGGTGAAGAAGCACCGCCGAAGGTTGTTTACGTAGAAAAGAATCTTCCCATATTCAAGATCATAGGCATTGTGCTTATTGCTCTTGGCGGTCTATCTCTTTTACTCGGTGCGCTGATGCCCTTTATGCTTGGAATAGGTATTGTCACTGTGGCGTTTGGCTTACTTCTTATGCTACTAAAAAAGGACGGTCTTATCCTCAGCAGTATCATTCTCGTGCTTGGTGTTGTGCTGTTCTTGATACAAGGAATTTTCTTTGGGATTGATACACCAATAATGTGCTTGATTGCAGCTATCTCGGTTGGCTTGCCTATTCTGACTTATGCCGTCATAAAGCTCGTAAAGAAGATTAAGGCAGAAGGTACGATCGGGAAGCTGAAAGACAATCCTACGCTTATTAAGAGAATCATTCTTGTAATCGTAATTGCCGCAATCGTTATTACTGCTATCGCTGTGCCGGCGAGCATAGCAAGTAAAAAACGCAGAAATGCTTTTGAAAAAGCTAAATTCTTTTCTTCCGAAAGGCTCTCGGAATTTATGGTTGTAGGTTTGCCTGCGCCGACGGATATTGACTGTATCAATTTGAATAGCGAAACAATTTTATTTGACACCGATTCAGATGAATTTCACGAGTACCTTGAAAGCGTTTATAACTATTTAATCGGGAGAAACTTCAAGTATCTCGGAACACGTGGCGAGGTTATATACACCGAGGGAGAAGCGAAACAATACGCATTTTTACCGCACGACAAAGGCTACCATTACGGTGCGTATAAGCACTCAGGGTTTAATTTAAGCGGAAATCCCGATGCCTATTACTTTGTTTTTAGTAACAGCATAATGAACGAGGAAACGGGCGAAATCGAGTGCTGTGTAATTCACATAGAGCGCTTAGAAAAATCCAAAGCTGTGATTGACGGTAAAACGTTCGTTTACAACACTATTATGTCCGTTTATCGTGAAAGTGTTTCGGAAGGTTACAAATATCCCACTTATACCATTGAATATGCAGAAAACGTTTTCCACGTTGACCTTGCTGATTATATACTCCCAAATCAACCCACCTTCTCTTTGCCCGGAAAGGAAGTCACGGTACGGATAAAGCCGCAGAGCGAGGACATTGAGCTTTGGATAGACGGCGGCAAACAGATTCAGCGCACCGCCGTGACAGACGAGTATTGGGAATATACCTTCACAATGCCGGAACACAATATTAAACTGTTATTACACCCCAAAGGATTACACTAAGTACGCACAGACTTAACAAAATCATCGGCAGGCTACAAGTCGTAGCCTTCCGTTTCTATATCTCAAATATGTGAAGGAGTGTCACTACGGTGGCACTCTTTTGTCGTTTTATGTCAATAAGTTTTATTGTTAATAATGAGTATCATTATTGACAAGGATAAAAGTATATGCTATAATAAAGAAAATTATTCCTACGGAGGAAAAATATGTTGACAGCAAACACGAAAATGCGAAATTCCGCTACTCGTAATAGCATATATAAATATCTCTGCGGCACCAAGGAGCATCCTTCCGCAGAAATGATTTATAATGATCTAAAAGGCGACCTTCCGAACCTCTCGCTTGGTACGGTGTATCGAAATCTCAAACAGTTAGAAGAAATCGGAAGGGTTATCAGAGTAACAACCGTGGATAACCACGAAAGATACGATGCGAACTGTGAGGATCACGTTCACCTTGTTTGCGAGAGGTGTGGACGAGTCATTGATATTATGGATGCCGACATCAATGCTGCAAAGGCAGCCTGCAATGTGTCGGGCGGTGCAAAAATAAAACATATACAAATTGTTCTAAACGGAACTTGTGAAAGATGTTCCGATAAGTAATATTACATCAAGGCAAATAATACGGCGAGCCTCCCGGCTCGTCGCTTTTTGCTCAAAGAGCCATGCTCTCTTAATTTATATCAAATGAGAGATGCAAATAACAAGAGAAAAGAGATGAATCACATCTACGCAGTCATCTTCCAGAATACCACCTTGGACGAGCTGCGCCAATTCTTAATTCAAGGAGGTATTTTTATTATGCGTTGGGGTAACTGCGCATCACTACTCGTTATGAGTAGTGATTATGAATTTATGGCTTAACCGCTACTCTACATAATGAAAAACTAAATAACATTAAAAAGGCACTTGTTGAATGGTACGCAAACCAAAGCGTATCAAGCAATAAGTGCCTTTTCGTTTGCCTTTGCGAAAAATGTAGATATATGCCGATACGCGCTCCTCCTGTCCGATTTTGAAAAACAAACCTTTCAAAATCACAAAACGACAGGAGGATACACGCATGAAATATGCACCCAAAAAGGTTTATGTAAAAGAAAATAACAATTTTATTGAGATCACCAACGAAGAACACGAGGCTCGCAAAGCAACGGACGAGCAGTATGCAAAGAGATGGTTTATTCCTCTGCAGGGATGCCTTCTTGAAGTGGACGAGCAGTTCTACATCGAGTACTACAAGGAGTATGAGAGAAATAGATACCTTGCAGCTCTGGACCGTAAAAACAAGCTCCTTTCCATCGATGCCTTTGATAGTGAAGATGATAACGGTACGGACTTTATCATCGACGAGGATCAGGATGTGATACAGCAAGTAACGGACAAGCTTATGATTGAAAAGCTCCGTTCTGTCCTTCCTCTGCTGTCTGATGATGAACGAGAACTTATAGATGCTATTTATTTTCGAGGTTGTTCCGAGCGCGATTACGCACGAGAAAAAGGCATATACCACAACGCAGTACACAAGAAAAAGCAACGAATTCTTGAAAAACTCAAGAATTTTTTAGAAAATTAAAAATTTAAGGTGTGCAGCCCCCTCATTTTTTCCTTTGGACAAGTGAGGGGGCTTTTTCTGTAGGTCTCCTATGATCCTTGACAACTGAATATCAGCACACTTTTTACTTTCCTTCTGTTGTTCCGTGAGGAACGAGCCACGATAGCGAACGCACGGTCTCCGTGCCTTCAAGACTATGACGTTGCGACAGCAATTCACAACGACGGCCACGACAGGCAGAAGGGATAATGATACTTATGTTCAGCTACAGGTCGAGCGTTGAAGCCACAGCAGAATGGTGAGCCGTCGCAACCGATAGGAGCATCTGTGTGAGATCCACACGGGGGTGAGAGTCCCATGAGTCCAAATGCATGGACGGAAGGTGTGTTCCCGTTGTTCAGGGGTGTTGAGAACAAGTATGAACAAGCAAAACGATTGATACTGAAAACTTCCAAGCGGTCGTTGATTTTTTATCTGCGACCGCTTTTTACTTACAATCAAAAGGAGATCAACATATATGATACACACAGTTAAAAGAAATGAACTGTATTATGCAGATTTAAGCCCTACACAGGGTAGCGAACAGGACGGTATCCGTCCTGTTTTGATTATTCAGAACAACATCGGAAACAAGCACAGTCCTACCACTATCATTGCGCCGATTACGAGCGTAAAGAAGAAAGTCTATATGCCGACTCATGTGTTTGTTAAAACCAAGACTCTCCCGAAAGGATCTGTGATCCTTCTCGAACATATCCGCACGATAGACAAAACCCGGCTTCGTCAATTCATTGGAAAGATTGAAGCTCAAACCATAAAAAAAGTAGACCAAGCCATTCGCATTAGCTTGGACATAAAGAAGGAGAAAACATAAATGACCGAAAGAAATTGCCTTTCAATGTTGAAAAACGAACCAGAAGTAATGACCGTTATAGAGGTGGCGAAAATCCTTCGCCTTGGCAGAAATAAAGCCTATGATCTTATCAACAGCGGTCGTCTTTCCTCCATCAAAGTCGGAGGAAAAATCATCGTTCCGAAGATGTGTCTCGTGTCTTTTTTGACCGACACAAAAAATTATCAATTTAATGCCGTATAATCCCGAATAATCTCTGGACTTCAAAGCATTTTTGTGGTATGTTATAGTCAGACAGGCGAGCATACCACCTACATACCAAATAAATATAAGGAGTATAAACATAATGAAAAGAATTACAGGTCGCCTCGCTGAAAAAGCTGGCAAGTGGTACGCCGTCATCAACTTATATACAACCGAGGGCAAGAGAAAAGAAAAATGGATCGGACTCAATCTTGAAGCTAAAAAAGGTAGCAAGACCGAAGCCAACGCACGACTCAATGAAATCCTCGCCAAGTACAATTCGGGTGAGTTGTATCTGCAAGAAAATCTCACCAAAGCCGAGCAGCAGAAGCGTAGAGTCGCAGAGCTTCCTCTCCACGAATACATCGTAGAATGGTTGGAAGAATACAAGCACAATTTAGCACCGACAACCTACAGCGGATACCAAGGAATGATTGAATCGAGAATGTACCCCTACTTCGAAAAATTAAACATTTCGATCAAGGATGTGACCGGCGATGAACTGAACGCCTACTACAACTACTTGATGGATGATGGGCTATCGGGCTGTACTGCTCAAAAGCATCACAATCTCCTCCATCTCATATTCAAGCACGCAATGAAAAAAAGGATACTTCCTTTCAATCCTTGCGATCAGGCAAACCGTCCCAAAGCAGTAAAGTACGTGGCTAACTACTACAACGAAGCCAAGCTCAAGGAGCTACTCATGGCACTCAAGGACGATCCGCTTCGCATCGTTGTCATGCTTACCATCTACTATGGAGTAAGACGAAGCGAGGTACTCGGAATCAAGTGGTCGGCAATAGATGAGCAAGAGAAACTCATTCACCTTCGCCACAAGATCATCGAGGACAAGTCAAACGGACACACGGTCATTAAAGGAATGGACATCATGAAATCCAAATCCTCCATGAGAAGCCTGCCTCTGATAGAGTTCATCCGTCAGGAGCTTCACAAGGAGAGAGAACGCCAAGCGGAAATGAAAAAAGTGCTTCGTGGTTCTTACAACAGACAGTATGAAGATTATGTCTGCGTAGATGCAATGGGTAACTTATTCAGACCGAATTATGTAACAACCCACTTCAGCATCCTCCTCCGTCAGCACGGACTTGAGAAAATACGTTTCCATGACCTCCGCCACTCCTGTGCGACTCTTCTGCTCTCAAATGGTGAGGACATGAAGAAGATCCAAAGTTGGCTTGGTCACAGTACAATCACGATCACCGCAGACACCTACACGCACCTCGATGCACAAAGCAAGAGAGGAAGTGCATCCATTATCGAAAACGCACTCGCCATTACCGTTTAACAACTCAAAAACTGATACGCTGTAAGCAAAGAAAAAAGCCTTGGAATTCAGCCGAATTCCAAGGCGCTGGCGGAGGCAGAGGGATTCGAACCCCCGTGGGCTTTCAGACCCAAACTGTTTTCAAGACAGCCTCGTTGTGACCGCTTCGATATGCCTCCGTGTATTAAATTATCAAAAACCCTCGATCCAAGTCAAGGAAATTTGCGAGAAAACTGCGAGAAAGGCTTCTCGCAAAGTGCATCAAAAGATGCGAAAAACCCAATAAAATCAAGGGTTTTTAAGGGATTACATAAACAGACGAAGGAAGTTTTCAAGACCGCCTCGTTATGACCACTTCGATACCTCTCCGTATAAGACTATTTAGTTTTTAGATTTGCGAATTTTTTAGAAAAAGTTTTAGAAGGAATAATTTCCTGCACTGTCGGAAGGGCGGAAACATCAAGCATAGCAAGGGATTTTGGGCATTTGCAGAAACTCGCGACTGCAAATTTTCAAGACCGCCTCGTTATGACCGCTTCGATATGCCTCCGAGTAAAAATATTAAATTTATGACCGCTTCGAGATTTGGCAAAGCCAAATCAGGCCTCACGAGTAAAAATATTATGACCGCGAGCCAACCTCTATATATTGTGGAATCGCAATCCGATTACCATGACATTATAACACACGCACCCGTATTTGTCAAGATTAAAATCACAAATTATTTTCCTATATTTATTTTCGGTGAAAAGCGCGGAGGGATGTCCTTCCGCGCTTTTATTATTCCAATATTTCTATATACAACGTAATGTCTGACGTACCGTCCGAAATGGTTACTTTCGCAAAGCCTGCCCTCGTAGATGGAGCGATTCTCCATGTCCAAGAAACAATTCCGTTCTCATCGGATCGTTTTGGAGCAAGAGCGTTTGACCCACTGACGTTTCCCGAGGCATAACGAACCTCTACTGTATAATCCGTGTCAGGTTTTCCTATTACCTCAACCGTGGCGTCTTCTCCCCTTGACACACTGCTCGTTACGGATTTCAGCTGTATTTCATACGCAGGATCGGGAGACTCTGCAGGCTTTTCGGTGGGAGATTCTGTGGGAGGTTCCGTCGGTTTATCTGCGGTGGACTGTGTGGGAGTTTCCACCGTGTTACCCGAATAATTGGACATATATATCTTTATCTGCGTTCCTTCAAGGGCAACTACTCCCGCGGCAATCGACTGGGACGCGACCACACCCACGGAGGCATTGCCGTAAAATAAAAGCACAAAGTTTTTTGCCTCGGGCATATCCTGTATTTCGGACAAAGTCTTACCCACAAAATTCGGCACGGCGTAAATTGCTTCGCCGCCTTGAGAAAGTACCGAAACACCCGTATCGGTATCACCTATCCACCAGTTTCCGTTTTCCCCGATATATACACTTTGACCGTCCTGTCCGTTCTCTCCGTTGGCACCGTCCTCTCCCTTTGCGCCAACGAGAGACTCCAGCCATTCCTTCTCGCTGCCCTCAAAGCCCTGCGAGACGGCTATTTCATACGCGCTCTTGCCGCTCAGCGTTCCGTTTTCGTTAAGGTCGGAAATGGCTATCAAGTCATTCCAAAGCTCCGTATCTGAATATTTCCATTGGATATAATCTCCGCTGACGCGAAAGATAATTTCTCTTTCCTTCCTATTACAGGAAACAAGAGGAATAGCTAAAGCAAAGCATAAAAGAAAAACCAAAATAAGTTTTAACCCTTTTATATTCATATAAATTCTCCAAAATGTAATTTTATACATTGTACCACACACGTCGAATTTTGTCAACATTCTTTATCTTATATAAAAAACAGAAAAATCCTCGGAGCTTTCCGAGGATTTTTCTGTTTGGCGTATGTATCAGTCCTTGAGAACCTTGCAGAAATAGAGAATCTGAAGAACTATGCCTGCTACGACGTAAACCTCAACAACAGTTCCTACGATTCCGAGGAGTGTGCCAAGAAGTCCAGCAACAAAACCGCCGATAAGACCTACGAGCCAACCGAGGAGAGCAAGCACTGCTCCGGCAATAAGTCCCGCAACGGCATAAACTATAATTCCTACGGCAAGATCTCCGCCGGTCTTTCTTTCCTTAAATGAAAAGGGGAAAAACTTCTTCAATGTTTCCATAATAAATCTCCTTAATTAAATTTTGGAATTGAGATGATAAAAGCAGGCATGCTTGTCTTTTGACAACCATACCTGCTTTGAGAAAAGACAAATACTTATTACTTATACTTTCTCTTGCGTGCAGCCTCAGACTTCTTCTTACGCTTTACGCTGGGCTTTTCATAGTGCTCTCTCTTACGAAGCTCGGTGAGGATTCCCGAACGAGCACACTGACGCTTAAAACGACGGAGTGCGCTGTCAAGAGACTCGCCGTCTTTTACCTTTACTTCTGCCATTTCTTTTTCCCTCCCCTCGCATTACAGAGTTATGTGGGTTTCCCCAAATCATACTCAAATATTATACACCACAAAAATATATTTGTCAATAACTTATGAAAGAAAATCTTGCAAAATTGTAAAATTATTTCACAACGATATTGACTATCTTATTCGGTACTACGATTTCCTTAACAATTGTCTTGCCCTCAATAGCCGCAGCGACCTTTTCGTCAGCCTTGGCAAGCGCGATGACCTCGTCCTTGTCCATATCAACGGGAACAGCTATCTTTCCTCTGAGCTTGCCGTTTATCTGGAGAATTACCTCGACAGTGTCGTCAGAAGTCTTTGACTCGTCATATGTGGGCCAGCTCTCGTATGCTATGGTATCGCTGTGACCGAGAATGCTCCACATTTCCTCGCCGATATGAGGACAGATACAGGAAAGCATCTTGATAAGTCCCTCGGCGTAAGCTCTCGGGCACTTGCCCTCCTTGTAGACTGCGTTTACAAATATCATCATCTGGGATATAGCGGTATTGAACGCAAGCTTTTCAAAGTCGCTCGTGACCTTCTTTACCGTCTTATGATATATCTTTTCAAGTGCGGGAACTTCTCCGTCCACAATATTCTGAGGCTCGGTGAAGAACGCCCATACTCTGTTGAGGAAGCGTCTTGCGCCGTCAACGCCCTGATCGCTCCAGGGCTTTGATACCTCAAGCGGGCCCATGAACATTTCGTAAAGGCGGAGAGTGTCCGCTCCGTAGTCACGCACAACGTCGCTGGGGTTAACCACGAACTCGGGGAATCTCTTACCCATCTTGATACCGTTTGAGCCGAGTATCATTCCCTGATGCACAAGCTTTTTGAAGGGCTCCTTTGTAGGAACGAGTCCCTTGTTGTAAAGGTATCTGTTCCAGATTCTCGAATACATAAGATGTCCTACCGCGTGCTCGGGACCTCCAATGTAAAGGTCAACGGGCATCCAGTGCTCAAGAAGCTTGGGATCGGCAAAAGCCTTGTCGTTGTGAGGATCTATATAACGGAGGAAGTACCACGACGAGCCTGCCGAGCCGGGCATCGTGGAGGTTTCTCTTACACCCTTTACGCCATTATTGTCATACTGCTTCCATTCAGTCGCATTCTCAAGAGGTGCTTTTCCGTTGACACCCTTGTAGTTTTCAAGCTCGGGAAGAACGAGCGGAAGCTCGCTGTCATCGAGCACGTGAACGTTTCCGTCCTCGCCGTGTACCACAGGAACAGGCTCGCCCCAATATCTCTGGCGGGCGAATATCCACTCTCTGAAATGGTAATTAACGGTTCTCTTTGCAACTCCCTGCGCCTCAAGCTTTGAGGTTATAGCCTCCTTTGCCTCCTCAACGGTAAGTCCTGTGAACTCCTCGGAATTTACAAGTCTGTAGCCGCGACCGAGATAATCCTGCTTTTCAAACGCATGCTCGGATACGTCAACGTGTCCAAGCTTTTCGTCGCCGTCAATTACCTGGATCATATCTATATTGTGAGCTATCGCATACTCAAAGTCACGCTGGTCATGAGAAGGAACAGCCATTACCGCGCCCGTACCGTAGCTTGCAAGCACGAAGTCACCGATAAACATTCTGACTTCTTTGCCGTTCACGGGGTTGATACAGCTGACGCCCTTAAGCTCACAGCCCGACTTGGTCTTGTTAAGCTCGGTTCTGTCCATATCATTCTTTTTGAGCGTCTCGTCAATGTAAGCCCGGACCTCGTCCTTATTCTGAATTCTGGGCATAAGCTGCTTGACTATATCGCCATCGGGAGCGAGAACCATAAAGGTTATACCGTAAATAGTCTCGATACAGGTCGTGAATATTGAAAATTCACCGCCGCCGACTATCTGGAACTTAACCTCAACACCCGTGGACTTGCCTATCCAGTTCTTCTGCATAAGCTTTGTGGACTCGGGCCAGTCTATCTCGTCAAGTCCCTCGAGAAGCTCCTCTGCAAACGCGGGCTGATTGATTACCCACTGCTTCATATTCTTTCTGACAACGGGATAGCCGCCGCGCTCTGACTTGCCGTCAATGACCTCGTCGTTTGAAAGCACCGTGCCAAGCTCCTCGCACCAGTTTACAGGCATATCTATATACTGCGCGTAGCCATCAAGATAAAGCTGCTTGAATATCCACTGCGTCCACTTGTAATACTCGGGATCGCTTGTCGCGATCATCTTTGACCAGTCGTAATCAAAGCCAAGCTCGGTGAGCTGCTTTGAGAAGGTCTTGATATTTTCCTGAGTAAAGCCGTTGGGGTGATTTCCCGTGCTGACTGCATACTGCTCCGCGGGCAGACCGAACGAGTCGTATCCCATAGGGTGAAGCACGTTGTAGCCCTGCATTCTCTTCATTCGGGATACTATGTCGGTCGCGGTGTATCCCTCGGGGTGACCTGCGTGCAGACCTACTCCAGACGGATAGGGGAACATATCAAGCGCGTAAAACTTGGGCTTTGAAAAATCCCAGACGTCCGTCTTGAAGGTCTCGTGCTCCTTCCAGTATTCCTGCCACTTTTTCTCAACTGATAAGTGATCGTATCTCATTTTTTACTCCTCCGCCCGTATGGGCAAACAAAAATTTTACAAAAAAATAAACGCCGCGTCTCTATACAGAGACGAAGCGCAAGCCCTCCGCGGTACCACTCTGATTGAGCCGCTATTTATAGCAAACTCCTCTCAACTCCGATAACGGTGGACTCCGTCTCCCCTACTCTGTTGTCTATCCTCAACATACATTTCGGCTTGAAGCTCGGGAATGAGTAAGAATATCCGCCTGCTGCCTCACACCAACCGACAGCTCTCTGAAAGACCGCAACATTCTCTGTTTCCGTCATAGCTTTTTAATACCTAATTATTATATGATATAATTTTATGTTTGTCAAGAGGTTTGTGGAAGATTTGTGGGTAGTGCATCGCAATAATGTGTCAATCTTGTTTATGGGTATCTGATTATTTGTAGGGGTCGACATCCTCGACGACCCGGTTGCGGATGGCGACCAATTATTTTCGGTGGGAGCAAGCCCCGCCATACTGATGATCAAATAAAAATTCAGGCGTTGCAAACGCAACGCCCGAAAAATTATTTTGCAAGTATCTCATTTATTTTTGCGGTCAACACCTCATACGACATCGCGCCGACGTGGGTGTACGCTATGACGCCGTCCTCGTCAAGTATTACCGTCATAGGAAAATATCTTGTGCCCCCAAGCTCCGCGTAATACACGTCGCGGTCCGTGGGGTCATTTACAAATATTATCTTTGTGTCGGGATGATTCTGACTTACGTATTCCTTGCCCTCCGTGTCACCGCTGGAGTGTATCGCTATGATAGAAACACTATCCTCATATTCGCTCGCTACTCTGTCAAAATCGGGCAACTCGTAGATGCAGTACGGGCACCACGTTCCCCAGAAATTTATCACCGTGATCTTGCCTCGAGTCTGCGTGATGTTTACCGTCTTGCCGCTATACGATACGAGATCCATCGGGCGCGCGTGATCTCCTACTTGATTGCCGTATTCTATCTCAACAGGCGGCTCGGTGGGGGCTTCTGTTGGAGATCCAGTGGGATTTTGGATAAGCGCCTCCGTTGGAGCCGCGTCGGGTGCTTCGGTCGGTATTACGGTGTGAGCCTCCGTGGACTGGTCTATATTATCACATCCAACTGCCATAAGTGTTAGCATAGCGATCAATATCAAAGCAATATAGCTGAGTTTTTTCTTCATATATTCACCTCCGTTTTTTATTTGATTTATTGTCTACCTTTTTAGTATACTTTCTGATTCTATTTTACCATATTTTTATGAATTTGACAATATACAAAAGCACCGAAAACATAAATACGTTTTCGGTGCTTTTGCACATATATTAAAATTATTTTCTCTTAGGCTTTCCGACTACCTTGCCGCAGCGGTCAGTACCTGCATGTAAATTTTTTCAAAACTCTTTTTCGTGAGATTTGAATAAACCGTAATACTCCCGAATGTTTTCAAGCTCCGTCCATTTCTTTGGGGCCGATGGCTCTTTGCTGTCAAGGTCATATATTCTGACATTTTTCATAGCAAGCAAAAACGGGGAATGAGTGGCTATGATAAACTGACACCCGTAAAATCTCGTGGCTTCCTCTATGTATTTTGCAAGTTTTATCTGCAATTTCGGTGAAAGACTGTTTTCGGGCTCGTCAAGGAGATATAAAGCATTTTCTTTTATCGTCCGACTAAAAAAGTCAAATGCCGCCTCTCCGTTTGACACGGTTCTTACGTTTTGAGCAAGTCCGTGACGACGCACATATTCGCTCTTGGAGTGATGCTTTGCATAATTTCTCTCCTTGAGCTCCTCGTAATCATCAAGAGATGAAAGCTGGTAGTGGTGCTGGCCGTCAACATTTTTACGAATATTGTATTCGTCGAACATCCTCTGCCTGTCGTTGTCCACTCCCGTATTTACGGCGCGAATATCCAGCATAAAATCAAAAACGTCATCACTTCGTATGAGTCGGCTGCCCAAAGGAAGCTTTTCCGTCCTCAACGACAACCTATAGCCACACATTTTGAGGTATTCCTCGTAATATGGCGTATAATTAAACAGCGGATTTTTTGCTACTCCAAGCTTTTCCGAGATAATGTTCAAAACCGTTGATTTTCCCGAGCCATTCGTTCCGTACAGCATCGTTATGTCAGAAAACTCAAATTTTGAAATGTTCTTTTGCGGAAAGAAATTAAACGGATAGGGATCATCTGAATAGCAGGTCATCATACTGATGGGCCTTGCAGGGTTATATTCAACAAGAAATATATCCTCGTCGTATGCGCTCACCAGCTTAAACTCATCAAGATATATCACTTTCTCTTAAGCTTTCCGACTACCTTGCCGCAGCAGGAGATCTCCTCAAAATTCTTGAGAAGTATGGGCGCGTAATCTGGGTTCAGGGACACGAGTCTGTCGCCCTCGTACTTTTTGAAATATCCGTCGCCGTCGAGAATGAAAATACCAAGCTCCCCGTACTCAACCGAGTCGCACTCCTCAACAAGCAAAATGTCACCGTCCTTATATTTAGGCTCCATGCTGTTGCCCTTGATACGAAGCGCAAAATCCGCGCTTTCGGTCTGCGCCGTTGAAGGAATACTGATAGTCACCGACTCTGTATCCGTGAGGAACACACCCGTTCCGGCAGACACGGGAAGGTCGAAAAGGCTTATCTTTCTCTTGCCGAGCCCCGCCGCCTGCTTCATAGACTCGCGGCTGAGAATAACCGCCCCTCTGCCCTGCGCGCGTGAGCTGCGTGTACGCATATCCGCAGAGCTGTCAGTTGCTCTTTCGGCTTCCTTATTTATAACCATGCTTACAAGTTCTCTGCCGTGCTTATCAAGCTTGCGGTAATTTTCGATAAGTGTCATCTCGCTCTCCTCAAGAGTATAGTTATTGGTATTCTCGGGAATACCCGTGAGGATATAGTCAAGCGAGCAGTCCAGCGCGTCGCAGATAGCAACGATATTGGAGAGCTTGGGCGAGTCGCTGATGCCTGCCAGAATCTTTGAGAGTGTGCCAAGCGGGATACCCGTCATTTCCGAAAGCGCGTCATTGGTTATCTTCTTTTCACTTTTTATGCTTTTTATTCTGTCGATATAGGTGTACTCCATTTTCGAGCCTCCAATCAAGTTTTTTCTTGTTATGGCATTATTATAGCACACATTTTCCGATTTGTAAATAGTTTTTTTGAATTTTTTTCTTTTTTTGAAAAAAAGGTATTGACAAACTCCAAAAACGGTGCTATAATGTGCTTACAAGAGTTCCAAACGCGGAACTTTCAACAAGTAATTCTCAAGATAATTCCGTTTTGAGAACCAAATCAATTCTTAATCCGAAATTATTTCACCGAAAACAACATAGAAAAAACCGAAAGGAATTCATCATGAACGCTTATTATAACGAATCCGATATTACTAAAACAAGCCTTGAGGACAGAGCTACGTCAGCGGCATGCTCCCTCATTTCCCTTCTCACCAACAAGACATTTATAAATATTGTAAAGCTTATAGTTATTGCTCTCGCGCTTGTTGGCTTTGTTGTGACACTCGGAAAGATAAACGACGGAAGCGTTGGATTTTTCATTGGAGTTATCGTATGCACAGCTTTTGCCACTCTCGACATTGCGACCATAGGCAGCATGGTCGAGCAAAAGAAATAAGCTTTATCACACAGCAAAATCACCTGACAGATAGCATACGCGCCGTGTCGCCTGATTGGGGAATCGGGCAGCATTGGTACTCGCACATTGTCTTGAGACCGTATGCATCACATATACGTTTGGGGACATCCCAAACCAAAACCTCTGTTTCTGAAGGTCTCGCATGGGGATGCGAGACCTTCATTTGTTTTTGCGCAGGCGTTAATTATGCTCAATTGCTCCTATGATCTCATTTTTGCGTCGCTTCATATCGCAAAAACCATTTGCGCACAATGTATATTGCACAAAACAAAAAACTTATTATTGTGCATTTATACGAATATTTAATATAATAAAATGCTCTCTTGCCAAATCGGTACTTTTGTGTTATAATGTTATATGTATATTTGCGTATTTTAGCAAACAATAAATTCATTTGTGATTATCATAAGAGGAGGAACCCTAAATCATGATGAAACGTGTAATGGCCCTTATTCTCTGCCTGCTTATGTGCGTGTCTGCGGCATCTCTTGTATCCTGCAGCAAAAAGGACGAGAATTACAAGGGCGAGTACATTATTATGTACCTCACCGAAAACCTTTATGACCTTGACCCCGCAAACGCATATTACAACGAAGCAACAAGAAACGTTGTAAGCATGATGTTTGAGACTCTCTTTACGCTTGACGAAAACGGAAAGGTAAAGAAAGCTCTCGCGTCGGATTATAAAATCATCGAGGACAAGAAGAATAACGAATACAAAATGGAGATCACCCTCGGCAACTCCTTCTGGTCGGACAACACTGCCATTTCCGCAAACGACGTTGTTTTCGCATGGAAGAGAATTCTTGACGTTGAGGCTTCCTACGAGGCTGCCGCTCTGCTTTACGACATAAAGAACGCCCGCGCAGTCAAGGAAGGTGAAAAGACCATCGACGATCTCGGTCTCTATGCCGACAACAAAATAGTTACTATCGAGTTTGAGGGTAAAATAGACTACGATCAGTTCCTCGTCAACCTCACAAGCCTTGCGCTCGCTCCTCTCAACGAGGCGTCCGTTAAGTCCGATGACTGGGCAAAGAAGCCCGCTTCCATGGTATGCAGCGGTCCCTTCAAGCTCTCCAGAATCTACTTTGCAGAGGATAACAAAACCACATATCTCGACAACAACTATGCTGAAACAACTGATGATGGCGTATTTATACATACAGACTACAAGCCCCATAATTCTCAGATAATCACAAGCTTTGTAATAGAGAGAAACTCCTACTACTACAGAAACACCGAGGAGGAAGAGGCGGTAGACGTTTCCGTTACGCCTTACAGAATCATCGTTGATTGCGCCCTCTCCGACGAGGAGCTCAAGGATGCTTACGAGGCAGGACAGATCCTTTATGTTGGCGACATTCCCCTCTCATTGCGTAAGGATTATAAGGATGACGAGAATCTTACGATTCAGGATTCCCTTTCCGCACATACGTATCATCTCAACCAGAAGGCTCTCGTAAAGAAGGCGGGCAGCGAGACTGGTGAGGCAATATTCGCTATCAAGGAAGTCAGACAGGCGATGTCTATGGCTATCGACCGCGAGGCTATCGCGGATATGGTAGTGTTTGCAGAGGCGGCAACAGGTGTAGTTCCCACGGGAGTTTTCTCGTCCGGAACAACAAAAAAGACCTTCCGTGAGGTGTGCAACAACAACTACGAAAACCTTACAAAGAACATGGACGCGGCAAAAGCGCTTCTTGACGATGCGGGTATTGACGCGGGCGATTACTCCTTCTCTATCACCGTCGCAGCTTATGACGAGGTTCACATAGCAATAGCCGAGCAGGTAGCAAAGGCTTGGGGCAACGAGGGTCTTGGCTTCAACGTTGATATCAAGCTCCGCGGAACTATCGCTAACAACGACTACGCAAGCGACACCATGAATATCCCCACCGACATTTGCGACGACCTTTATCTACAGGACCTTAAGTCAGGCAACTTCGAGGTAATCGCTCTTGACGCGGTTGCAACCGTATCCACTCCCTACGCGGTGCTTGCTCCCTACGCGACCGCATTCTCCGGACAGGGTATGGTAATGCCCTCCTTCATCGGCGGTGGCGATGTCTCCGACGAAGAAATAACTTATGATCTTTCTCCTCACATAACAGGGTACTCCTCAAAGGAATACAACGACCTTATGGAGGTAATCTACAACGAAAAGAATATCAAGAACAGAAACGATAACCTCATAAAAGCCGAGGAGATCCTTATGGAGGACATGCCTTCTATTCCCGTAGTATTTAACAAGTACGGAACACTGAAGAGCGAGTCCCTCAATCTCAAGAATAAGACTCTCTGGTGGACAAAGAACTCCGACTACTATGTAACCACCAACTTTACAAAGATGATAGTTAAGGAGTACGATGAATATCTTGTAACCTGTGAGGCCTACCTTTCCGAGCATTTCGAGGAATACAAGACAAATCGCTTCTCTTACTTCTACGGATTCTATGAATTCACATATGAGGAGTTCAAGAAGGAAGGCTCCAACTACTCTTACCTCTTCCCCACAGAAGAAGAATAATCAAACAAAATACAAAAAGCGTGTGCCGAGGCACACGCTTTTTTTGTTAGTAAAAGATTAACTTTTTTATTCAAAAATGTAGACAATCCAATTTTTGTGTGATATAATAAGATGTGGTATTTTTTGCGCAAGGGAGGTTGCGGTATGGAAATATATAATCTTTACCCGGGCTCATTCGGAGCTAACTGCTATATTATAGTCAGCGGCTCGCACGCGGCGGTGATAGATCCCAGCGCATCTACAGACGGAATAATGGATTTTATCCAAGGCAAAAATGCAACCCTTGATTGCGTAATATTAACTCACGGGCATTTCGATCACATGCTCTCGGCAGATACTCTTCGCGCTCGCTCGGGCGCTCCCCTGCTTGTCCACGAGGACGATGCCGAGCTTCTTCTTGACGGAGAAAAAAACGCGTTCAAAACCTTTTTCGGCAGAGACAGAGTGTTCTCCCCCGCAGAAAAGACTCTGAAGCACGGCGATAAAATATACCTCGGCAATGAGAGTCTTACCGTGCTGAACACACCTGGACATACAAACGGATGCATTTGCCTTTTGTGCGACGGATTTCTGGTCACGGGCGATACTCTTTTCGCTGAGTCCATTGGAAGATGCGATCTCTACAGCGGCGACGTTCGCAAAATGAGAGAAAGTCTTAAGTTTTTGCGCACGCTAAATCAAAATCTCAGAATATACCCCGGTCACGGCGACGAGTCCACGCTCGGCCATGCGCTTGACGTAGTATCATATTACTTTTAATAAAATCTGACAATATAAAAAAGGAACGGTTAAAAATATGGATTTCAACAGACTTGCAGAGCTTCTTTTTCCCAATATAACAACTCTCCCCGCAGATATTGAGGCGAGATACCCCGCCCGCACTCTCCCCGAGGGCGCGAAGGTAACAAGATTTGCACCCAGCCCCACGGGCTTCGTTCATTTTGGCGGACTCTTCCCTTCGACGGTTGCAGAGCGACTCGCTCACCAGTCGGGCGGTGTATTCTACCTCAGAATTGAGGACACTGACGCAAAGCGCGAGGTTCAGGGAGCGGCAGAGGGACTTATCAAAACTCTTGCGCGCTACGGCATAGAGTTTGACGAGGGCGCGATACTTGACGGTGAGGGCAAAATATCAGACAAGGGCGCATACGGTCCCTACAAGCAGAGTCTCAGAGGCGAGATATATCAGACCTTCGCAAAGCAACTTGTCCGTGAGGGAAAGGCATACCCCTGCTTTACCACCGAGGAGGAGCTTGAGGCACTCGAGCAGGTAAATAAGAAGGAAGAAATAAAGAACACCGACTGGCAGGCGCAGGCGGAGCAGAAGCGCGCGGAAATGCTTGCTCGCCGTAATTTCACAATGGATGAGGTCGAGGCACATATCGCGGCAGGTCATCCCTTCGTTATAAGGATCCTCGCCGACGGCGATATTGAGAAAAAGCTCAAGTTTACCGATCTTGTAAAGGGCACTCTTGAAATTCCCGAGAATGACGAGGACTTCGTGCTTCTTAAGTCCGACGGCATCCCCACATACCACTTTGCTCACGCGGTAGACGATCACCTGATGGGTACGACCCACGTAATTCGCGGCGAGGAGTGGCTCCCCAGCCTTCCCAAGCATATCCAGCTTTTCAGATACCTTGGCTTTAAGCTTCCCAAATATATGCACATCGCGCAGATAATGAAGCTTGACGAGTTTGGCAACAAGAAAAAGCTTTCAAAACGTGATATGGGCGCAAATATGGATGACTACACCCGTATGGGATACACGCCGGAGGCAGTCTGCGAGTATATAATGACACTTCTCAACTCTAACTACGAGGAGTGGCATATGCAAAACCCCGATAAGTCGTACAAGGACTTCCCCTTCAATATCAAGAAAATGTCCGTATCGGGATGCCTCTTTGACTTTAACAAGCTTGATGACGTTTCAAAGAACGTCATATCCAGAATGAGCGCTGACGACATAACCGCAAAGGTAACGGATTGGGCGCTTGAGTTTGATCCCGAATTTGGCATGGAGCTTGCGGCAGACCGCGAATTTGCAACAAAGATATTTGCCATCGGGCGCGGCGGCAAAAAGCCCCGGAAGGACCTGGCGACTCTTGCAGACGCAAAGCCCTATATAAGCTTCTTCTACGACAAGTTCTTTGCAATACAGGATCAGTATCCCGAGCATTTTGATAAGTCCGACATAATCGCAACTCTTGAAGCCTTCAAGAATGGTTATGACTACGCAGACGATATGAATACCTGGTTTGACAAGGTAAAGGCTATCGCTGACAGCCTTGGATACGCTTCGGATATGAAGGCGTACAAGGCAGATCCCTCTGCATTCAAGGGAAGCGTGGCTGACATCAGCATGTTCATCCGTGTGGCGATCACAGGCAAGATGAACGCGCCTGACCTCTACACCGTTATGCAGATACTTGGCCGCGACAAGTGCTTTGAGCGACTTGACACAATGATAAATCTCCTTAAGTAAAATCAAACAAAACCGTAGGGACCGACATCCCCGACGGTCCGTGTTTTAGAAAGGACACAAAGATGGAAGAAATTATAAACGGTAATTTTATTCACGATATAATCGATGAGGATCTGCGTAATGATCCCAATCTCAAGATCCACACCCGCTTTCCGCCCGAGCCTAACGGATATCTCCATATAGGCTCCGTAAAGGCGATCTGCGTCAACACCGACGTTGCCAATAAGTATAACGGTCTGTTCAATCTCCGCTACGATGACACAAACCCCGCAAAGGAGTCCGACGAGTTCGTGCGCTCCATCCGTGAGGACCTCGAGTGGCTTGGCGCTACTCCTACGGGCGGCGTCTATTACGGCTCGGACTACTTTGGCAAGTGTTACAAATTTGCGGTCCAGCTCATCAAGCAGGGCGACGCGTACGTTTGCGATCTTTCAAAGGACGACCTTGCAGACTATAAGGGTACCGACCGCGCGGTTGCGGGCAAGGAGTCTCCCTACCGAAACAGAAGCATTGAGGAAAACCTTGACCTTTTTGAGAGAATGAAGAATGGAGAGTTCGAGGACGGAGCGCGCACGCTTCGCGCAAAGATCGACCCCGCCTCCGACAATCCCTACCTCCGCGATCCTGTTATCTACAGAATAAAGCACATTCACCATCACCGTCAGGGCGACGAATGGTGCGTATATCCTATGTATGACTTTGCGCATCCCATTCAGGACGCGCTCGAGGGCATTACTCATTCACTTTGCTCCAGCGAATTCCGTAATCACAGACCCCTCTACGATTGGGTGGTTGAGAAGATAGGCTTTGAGCAGAAGCCTCATCAGTGGGAATTCGGACGCATGAACATCACCTACACGGTTATGTCCAAGCGTTATCTCCGTCAGCTCGTCGAGGAGGGTCACGTTGACGGCTGGGACGATCCCCGTCTGCCTACCCTTTGCGGTCTACGCCGCCGCGGATACACTCCCGCCGCTCTGTTCAACTTTGTTCGTGAGGCAGGCGTGACAAATACCGACCACACAGTCGACGTCCGTCAGCTTGAGGCTTGCGTGCGTGACGACCTCAACGAAAACGCGCTCCGCCGCATCGGAATTGCAAATCCCATAAAGGTTATTATCGACAATTATCCCGAGGATAAGGAGGAAATGATAGCCCTCCCCAATCATCCCCAGAAGCCCGAGCTTGGCACCCGTGACGTGCCTATGACCCGAGAGGTATATATCGACGCGGACGATTTTGCCGAGGTTCCTCCCCCGAAATTCTTCCGTCTCAAGCCCGATGGCGAGGTTCGTCTTATGGGCGGATATATAATCAAGTACGCAGGAATTGAAAAAAATGAGGACGGCTCTATCAAGTGTATCCATGCGACAGCCGACCTTGAAACAGGCAACGGCATGCCTGCCGACGGCAGAAAGATAAAGGGTACCATCCACTGGCTTTCCGCAAAATACGCAGTTCCCGCCGAGTTTATGCTCTATGACCGACTTTTCAACATCGAAAATACTGCCGACGTTCCCGAGGGCAAGACATATCTTGATTTCCTCAACGAAAACTCTCTCACAAGAGTGAGCGGCGCGGTGGTTGAGCCTTCCCTTTCCGACGCCAAGGCAGGAGATAAGTTCCAGTTTGTCCGTGTTGGATATTTCTGTAAGGACACAAAGCATGAGGGCGTCTTTAATCGTGTCGTTGGTCTTAAGGACAGCTTCCCCAAAAAGTAAAGGAGTAGGATAATGTTAGATTTTGTAAAGAACAATCTTGCCTTTTCTGTTTTCGCCGCATATATTATCGTTATGTCTGTCATTTCGATAGTGGTTTGCGTCTATGACAAGAAGATATCTAAAAAGAACCGCGTCGAGCTTCGTGTTCCAGAGGCAACGCTTATGCTCCTTTCCGCTCTCGGAGGCTCGATAGCTATGTTTATCTGTATGCTTTTGACAAGACATAAAACAAAGCATTTCAAGTTCATGGTAGGTATCCCCGTAATAATTCTTATTCAGGCTGCCGCTGTGTTCGCACTCTTCTACTTCGGTATATTTACAATTGTATAATATGCACAAACCCTCCGTGAAAGCGGAGGGTTTAATTTTGCAGTTTCAACACTTGCGCAAATTCAAAATTAGTGCTATAATATTATTCGATATAATAATGTAGTAAATGCTATGAAAAAGTCAGCCTTACACAAAATTGCATCACAGAGAGTCAAGCATAGCTGAGAGCTTGATATGTATAGTGCCAAGGCATTTCCCTTTTGAGCAGACGAGGTCAAAGAAAACTCAAGTAGCCGAGTCCGTCCGCCCTACGTTATAAGGGTTCAAAGTGCCGACTTTGTCGGAAGCTGGGTGGTACCACGGAAATTTTCGTCCCAATTCTATGTGAATTGGGACTTTTTTATTTTTCTTAAGAACTTTTTGAGAAAAGTTTCTGAGTAAATCTGTATAATAAACGAAAGGATATAAAAAAATGAAAGAAACATTGAACAGAATCAAGGCCGAGGCACTCTCGCAGATAACGTCTGCGGAGATAAATGATGCAAGCCTTGAGGCACTTCGAGTAAAATATCTCGGCAAGAAGGGCGAGCTTACTGCCGTTCTTCGCGGAATGGGACAGCTCTCCCCTGAGGAAAGACCTGTTGTCGGTCAGATAGCAAACGAGGTCAGAGCTGAAATAGAATCCGCTATTGCCGAGAAAAAGCAGGAGCTTTCGGTAAAGGCGCTCGAGAACAAGCTTATTGCCGAGAAGCTTGACGTCACGGTTCCCGGAAAGGTACAGAAGGTTGGCCATCGCCACCCCCTCACTCTCGTTCAGCGCGACCTTGAGGATATCTTTATGGGCATGGGCTTCTCAATTGCAGAGGGTCCCGAGGTTGAGTATGACTACTATAACTTCAAGGCGCTCAACATTCCCGAAAATCATCCCGCGCGTGATACACAGGACACCTTCTACATCACCGAAAACATACTTCTCCGCTCCCAGACCTCTCCCGTTCAGGCGAGAACAATGGAGGTGCAGAAGCCCCCGATCCGTATAATTTCCCCCGGCCGAGTTTACAGAAGCGACGCTATGGACGCAACGCACAGCCCCCTTTTCCATCAGATGGAAGGCCTTGTAGTTGACGAAGGCATCACTATGGGCGACCTCAAGGGCATGCTTGAGACATTCGCCAAGGCAGAGTTCGGCGAGGACACGAGAATCCGTTTCCGCCCCCACCACTTCCCCTTCACAGAGCCTTCTGCTGAGGTCGATATCTCCTGCTTTGCTTGCGGTGGCAAGGGCTGCCGTCTCTGCAAGGGCGAGGGCTGGATCGAAATTCTCGGCGCGGGAATGGTACACCCCAACGTCCTCTCAATGTGCGGAATTGACCCCGAGAAGTATTCGGGCTTTGCGTTCGGTCTCGGTCTTGAGAGAGTAACAATGCTTAAATACCACATTGACGACATCCGTATGTTCTACGAAAATGACGTCAGATTTATAGAACAGTTCTGAGGAAAGGAGAGTAAACAGATATGAATCTTTCACTTAATTGGCTTCACGATTTCACGAATACAGACGGTATCTCCGTCAAGGAATATTGCGACAGAATGACCGACACGGGCTCCAAGGTCGAGGGCTATGAGATCCTCGGCGAGGATATACAGAACGTTAAGGTTGCAAAGGTAGTTTCCATGGAACGTCACCCCGACTCCGACCACCTCTGGATATGCCAGATAGATATCGGCAGTGAGGTAACTCAGATCGTCACAGGCGCGCAGAACGTAAACGCAGGTGACATCGTTCCCGCGGCTATTCCCGTGGCAACACTTCCCGGCGGTGTCAAGATAAAGGCAGGCAAGCTCCGCGGAGTTGAATCCAACGGTATGCTCTGCTCTATCGCCGAGCTTAACCTCACTCTCCACGATATGCCCGAGGCTATTGAGGACGGAATCCTTATTCTCGGCAAGGAATACGAGGACAAGATAGGCATGGATATCAAGGAAGCTCTCATGCTCAACGACACGGTAGTTGAATTTGAGATCACCTCCAACCGTCCCGACTGTCTTTCCGTCATCGGACTTGCCCGCGAGACGGCTATCTCCTTTGACAAGCCCCTGAACATCCCCACACCCATAGTCAAGGACGCAAATGACGGAGACAAGATAGACAACTATCTTTCCGTTAAGATAAGCGATCCCGACCTCTGCTTCAGATATGCGGCAAAGGTTGTAAAGAACGTAAAAATTGCCCCCTCGCCCCTCTGGCTCAGAATGAGACTCCGCGCGGCAGGTGTGCGCCCCATAAACAACATTGTTGACATTACAAACTACGTAATGCTTGAATACGGTCAGCCTATGCACGCGTTTGACTACTCCTGCCTTGACGGCTCCGCGATCAACGTCCGTCGCGCCGGCGAAGGCGAGTGCTTCAAGTCGCTTGACGACAAGGACCACACGCTTGACTCCACAATGCTTGTAATTGCTGACGAGCATAAGGCGGTTGCGCTTGCGGGCGTTATGGGCGGTGCGAACAGTGAGATCAAGGAGGACACCGCAACAGTCGTATTTGAGTCTGCTTGCTTCTCAGGTCCCAGCGTGCGTGTGACCGCAAAGAAAAACGGCATGAGAACCGAGTCCAGCTCCCGCTTTGAAAAAGGCCTTGATCCCGAGAACGCTATGGGCGGACTTCTCCGTGCTTGCGAGCTTGTTCAGCTTCTCGGCGCAGGCGAGGTGGTTGACGGAATTATCGACGTATATCCCACAAAGACAGCTCCCACAGTCCTTCCCCTTGAGGTTGAAAGATACAATAAGTTCCTCGGCGTTGAGCTTACAGAGGAATACGTTACCGACGTACTCACACGTCTTGAGTGCAAGGTTGAGGACGGCAAGATAACTGTTCCTTCATTCCGTGCTGACCTTACTTGCATGAACGACATCGCCGAAGAGGTCATCCGTATATACGGTTATAATAAGATAAAGTCCACCTGCATCAAGGCGGAAACAACTCAGGGCGGCAGAACCCCCAAGCAGAAGTTTGAGGTCGACACCGAAAATCTCCTTTACGGACTTGGCTTTGACCAGATACAGACCTTCTCCTTTATCAGCCCCAAGTGCTACGACAAGATAAGACTCCCCGAGGGCTCAAAACTCCGCAAGTCCGTAGTTATCACCAATCCTCTCGGCGAGGACACGAGCGTAATGCGTACCACCGCGCTTCCCTCTATGCTTGAGGTACTTACAAGAAACATCAACTTCTCAAACGAGGACGTAAATCTCTTTGAGATGGCAAATGTATATCTTCCCACAGAGGGCGAAAATTCTCTTCCCGACGAGCCCAAGATGATAGTTCTCGGCTCATACGGTAACACGGATTTCTACATGCTCAAGGGCGTTGTTGAAAATATCCTCGCATCCGCTCGTATAAATGGCGCGACATACAAGGCGGTTTGTGACAATCCCTCCTACCATCCCGGTCGCTGTGCGGCAGTTTATGCGGCAGACGGCACAGAGCTTGGTATTTTCGGTCAGGTTCACCCCCTCGTTTGCGAGAACTACGGTGTAAATATCCCTGTTTACGCAGGTGTGCTTTCCTTTGATAAGATCTGGGATTGTGCTGACCACGTAATCGACTACAAGCCCCTGCCCAAGTTCCCTGCAACCACCCGTGACTTCTCGTTTGTTTGCGACGAGGAGCTTACCGTTGGTGAGATAGAGGCTGTTATGAGCCGTGCGGCTGGCAAGCTCTGCGAGAGCGTAAAGCTCTTTGACATCTACCGCGGCGAAAAAATAGGCGCGGGCAAAAAGTCCGTATCCTTCCGTGTAACCCTTCGCGCCTCCGACCGCACGCTCACAGTTGAGGAAGCGGACAAGGCATCAAAGAAGATACTCAACGACCTTAAGTTCAGACTCGGTATCGGTATCAGAGAATAACGCTTTGAGCAAAGGATTTTAACATGACACAGGAAAAGATAAATAAAATAAACGAGTACGCCCGACGCGTCAAGGCAGGCGAGATTCTGACTGACGAGGAGCTTGCCGAGCGCGATGCTCTCCGCCGCGAGTATATTGAATCTTACGTTGGCGACCTGAGAGCAACTCTTAACAACACCACCGTTCAATATCCCGACGGAACTAAGAAAAAATTGAATAAAGGTGAATGATATATGGGGAGGAGAGAAACTGTCTGAAAGAAGTTTCTCTCCTCCCCATACCCCTCCCCGCTTCAAGAACTTTCACCAAATTATTGACGGTGACGGAGTTTTATGGTAAAATAAAGTATAGAACAAGACGGAGGTAGTCTTTATGAAAATACTTGTTGTTGTAGATATGCAGAATGATTTTATTGACGGTGCGCTCGGAACTCCCGAGGCGGTGGCGATCGTCCCTTACGTTAAGTCACTGATTGAGAGATTTGACGGCAAGGTGTACTTTACAAGAGATACACACGCCGAAAACTATATGGATACGCAGGAGGGCAAAAACCTCCCCGTGCCGCACTGTATCAAGGGTACGCAGGGTTGGCAGATAAGAGCCGAGCTTGACAGCCTCCGCAAGACCGAAGCAATAGACAAGGTGACCTTTGGCTCGTCAGAGCTTGTAAACATTCTCGCAGGCGAGAAAGACATAGAGAGCATAACATTTGTAGGTCTTTGCACGGACATCTGCGTCATTTCAAACGTAATGATAACAAAGGCATACTTCCCCGAAATTCCCTTGATAGTTGACGCCAAGGCTTGCGCGGGAGTGACACCTCAAAGCCACAAGACCGCGCTTGACGCTATGAAAATGTGTCAGGTGAAGATAATAAATGAATAATAAAAATCCGACTTCTCACGAAGTCGGATTTTTGTTATATAAGCTGTTCAAGCTCCGCCATTTTTTCGCGCGTGGGCTCGGGGAGATGTCCGAGGGGAAACTCAATCCCCATTTTGTCATATTTCACCTGACAAATCTTGCGGAACGGCAAAAGCTCCACCTTATCTACACACGCGTGAGCCTGTGCTATCTCTTTAAGCTTGAGAATATTCTCGCTGGTGTCATTCACCGTCGGGATTATTACCTGGCGCAGAGTGGTTGGAATATTCTTTTGGTTGAGATAATCAAGAAACTCAAGAGGTGCATTTATTGAGCAGCCCACGTTTCCTTTGTAAAGCTCGTCCGTTGTGTACTTTATATCAAGCAGCACGCGGTCGGTATGCTCAAGCAAGCTCTTGACATTATCCGTCAGAATACTTCCCGACGTATCAAGACAGGTGTTTATTCCCTCTGTGTGACATTTTTTGAACACCTCGCGGACGAAATCCGTCTGGAGCAAGGGCTCGCCTCCTGAGAGGGTTATTCCGCCCTCCCGTCCGAAATATTCGCGAAAGCGCAACGCTTTGCTCACTATCTCGTCCGCGGTATATTCCTTGCCCTCCGATATATTCCACGTATCGGGATTGTGACAGCACTTGCATCGCAGATTGCATCCCTGCAAAAACACCACAAAGCGCACACCCGGTCCGTCAAGCGTTCCAAGGCTTTGTATTGAATGTACTCTTCCTATATCTGTCATAAGCACTCGTGGAAGGTACGGCTGATAACCTCGCGCTGATGCTCGCGGGAGAGCTTGTGGAAGTTCACCGCATAGCCCGACACACGAATTGTGAGATTCGGATATGCCTCGGGGTCCTCGTAAGCCTTCATAAGCGTCTCGCGGTTGAGCACGTTTACGTTGATATGATGCGCTTTCTTTGCAAAATATCCGTCAAGAATGGAGACGAGGTTGGAGGTTCTGTCCTCCTCTGTTCTGCCGAGCGCCTCGGGGGTTATGGAGAAGGTGTTTGATATACCGTCTCTGCAATCGTCATAGCTGATCTTTGCAACCGAGTTGAGAGACGCGAGCGCGCCGTTCTCCTCGCGGTTATGCATGGGGTTTGCTCCGGGGGCAAAGGGCATACCAGCCTCTCTGCCATCGGGTGTTGCGCCCGTATGCTTGCCATACATTACGTTTGACGTAATCGTAAGAACGGAAAGCGTATGTATAGCGTTTCTGTATGCGGGAGTCTTGCGAAGCTCGGTGATGACCTTGTGTGTGACGTCCTTTGCGATAAGGTCAACTCTGTCGTCGTCATTTCCGTATTTGGGAAATTCTCCGACGGTCTCAAAATCAACTATAAATCCGTTATCATCTCTTATGGGTCGAACGCTTGCGTGCTTTATTGCGCTGAGCGAATCAGCAACGACCGACAGTCCCGCAACGCCAAACGCCATAAATCTGTCAACGTACGTATCGTGAAGTCCCATTTGTGTCTTTTCATACGCATACTTATCATGCATATAGTGAATGACGTTCATAGTATTAACATACAAGTGTGAGAGCCACTCGATATAAATATTATATCGCTGCATAACCGTCTCAAAATCCAGAACGTCTCCGTCAAGCGCGGGCATCTGCGGACCTATATGCATATTACTTGTTGCGTCATATCCGCCGTTTATAGCGATAAGCAAAAGCTTGGCAAGGTTACATCTTGCGCCGAAGAACTGCATCTGCTTGCCTATCTTCATAGCCGAAACACAGCAGGCGATAGCGTAATCGTCGCCGTATTCGGGACGCATTATATCGTCATTTTCATACTGGATGGAGTCTGTATCCGCCGAAACCTTTGCGCAAAATCTCTTAAAGGGCATTGGCAAGGAATTTGACCAGAGTACAGTAAGGTTAGGCTCGGGCGCGGGGCCAAGGGTGTAAAGCGTGTTCAGAATACGGAAGCTGCTCTTCGTGACCAGCGTTCTTCCGTCCTCTCCCATACCTCCGACGCACTCGGTAATCCACATGGGATCGCCGCCGAAAAGTTCGTTGTACTCAACCGTGCGGAGATGACGCGCCATACGGAGCTTTATAACGAAATGGTCTATAAGCTCCTGCGCACTCTGCTCGGTGAGTGTTCCGTTTTCAATATCTCGCTGAATGTATATGTCAAAGAACGTGCTTACCCTGCCCAGCGACATAGCCGCTCCGTTCTGCTCCTTGATGGATGCAAGGTATGCAAAATAAGTCCACTGAATAGCCTCCTTGGCATTCTTTGCAGGCTGTCCGATGTCATATCCGTACATAGCCGCCATCTGCTTTGTGTAAGCAAGGAAGGTTATCTGCTGATAAAGCTCCTCGGACAGACGGATGCTGTCTACGTTGAAGTCTCCCGCTGCAAGAGCCTTTTTATCCTTTGTCTTTTCCTCAATGAGCTTGTCGATACCGTACAAAGCGACTCTGCGATAGTCACCGATAATTCTTCCTCTGCCGTAAGCGTCGGGAAGTCCTGTGATGACGTGGCACTTACGCGCCGCGCGCATCTCGTCGGTATATGCGCGGAAAACTCCGTCGTTATGGGTGGTTCTGAACTTGAACTCATTCTCCACCTTGTCGCTGAGCTTGTAGCCGTAAGCCTCGCATGCGCCGCGCGCCATACGTATGCCTCCAAAGGGATTTACTCCTCTCTTGAGCGGCTCGTCGGTCTGCGTACCAACTATCAGCTCAAGCTCTCTGTCTACGTATCCGGGAGCATAGCTTGTAAGAGAGGATACCGTCTCGGTGTCGATATCAAGCACTCCGCCGCGCTGGCGCTCAAGAGCAAACAGAGCGTTCACCTTCTCCATAAGCTTGTCCGTTCTCTCGGTCGCGCCCGAAAGGAAGCTGTCGTCACCGACGTATTCTTTGTAGTTTTTCTGAATAAAGTCACGGACGTTTATCTCGTCCTGCCATTTTCCTTTTACAAAACCGTTCCAATTGCAATGTTCCATACGATACCTCCAAGGATTATTTGAAAATTCTCCGAATAAAACAAAAAGGACAATTCAACTTCAAAAAAGTGAATCGCCCAGACGGTCGGCATATTTTTATCGCACTCCCCCGCGTTACGCCGCGAAATCCGTCAGTCATACGATAACATAATTATTATATATTAAAAAACGTACTTTGTCAAGATATTTGAGATTAATTTTATGCGGATAGAATTTTGATGAATCGCCGACTATTAAATATTGACTTTTTGCCGAAAAAAGTATATAATTGATGTTGAAGTATAAATAGGATAACGTCCCGTCAGCTTCGGGGCGGAAATGATTATGGAACAAAAAAGATTTTCTAAAAACGACAATGGCTTTATATGCGCTCATTGTGGGCGTGAGGTTCAGCCGCTGGGCTACACCTCGCGCAACCACTGCCCTTTTTGTCTTTGGTCGCTTCATCTTGATATAAATCCGGGCGACAGAGCCTGCGAGTGTCAGGGACAGATGGAGCCCGTCAAGGTAGAGGTGGACGCTAAAAAGGGCTATATAATTCTCCACAAGTGTAAAAAGTGCGGTGAGATACACCGAAACCGCGCGGCGCACGAGGCAAAAAATCAACCCGACAGCCTGAAGCTCTTAATTGAGCTTACAACAAGAGAAATATGATGAAAACGCTGAAATTATGCGGTATTATACTGACGCTCGTTTTATTTCTCGCATCCTGCTCGCAGGACACCGTAAGGCTGCACTCGCATTCATACTCCTCCTGGGAGGTGCTCAGACAGCCGACCTGCACGGAGGACGGCGTTTTACAAAGAGAATGCAGCTGCGGTCACACTGAGCAGACGTCTGTATCCGCGCTTGACCACGCATACGATGAGGGCGAGATAATAAAAGCTCCCACCTGCACCGAGCGTGGACAGATAAATTACACCTGTAAGCTCTGCGGTGACGTTAAAATGACAATAGCCGAAAAGGCTGCGCACACTAAATCGGATTATTATATAATCGAGACTGAATATCACGCCAAGGAATGTACCGCATGCCTTAAGGTGCTTGAAAAGGAAGAACACTACTATTATGACGACGTGTGCATTATATGCGGAAAAACTCACAAATCCGATAATGAGGCGGAGTAAGAAAAGGAAATTGATATGCAAAGAATAAAAAACACTACGGGAAAAATTCTCGGAATTGACTTTGGCGACAAGCGCACAGGACTTGCCGTGTGTGACAATACGAGATTTCTCGCGTCCGGGATAGGATATATCAGCGTTGGCGGAATGCAGAAGACTGCCGAGAAAATATGCGAGATAATCAAGGAACAAAATATTCGCGGTGGAATAGTCGTGGGGCTTCCCGTCAACATGAACGGAAGCGAGGGCCCTCGCGCCGAGCATGCAAGAAAGTTTGCCTCCATTCTCGGCGAGCAGATGAAGCGCGCGGATATACCCGAAATGCCGATAGTTATGCTTGATGAGAGAATGACTACTATGGCGGCGGCAAGATACCTTAATGAGACCGACACCAAGGGCGCAAAGCGCAAGGGTGTTATTGACACGCTCTCCGCGCAGATAATTCTTCAGAACGCGCTTGACAGACTTAAAAATATGTCATAAAGGAAAAAAGGAAAGAAAAATGGTAAGAAAGAAATTCAGCACGCACATAATCTCGTTTATATTCAAGAGCTTGTGCGCTCTGGTCATAATAGGGGTGCTTGGCATAATTATCTGGAGATTTTTCGCCGCGGCAAACCCCGACTCTATGAAAAGAATAATTCCCAACAAGGCTCTTTGTCAAGCGTACGTTGAGCATGAAAGGATCAACGTCTTTACGCAGGATCAGGACTCCATCACAAGAGGCGACAAAAGTTACGGATATTTCTCGGTCACAGAGGCAGAATTCTACGAAGAAGCCGAGCAGGTACAAATAATTTTCAGATATAACGACTCAACTCTCCGTCATCTGTGCGAGGACTATGGGCTGGACCAAGTGCCCGCCAAGGAGTCCGAGGTCTACGACGTTACCTTGACTATCGCCTATGACCTCACCCCCGAAAACACGGAGGATAATGCGGGCAATAATCCCGAAAGCGTGAGATTTGAGAGGGTTCACGCCTCTCGCTCCGCATCTGACTCAAAGGCTATCTACAATTTCAGAAGATTCGTGTTTGACGGCGTAAAAATTGATAATAGCGTGCTTGCCGTGTACGTTGACGTATACTACAATCAGGATATAAATTACGACGAGGAGGCCTACGGCACGCTCATAATCTACGACTACAAAAGCCAAAAGGAATATTATTCCCTCTCATCTCAGGACAAAAAGACTCTTGATAGATGGACGGATTATTTTGGCGAATAAAAAAGGACTCAAAGGGGTGCCTTCCATAAAGCAGTTTTTACCTGCCGCAAAGCAAAAGGAGTACGGACAGTTTTGTTCGTACTCCTTTTCACACGCCTTGCCTGCAAGGTATAGTGTGTTACACCTTATAGGTGTACTTGTCGGGTGGTAATAAGCCTCCCTTGTGTAAAGGGAGGTGGCTCGCGCAAGCGAGACGGAGGGATTGTTAAAATCAAAATTATACCGAAAACAATCCCTCAGTCACCTTCGGTGACAGCTCCCTTTACACAAGGGAGCCTTTCTTTATGTTCATCTATGCCTTGTCAATGTTCCTGACAAGCACTGCTTTTGTGGACACAAAAGCGTTTTAGCATATATAAAAACAAGAAATTAACTCAACTATAAAATAGATTGCGGATGCAGTAGCTGTAACAATCATTAAAGCTGATACAATCCAAATAAATACTTTTATCCACTTCGGCTTTGTTTCTTTCGTTGAATTTATAATTGACATCGCAATATAATCTATAACTGAAACAAATAGTGTGAAAATAGCAATGGCAGATATTTTATCATTAAGAGTATTCGCATAAACAATAAATTTATTTGTTTCTATTCCCCAAGGTTCAATAGGCATATCCGGAATTATCAAGAAAACTATGTTTGTTATTAAAACAATTCCTATGCCGAGATAAAAAGGAATGCCACAAAAAGACATCTTGTTTTTGTCTTTCTTCAGGCGTCTGGTTCTTCCGTAAATCGACATACAGTCTAACAAAACAATACTTAAAACGGTATTTTTGATGGAAATATATTTTCCTTTTTGAAAACGGCTATCATATCCTGCCAAAAGTCGGACAAAAAATATTGATAAAGCAAAAATCAAATACACCATAACCATAATTTTCACCGCCTTTCTTGGATATATTATATCATATTTTTCAGCGTTTTTCAATAATGAATAAATGCTTTGATTAAAACGACTTTGGTATTAAAAAATACCTTGGGGCACCTGCTTTATCGCAGGCACCCCAATGAGTCCTTTTTTATTACTGCATCTCTGCGTAAAGCTTATCAAGGTTATAGAACTCTCTCGCCTCGCGGTCGAAGATGTGGACTATAACGCTTGAATAGTCAAGTGCTCGCCAGGAGTTACTGTCTCTGCCCTCAACGTGCGCAGCCTCAAGTCCCGCAAGTCCGAGCTTGTACTCAACCTCATCGGTAAGCGCGCGCACCTGTGTGCTTGAATTACCTGTTGCAAGAACGAAAAAGTCCGCAATTATGGTCTTGTCCGCAACCGCTATAATTTTTACGTCTCTCGCCTTCTTGCTGTCAAGGATCTCGTATATTGCGTCTGCGATCTCGCGAGGATTTGCTCCTACAAGCGACTTTACCTCGGGAGTAGTATTCATAAATTCACTCATTTTGTTTACCTGTCCTTATTTTTTATTCAAAAGCAAGCTGTTACGTGCCGAAACCGTGTCACAGCTTATTATTTTTCCGTCATCTATCAACGAACTGATGCTCATATTCAATGCCTCAAGCAAGAGATTATCAAGATGCTCAAGTCTCTCTGTCATACCCATGCTCTGCGGCTGAGCATTCCAGAACATATTTCGAAGCATTACGCATTCATCATAATTGCGTGTTTCGTCGATATAGTCCGCAAGATAAATTATTTTTTCAAAAAGCGTCATACTCGCACAGCCCGTTGTATGATATCTTACTGCGTTGATTATCTCAATATCCGAAAATTCGGGATATACCATAGGTATGAGTATCGCCGCAGATCTCGCGTGAAAGGTCTTTGGCGCTCGCAGATCCTCGGGCAGCAGGCTCTCGCCGTGCTCCTTGAAAATTGCCATATGCTCGTCGTATGACAGCTCCTTTGTCATATCGTGGAGCAGTGCCGCCGCACGAAGCTTGCTCTTTTTCTCAGGACAATAAAGGTCGGCAATTCGCGCCGCCATGTCCTCGACCGCAAGAGTATGTAAATATCTCTTTTCAGACATTCCCGCGGCTATCTTACCTCTGAGCACCTCTATCTCACTATCGGATATTTCTCTGTATATCATAAATACAACCCCTCTTTTTTGATGTATTCGTAAACACCGCGCGGAAGATATGCTGACGCGTCTTCCCCGCATTTTATCATGTCTCTTATCTGATTTGAGGAAATTTCAATAGGCTCGACCGTGAGCTTTACCACGTTCTTGCCGTATTTTTGCTTGTATTCTGCTATTTTCGATATAATTTTAGAGTCAAGCGAGCTATCCCTTTCGCGACGTATATACACGGGATAGCAAAGCCTGAATATTTCATCAGATTCTCTCCAAGTGTCCAGCGTAAGCATCATATCCGTTCCGCAGAGCAAAAAAAGTCTGTCCTCGGAATTGACGGAAAAGGTTCTGAGTGTATCCACCGTATAGCTCTTTCCGCCACGGAGTATTTCAATGTCGCTGACTATCACTCCGTCCATACCCGCAAAGGCAAGCTTGCACATATTGAGCCTGTCTGTGCTGGTTGCTCCCCCGCTCATCTCTTTGTGCGGAGTCACTCCCGTGGGAATTATAAACAGCACGTCGAGCCACATTTGTTCCATAAAAGCGCGCGCCGCCTGCACGTGACCTATATGCACGGGCGAGAACGTGCCGCCGTAAATGCCTATTCTCATAGTCTTCCCGCTTTCTTTGATGAATTTTTATAAAAAATTATTTTTTGGGCAATACTATCTGCTTGTTGTCCTGTGACTCGCGGTAGAGCACTATCTTTCTGCCCACCACAAGCACACCGTCCGCTCCCGTCGCCTGACAAAGCTTTTCCTGTACTTCTCTGGGAGTCTCGCCTGCCGTCTCGAGCACGGTTATTTTTATAAGCTCTCTTGCCTCAAGCGCGTCGGACACTGTCTTTATAAGATTATCAGTAATTCCGCCCTTGCCGACCTGAATTATTGCGCTCTCGCTTGCCGCAAGGCCTTTGAGATACGCTCTCTGTTTTGATGTTAACATATTTTTTCTCCGTTAATTGTTTTCCTTAAGCCTCTTAGCCAAAGCCTTGATAGCCTTGCCTCTGTGACTTACCTCATTTTTTTCCTCGGGTGAGATCTGTGCAAGCGTTTTTCCAAACGGCGGATAATAGAATATAGGATCATATCCAAAGCCGCCATCACCGCGGTATTCATCAATTATCTGACCCTCGACCTCGCCACGCACAATTATATCCTCACGTCCGTCCCCTTCGGGGAAAACGCAAGCGATAGTGCAAACGAAATGCGCGGTCTTATCCTCCGCATCCTTAAGATTTTCAAGGAGCAGCTTGTTATTTGCCTCATCATCTCCATGCTCTCCCGCATATCTTGCCGAGTAAACACCCGGCGCGCCGCCAAGCGCATCGACCTCAAGTCCCGAGTCGTCACCAACGCCAACGTATCCCGACGAAGCCGCAACGCGAGCCTTTATAAGCGCGTTCTCGCGGAATGTCTCACCGTCCTCCTCTATCTCGCCGTAGATCCCTACGTCGTCAAGAGAAAGTATCTCGACACCCTCAATATACTGCGAAAGCAATACCTGAAGCTCATCTTTTTTCTTTTTATTTCTTGATGCAAGTACAATCTTCATTTCTTCTGTTTATAACCGTTTTATTTCTCTTCTTTTGGGGGAATTTTTTGGATGGGGTGTGGGGACTGCCCGCAAAGCTCGGCACACGATTTCTTCGCAATCGTACTTAATAAATTGCAAGCAATTTACTAACTTTTTTCAAAAAAGGTTTCCCCACTCTCGCCCCAAGTCACTCAAACAATGCCGTCACAAAATCGTGAGCGTCAAATTCTCTCATATCGTCGATCTTTTCGCCAACGCCGATAAACTTGACGGGTATGCCAAGCTCCTGCTTTATGGAGATGACAATACCGCCCTTGGCTGTGCCGTCGAGCTTATTAAGAGTAATTCCGGTGATATTTGCCGCCTTTGAAAATTCCTTTGCCTGGAGGATCGCGTTCTGACCCGTGGTTGCGTCAAGCACCAACAGGTTTTCTCTGCTCGCTCCAGGAAGCTCACGGTCGATCACGCGGTTTATTTTCGCAAGCTCATTCATAAGATTTGTCTTGTTATGAAGTCTTCCCGCCGTGTCAACTATAAGCACGTCTGCCTGCTTTTTCTTTGCGTAGCTTATCGCGTCAAAGACAACAGCCGCAGGGTCGCTACCCTCGTTCTGTCTTACCATATCAACACCCGAGCGCTCGCACCATACCGCAAGCTGATCTATAGCTGCCGCACGGAAGGTATCCGCCGCCGCAACGACAACCTTTTTGCCCGATGCCTTGAGTCGCTTGGATATCTTACCGATAGACGTGGTCTTTCCCGCTCCGTTTACACCGATAACGAGAATTACCGAGGGGGTGGTGTCGAGCTTCAGGGGCTCTCCCTCACCTATCATTTCCTCAATGATCTCCTGGATCGAGGACATTACCTGCTCTTTTTCCTTAAGCCTGCCGTCCTTGATCCTATCGCGAAGCTCGTCGATTATATACTCGGTGGAATTTACTCCCACGTCCGCCATAATGAGCAGCTCCTCAAGCTCCTCAAGAAGATCCTCATCAACTCTGACGAAATTCTTAAGCAGGTCATCTATCTGACCGAAAAGCGCGTTCTTGGTTTTTGACAGTCCGCTTTTAAGCTTTTTCCAGAAGGATACCTTTTCCTCGGTTTCGTTCATCTGCTCATCTTCGACTGTGCCATCATCTTTGATCTTTTCTTCGGACTCGACCGTCTCTGCCGCAGAAGTAATATCCCCGTCCTCAACCTTATTTTTGCCAAAAAGCTTATTCAAAAAGGCCATTCCACTCGTTCTCCTTCTTCTTTTCAATATCCTTTACGTCGAGCGTGAGTACCTTGGAAATACCGTGCTCGGGCATTGTCACTCCGTAAAGTCTTGTTGCCGCCGCCATAGTGCCGCGTCTGTGTGTTATCATTATAAACTGCGTGCCGTCGGAATATCTCTTTATGTACTGAGCAAGTCTCTCAACGTTTACCTCGTCAAGCGCCGCCTCTATCTCGTCCAGAATACAGAAGGGCGTGGGATTGACCTTGAGTATCGCAAAGAACAGAGCAACACCGATAAACGCCTGCTCGCCGCCCGAAAGCTGCATAAGATTCTTTATGATCTTTCCGGGAGGTGCCGCCTTTATCTCAATGCCCGATTCAAGCACGTTTTCGGGGTCCGTCAGACAAAGCTCCGCAGATCCGCCGCCGAAAAGCTCGGAGAAGGTCTGACCAAAGTTTTCGTTTATCTTGTTAAAGGACTCTGTAAACGCAACCTTCATCTCGCCCTCAAGCTGAGAGATAATTCCGTTAAGCTCTGCTCTCGCCTTTTCAAGATCCTTTATCTGCGCGGACATATAATCGTATCTTTCCTTGACCTCCTTGTACTTATTCACAGCGTCAAGGTCAACGTGTCCTATCGCGCGGAGCTTGTTGCGGCACTCGGTCTGAGTCTTTACGTACTCGGCGCGGTTCTCGGGAGTAACCTCGGGGTATCCCAACGCTACCGCATCGTTACGCGTAAGCTCGTAGTCCTCCCAAAGCTTGCCCGCAAGCTTGTCGTAGTTGTCACGAAGCAGGGCGAGCTTGGATTCGTTCTGTGTGTGCGCTCTGACAATAAGCTCCTTTTCGGACAGCTTTTCACGTATAAGGGTGTTTATCTCATTGAGCTTTCTCTCAAACTCAAGATTGCCCTCGTCAAGCTGCGCCTTTTTCTCGCTCAGCTCGGAAAGAAGAGCTTCACATTCCTTATATTCCTTGCGGTTTTCCGCCTGCGCGACAGTTGTGTTCTCTATCTGGAGCTTGTAAGCCTCGATCCTGCCATCGGCAGAGCTTACGTCCTCCATACATACCCTGATCCTCTCCTCAGATACCGAAAGAAGCGCCTGCGCGGTCTCAATATCCTTCTGGATCTCGCTTATCTTGATGATTATAGCGGTCTTGCTCTTTTCAAGCTCGGCAGCCTCGTCCTCGGCATCCACCTTGTCCTGATGCTTTTTCTCTCTCGCGGCAAGGATCTCTGATACCTTTTCGCTCTGCGCTTTTTCCTCCGCCTTGAGTGAGGCGATGTCCTCCTCGTATCTTTCGCTCATTCGGACTATCTGCTCGTAGTCCTCTCTCATCTTGTCGAGAAGTGACTTGTTCGCGTCAAACTTCGCGTTTATCTGCTCAAGCTTGGCATTCTCGGAATTCTTGAGCATGACGAGTATTTCCTTCTTATCCTGAAGCTCGGTGATACGCTCGGTGTATTCCTCGATATTTTTTCTTATCTCGGAGAGATCGGACTCAAGCGACTTTATCTCGCCCGCAAGCTTTTCTGCCTCCGCAGTGAGATTCTTCATCTCGTCCGCACGGGAGAGCGCTCCGCTTCCCTGCTTGACAGATCCGCCTGTGAACGAACCGCCCGCGTTTATCTGCTGACCGTCAAGAGTCACGACTCTGACCTTATATCTGAGCGATTTCGCCATTGCCGTCGCATTGTCGATATTATCAAATACAAGAGTTCTGCCAAGCAGAGCGGATATTACGTTATCAAATTTAGCGTCGCGACGGCAAAGATTTTCCGCAGTATCAATATATCCCGCATAGCCTCTTGCGTCTCTCATCTCGGGCGTCTCACTTGACGCTCTCATAGACGTGAGCGGGAAGAAGGTGGCTCGTCCCGCCTGGCCACGCTTCAGGTAATACATAGCCGCCTTTGCTGTGTCCTCGTCCTCGACGACGATATTCTGAAGATTTGCGCCAAGCGCAACCTCAATTGCCGTTATAAATCTGGACTCGACCGAAATTACCTTTGAGAGAGGTCCGTAGATCTTACCGCAGAGATTTCCTCGAATGTCGGTGATCTTGCCCTCGGAATATCCGTTCATGACGTAGCGGACACTGTTTGCATATCCCTCAAACTGCTCCTCCATAGCCTTGATGGTGGACACTCTCTGGAGCGCGGAGTCACGTCTGAGCTTCTTTGCGTTTATCTGCTCGTATATCTCTCCGTAGGAGTTGTTTGCCGCGGTGAGCTTTTGGTCCTCTGTTGAAACCTCGCTGTCAGTCTCGGCTATTGCCTTGTCGTAGTCAGCGACCGTCTTTTCCGCCGACACTCTGTCCCTTTCAAGACGCTCGTGTATCTGCTCATATTCCTCAATATCAACAAGAATATTCGCATTTCTGTCGCTTCCGCTGGAGCGGGCGTTTTCAAGCACGGAGATTCTCACCTTGATATCGGTCGCGACCTCCTCTGCCGCCTTGCTATCAGAAAATGCGGTGTCTATATCTTTATCAAGCTGGGCAATTTTGCACTTCTGCTCAAAAATTTCGTCCTCAGCGGCTTCAAGCTTTGTATTCCAATCCTCAAGCGAGCCCTCAAGCTCGGATATTCTGCCCTTTTGAGCTTCTGCCTTTAGCTTTTCGTCCGCAAGAGTCTTTTTGAAGGACTCTCGGGACTGCTCCGCGTTCTGCATAAGCTCGCCCGCATGCGCAATATTGCTCTCGCCGACTCTGAATTCACTGTCAAGCGTGTGTATTCTGCCTGTAAGGTCGCGTATTTCGGAAAGAAGCTGTGAGGATGCGATCTTACCGCTCTGCGACGCGTCAAAAAGCTTTGCTGAACGTGCGTCAAGAGACTGCATTGAGTCCTCGGCATTCTTTAAGTCAAAGGACGAATGACGGAGCGCATCCTCGGCGACGGATATATCCGCGCGGAGCTTTTCCGTGTCAAACAGCCAAAGGCTGACGTCGACCTTTTTCTTTGCGTCCATAAGCTCGATAGCGCGCTTTGCCTTGCCTGCCTCTCGCTCAAGAGGGCCCACCTGCGACTCAACCTCGACAAAAACGTCGTTAACTCGAGTCATGTTGTCCTCTGTCTGAGAGAGCTTTCTCTCCGCCTCGTTTTTCTTATGTCTGTATTTTGCGATACCCGACGCATCCTCAAAAATTCCGCGTCGCTCGTCGCTCTTACGGGACACCATCTCGGCTATTCTTCCCTGACCGATAATGGAATATCCGTCACGGCCGATACCCGTGTTCATAAACATCTCGTAAATATCACGGAGTCTTACGGGGCGGCGGTTGATATAATATTCACTCTCGCCCGCGCGGAAATAACGTCTTGTGACGGTCACCTCATCGTAGGGGCAGTCGAGTCTGTTGCCCTCGTCGGTGTTGTCAAACGTGACAGAGACCTCGGCAAAGCCCATAGGTCTGCGGCTATCCGCACCGCCGAATATAACGTCCTCCATTTTTGTTGAGCGCAGAGTTTTGGAGGATATTTCACCCAAAACCCAACGCATAGCGTCAGCTATATTTGACTTTCCGCTTCCGTTAGGGCCAACTATGACCGTAACGCCCGAGGATGCGTCCTCAAACTTTGAGTCAAACACAAGCTTTGTTTTATCGGGAAACGACTTAAATCCTTGAAGCTCTATTGATTTAAGATACATCTATTGCCCTTCCTTTCTCGTTATCCGAGTCTTTAGTCTATACATTCGAGAGTGATATTTTCCACATCGCCCTCTTTTATAATTATCTGCTTAAATTTATATATTTGTTTGAGCTTTTCTCTGTTTTTGCCCTTCTGCCCCACGCATGCTGACAATCTGCCGCGAGGCACACAAAAAACGGCAACATGTCCGCTTGTCTGCGCTCCAAGGTCCTCTATAAGCCCACACATTTTTGAAAGCATATATTCTCCAATCACAAGCTCTCCAAGCGCTGGGTGATTTGCGCCGCCCATAACGCAGGACTCGTCCGCAAGATTTTCGGACGCGCAAAGACCTATTCTTATGCAGTCCACACCATGCTCCTCAAAAATTTCAAGCACCCTTGCCGAGCGATATACGGCATCATCCAGCTCAAGCATGCTGTATTCGCCACGCTCCGTCATACACGCAAGCTCGGTGTCGTAAAACACCACTGTGGGATAAATTCTCGCGCCCGACGCTCCAAGCGAGCATATTTTCTCTGCGGTGTATATCTCGCTGTCAAGTGTTGACCCGGGCAGTCCTATCATCATCTGTCCGACAAGGTGATAGCCGCGAGAAACTATCATTTCGCACGCGAGAGCCGCCTGCTTTGCGCTGTGTCCTCTTTTTGAAAGAGCAAGTACGTCGTCATCCATACTCTGCAAGCCAAGCTCTATGGCGCTGACGGTGTAATTTGAGAGTATATCAAGTATCTCCTCACTTATATAGTCGGGGCGGGTGGACATTCTTATGCCCGTGACTCGGGCATATCCGTTGTCCCTATCAACAAATGACTGCGCAACGTCCAACAGATATATCATCAGCTCGCGGTCTATTCCCGTAAACGAGCCGCCGAAATATGCTATCTCCACCTCGCAATCCTGCGGGATCGTCGAAAGCGCGGTCTGTATCTCTGTCTTGACGTTTTCGCAATCAAAGCAGGTCTTCCCGGATATGGAGCGTTGATTGCAAAACACACACATATTCGGGCACCCAAGGTGAGGTATGAATATGGGGATATTTCTGTGGTTTTTTCTTTTGGTCAACATAATTATTCCACGTTGAAAAGTGCCAGAGCCTCACGCGCCGCGGCTTGCTCCGCCTCTCGCTTGGAGCGACCCTTTCCTCTGCCGATCACGTTGGAATTAAGTCTTGCCTCGACAAAAAACTCCTTCATGTGATCGGGACCGCTCTGACCAACCGTGACGTACTCAAGGAAATCTCCCTCTGCCTGTTGAACGAACTGCTGAAGTGCGGTCTTGGGGTCAGCCGAAAAGCCCGTCTTTCCGAGACTCTTTATCTCATCCTGGATAAACGGCAAAAGGAAACTTCGCACGTTTTCAAATCCGTCCTCACCCGAATCCAGATAAATAGCCGCAATAAGCGCCTCAAAGGCATCCGCGAGAATGGACTTTCTCTCCCTGCCGTTATTTTTTTCCTCGCCGATTCCGAGCAATATGTACTGTCCAAGCTCTATCTTGTGCGCATAGGACGAAAGTGCCCTCTCGCACACAAGCTCCGCTCTCATTCTCGTAAGCTCGCCCTCGGGAGAATCGGGAAAGGTCTCGTACAAATATTTACTTGTAATTACGGACAGCACGCTGTCGCCCAAAAACTCAAGCCTCTCGTTACAGAGAAGATGATGGTTACGAGCGCCCGACTCATTGGAGTAGGAGGAATGCGTCAACGCCTTCTGCAAGAGCATTTTATCGCTGAAATCATGTCCCGTTTTACCCTCAAGTCTATCCTTGCCAAACGGACTAACACTCATATTTTGCCTTACCTTTCCGCCAAATATGGCTTTTATTCTTTATCCCCGACCTGCTCGGGAATATACCTTTTATAATTCTGCGCACCAATCATTTGCGCGTATTCGGGAAGCACGTCAAGCGCTCTCGCCGCCACTACCTCGTATTTTGCAACCTTGCCGCCCTTTATTTTTCTGCCAAGCGGCTCAATAATGCCAAAGTTTGCATTCATAGGAACGAAATTTCCGCTCATATTTCCCGTGCTTATATATCTTGCCATCGCGCCTATCATCATAGTCGAGGGGAATATCACGCTCTCCTCGCCGAGAACTCTTCTTGCGGCGTTGACTCCAGCGACGAATCCCGAGCCCGCCGACTCAATATAGCCCTCTACTCCTGTCATCTGTCCCGCAAAGAACACGTCGGGTCTGCTTATCATTGAGTAATCTGCCGCAAGCATACCTGGAGAGTCAAGATAGGTGTTTCTGTGCATTATTCCGTAGCGCAGAAATTCCGCGTTTTCAAGTCCGGGAATCATACCGAAAACTCTCTTTTGCTCGGGGAAGGTCAGATGCGTCTGGAAACCCACGAGGTTATACATAGTTCCCTCGGCATTCTCTCGGCGAAGCTGAACCACGGCAAAAGCCTCCTCGCCTGTGCGCTTGTCCACAAGTCCCACGGGCTTTAACGGTCCGTATCTCAGAGTATCATATCCTCTTTTCGCCATAACCTCAACAGGCATACAGCCCTCAAAGACTTTCAACTCCTTTTGGGACTCCCGGTCAAATTCCTTGAGCTCTGCCTCCTTTGCGGTAATAAGAGCATTATAGAACGCGTCATACTGCTCACGGTTCATAGGACAGTTGAGATAGTCAGCATCACCCTTGTCATAGCGTGAGGCGGCATAAACTATGTCCATATTGAGGCTGGACGCGTCCACTATTGGCGCGGCGGCATCAAAGAAATGAAGTCCCTTGCAGCCCAGAGTGTTCTGTATATACTCCGCCATAGGCTCACTCGTAAGAGGTCCCGTAGCGATAACAGTCACAATTCCGTCCTCAACCCCGCTTACCTCTTGCTCTATTATTTCAATATTGGGATGATTTTTTATTTTATCCGTGATATACTGCGAAAACAAGTCTCTGTCCACCGCAAGTGCCGAGCCCGCGGGGACTCTTGTCGCGTATGCCGCCTCCATTATAAGCGAATCCATACGCAAAAGCTCCTCCTTGAGAAGTCCCACCGCATTAGTCACCCTGTCCGAGCGCAACGAATTTGAGCATACAAGCTCGGCAAAGCTCTCGGAGTGGTGAGCGGGGGTGTATTTATGCGGCTTCATTTCATAAAGCCTCACTCTGACTCCCCGCTCCGCCGCCTGCCATGCCGCCTCGCAGCCCGCAAGTCCCGCGCCGTATACGTTTATTATCTTATCCATCTTAATCTTCTACAAAATTATCTGTTGCGGTCTTTGTAAATCCGCAGACCTGATTGTTGCAAACGAGCAACGCCTTGCCCTTCTTTCTGAAAAGAATGCTTCCGCAGTCGGGGCATTTTTCGCTTGTGGGCATATCCCATGATGAGAAATCGCACTCGGGATATTTTTCGCAGCTATAGAATACGCTCTTGTTTTTGCCGTATTTCTGCACCACCTTGGAATTACATTTCGGGCAGCTGACGCCTATATCCTTGGTCCTGGGCTTTGTGGTCTTGCACGTGGGATAGTTTACGCAAGCATAGAAGCTTCCGTATCTGCCTGTACGAAGAACCATATCAGAGCCGCACTTTTCACACTTGAAATCCGCAACCACAGTCTTTTTCTGCGCGCTCTTTTCTACCTTTTCCTCTTTTTCCTCTGCCTCCTCAGGCTCTTCCGTTGCCTTAACGAGAGGCTTTGTATTTCTGCACTGAGGATAGTTGGGGCAGGCGGCAAACTTGCCGAATCTGCCGTTCTTTACCACCATCTTAGCGCCGCACTTGTCACATATAATATCAGTCTCCTCAACGGGAACCTCAATGCTTGCGTTAGCAAGGCTCTCCTCAGCGTTTTTGAGTGTCACCTCAAAATCCTTCCAGAAATCCACCAATACGTCCTGCATAGGACACTCGGACTTTTCAATTCGGTCGAGGTCATTCTCCATCTCCGCCGTGAACTTGTAGTCAACAACGTAGGCAAAATGATCTCTCATAATCTTTGTGGTTATCTCGCCAAGAGGTGTGGGAACAAGTGCCTTACCGTCACGCTTTACGTAGTTTCTTGAAACTATTGTCGTGATAATAGGCGTGTAGGTACTCGGTCTGCCAATGCCCTTCTCCTCAAGGAACTTGATAAGCGACGCCTCGTTATATCTCGGGGGCGCTTCGGTAAAGTGCTTTGTGGGGTCAATAGACTCGGAATCAAGCTGCTCCTTTTCATGAAGATCGGGAAGCTTTATATCCTTCTGATTGTCGTGCTCATCCTTGTGTGTCTCATCCTCGGACTCAACGTAAAGCGCCATATATCCGGGGAAGGTCACTGTATATCCGCCCGTGCGGAAGATATATCCCGAATTTTCAAAGTCCACCGTCAGAGTCGAGAGTGTTGCGCTCTCCATCTGGCTTGCGATAAATCTTTCCCAGATAAGCTTGTATATCTTATACTGATCACTTGTAAGATAGCTCTTTATCTTTGCGGGCTCGAGCGCTACCTTTACGGGACGGATCGCCTCGTGAGCGTCCTGCGCGCCGGATTTCGCCTTATACACTCTGGGCGTCTCGGTGTTGTATTCCTTTCCGTATCTCTCAAGAATAAACTCTCTTGCCGCATCCTGAGCCTCTGCGGAAACTCTGAGCGAGTCGGTACGCATATAGGTTATAAGACCCTGTACGCCTCCATTCTCCGCTCCGAGATTGATACCCTCGTAAAGCTCCTGCGCTACGCGCATGATACGCTGAGACTGGAATCCAAGATGTCTTGATGCCTCCTGCTGAAGCGTAGAGGTCGTGAAGGGGGGCGCGGGGAGCTTGCGGCGTGAGGAACGCTTGATGGACTCAACGGTAAATTTCTTGCCGTCCACCGTATTGACTATCCTCATAGCCTCGTCCTCGGATGAAGGAACTACCTTGCCAGACCTGTCTCCGTAAAATCTGACTGTGAAGGGCTTACCGTCGCTTGCAAGCAGAGTTGCGTCAATGGTCCAATATTCCTCGGGAACAAAGCTCTTTATTTCCTCTTCTCTTTCAACGATTATTCTTGTTGCGACAGACTGAACGCGTCCTGCGGAAAGACCGCTCTTTACGGACTTCCAAAGGATAGGAGATATCTTATATCCCATTATTCTGTCAAGTATTCTTCTCGCCTGCTGAGCGTCAACAAGGCTCATGTCTATCTGTCGGGGGGATTTTATAGCTGCCTTTACAGCAGTCTTTGTGATCTCGTTGAATGTAACTCTGAGTGTTTTCTCAACGGGGATACCGAGAGCGGTCGCAAGATGCCATGAAATTGCCTCTCCCTCACGGTCAGGGTCGGTTGCGAGAAAGACTTTATTTGCAGCCTTAGCTTCCTTCTTGATCTCCTTGATAAGATCTCCCTTACCTCTGATGTTGATGTAGTGCGTGTCAAAATTATTCTCAATGTCAACGCCAAGCGTGGACTTGGGAAGATCTCTTACGTGTCCCTTTGACGCGATAACCTTGTAGTTTGAGCCGAGATACCCTTTTATAGTGCTCGCCTTGGAGGGTGACTCCACTATTACCAAATTTGCCATCTATATGTGATTCCTTTCATTATTTTCAAGCTTATTTTCTGATATACAACGCACCGGGGAGCGAGGATACCAGTCCCTTGATCTCAAGTATGGTCAAAGCAGACATTACCTCTCCCATAGTATATCCCGATTTTGTGAAATAGTCCACCGTTACGGGCTTATCCATAGGCATCTCATCAAATATCTCTCTTTGACGCTGACTCAGGGATTCAATTATTTTTTGGGAGTTATCTCCCGCATTTACCGTCTGAGGCTGAATTATCTTTTCGGGCTCAGACGCCTTTTTTCTTGCTCTCTTGGCTGGAGCTTTTTTCTGCCTTGATATCTGCTCCTTAAAGCTCTCAAAGCTATTATAATCGCCGCCGTCAGAGTTATCGTCTCTCTTTTGGAGCTTCTCGTTTGGTATGGGCTTCGCCGCAGGGGCGGAAGCTCGCATACTTATCTTCATTTTCAAAAGCGCGGACGGATTAAAGTCGGATCTTGTCTCCGCCTGCGTCAGTTTGTGCATATCCAGAGTGTGTCTGTACAAAAACGCATATCCCTTAATAACGTCTCTGCCGCAAAGCACCGCCGTTGCGCCGTCACGTATCAAGGCATTCGTGCCGGACGCGTTCGCTTCTCCGATGTTACCGGGGACCGCGTAAACGTCCTTGCCCTGAATTATTGCATTCTTTGCGGTTATCAGCGCGCCGCTTTCATCGGGTGCATCAACGACAAGCGTGCCCGAGCCAAGTCCGCTGATTATTCTGTTTCTCATGGGGAAGTTGTATCTGTAAGGTCTTGTTGAGGGCGGATATTCGGTAATGACCGCTCCGCGCTCAGCTATCATTTGGTAAAGCTTTGTGTGCTCCTTGGGGTAGATCACGTCTATTCCGCTTCCAAGCACGGCAACAGTTCTGCCTCCCGCCTCAATAGACGCGCAAGCCGTAACTCCGTCTATACCAAGCGCCATACCGCTAACGGTCACAGCACCGGATGCCGCTATCTCATAAGCTATTTTATACGCCGATTTCATACCGTATTCGCTCATTTTACGAGTTCCTACAACGGATATGAAAAGCTCGCGGTTGAAATCCGGGAGCTTGCCGACATAGTACAGCACCACAGGGGGATTCTTAAGTGCGCGCAGTGACGTAGGAAATCTCTCGTTGTCAAACGCGAGAACTCCCACACTGTTCTTCTGACACCAGCTCATTATCTGATAAGATGAATCAAGCTCCTTGTTTGAAAGCTTCTCGGCGGTCCTCTCGTTTATTCCGAGAGATATATAGGCGTCAAAATCAGCATTGTATATGTCCTCTATATTTCCCATGCGCGAAACAAGAGTGAGAATATCCTCACTTCCCACACCGCATCTGTCCGACAGCCATATCCACTTGATCTCGCTCATAATGCCGCTTCTCCCCTCAAATCAAAAAGTTATTTTCGTCATCCCCTGCCAAAAAAATCCCACAAAAGCACCGATGCCGCCACTGCCGCATTCAGGGATTCCACTCCGCTTTGCATGGGAATATACAGGGTTGAGTCACACGCCTGTATAGCCTCGGACGTTAGCCCGTGTCCCTCGTTGCCTATAAGTATGCAGTCGGAGGGATGGATGCTTGCCTGTCCGAGCCTTTGAGCCCTGTCATCAAGCGCGGCGGCAAAGACTCTCCTTCCGTCCGCCTGAAGACATTTTATCGCCTCGGGGATACTGTCTACTCTGTCTATCCTCATTCCGAACAGTGTTCCCATTGACGCGCGTACCGCCTTGGAGTTGTAAATATCCGCGCAGTCAGCGCTCATAATTATTTTGTCCGCGCCCATCGCCGCGGCGCTTCGAATTATAGCGCCGATATTCTGCGGGTCTCTTACAGATTCAAGCAAAAGCACCCTTTCGCCATCCGCCGCAAGCCGCTCTGAAAAATTTTTTCCTTCATTATTTATTTTAACAAATTTATGAAATTTGTCAATATATTTTGCCACACATATTACGCCCTCGGGAGATTTTTCGGTAGAGATCTTCTCAAGGACCGACTGCTTTACGGGTATAATTCTGCAAAAAATATCCTCGCGTCGAAGGTTATACGTCTGAAATGCCTTCTCGAAAACACTCTCATATTTCTCGTCTGACACGAGCACATATTCCAGCTCAACACCGCGAGATATCGCCTCGCAAAGCAGCTTTACACCGTCAAAGCGGAAAAGACGAGAGCCGTCACGACGTTTTTTTTCGTCCAGCATTCTCGCCTCGGAAACGTATTTATTTTGTCCCGACGTGATGATTTCTTCAAAAAAATCCATAAAAAACACCCTTTTTTTGCAGTTTTGATTTGCCTATATATATGACAAAAACCCGGCTTGACCGGGTTTTTATTCAATGATTAGAGAGCTGCCTTTGCCTGCTCAACGAGTGCTGCGAAAGCTGCCTTGTCGTTAACTGCAAGCTCTGCGAGCATCTTTCTGTTGAGTGTGATGCCTGCCTTCTTGAGTCCGTTCATGAATGTGGAATAGTTCATTCCGCAAGCCTTTGCCTGTGCGGAAATTCTTGTGATCCACAATCTTCTCATATCTCTCTTCTTAAGCTTACGACCTACAAACGCATAGTTACCGCTCTTCATTACAGCCTGCTTAGCCATCTTGAAGTGCTTGGACTTTGCACCCCAGTAACCCTTTGCAGCCTTAAGCATCTTCTTTCTTCTCTTGCGCGTCATAAGAGCGCCCTTAATTCTTGCCATTTTCTTACTCCTTCTATGTGCCTCTGCCTTTTGACATGGCTCTGATATTTTTTTGTGGTTGTGTCCTCTCGTACGGGATTGCGGTGACTACCGCGAGAATTACTTCTGAATGAGAACTCTGATGTTGGGAGCCATGGACTCGCTCATGATTGCGCCCGTGCGGAGATGTCTCTTTCTCTTCTGGCTCTTAAGTCCGAGATTGTGACGGTGATGACAGTGATTCATCTTTACCTTGCCTGTTCCCGTAACGGAAAATCTCTTGGCAGAAGCCTTATGTGTCTTGATTTTTCCCATTGTTATATACTCCTTTGAATTTTTATTTACAAATATTATTTTTTCTGTGTGATGGGCGAGATGACCATGCTCATTATTCTGCCGTCGACCGAGGGCTTCTTGTCTACGTTGCCTACCTCGGAGCAGAATTCCGCAAATTTGTCGATTATCTCACGACCTATTGCCATATGGCTCATTTCTCTTCCCTTAAATCTCATAACAACGCGCACCTTGTTTCCCGAGGACAAAAACTTTACTGCCTGCTTCGCCTTGGTCTCAAAGTCATGCGTATCGATTCTGGGTGAAAGCTGAATTTCCTTAAGCTCGACCGTCTGCTGCTTTTTCTTTGCTTCCTTCTCGCGCTTTTCACGCTCAAAGCGGTACTTTCCGAAATCCATTATCTTACACACGGGGGGATTTGCCTGCGCGGACATCGCTACAAGGTCAAGATCCTTTTCGTATGCGATCTTAAGTGCCTGCTCAGAGCTCATTATTCCGAGCTGCTCACCGTCTGAACCGATTACTCTTACCTGCGGAAAGTCAATATCTTCATTGACAAGAGTATCTTTTTCTTTGTTTGCTGCTATGGGTAACACCTCCATTTTTTTGCTCATACCTTTTCGGTATGTGTGGCTTGAATACCAAGCCGATATATTTTATAATATTTGCGAACCTATGGATCCGACGAAAAAACGCCGGGAATACAGAAATCCCGACGCGCACAGTCTCCCCTTATAAATAAAGGAAAATATTAACCGTGACTCGCCCTTGCGGTCAGGTGGAAGCGGGACTTCTCTTTATTGCCTTGTGATTATAGCATAATTTTGGACTCTTGTCAATAGGTTTTTGAAATTTTTTTTCGGATTTGTAGGATTTCCTGCAACTCCTTACACGGTTTCATTACTAAAATTCCTTTCGGGTATGACTAAACCCGTCTGTATTTAAAACGGACACACGCCCTGCGATACCATGATCCTTCAAAAAACATTTTGGTTTTATTTTCCTCGATTTCGCCTTCTGACATGCCGTGATCCATAAGCCATTTTTTGACTGCAGGGGTTTCCTTGTAAGGATCTTTCTCTATGCCTTCTTCTCCCCAACCATTCTCTTTTTTAGCTTGGGGGCACAGCTCAATCAAACGTAACGGACGGTTCTTATAAAAACACAAATAAGCCTTTATAAAGTCACCTTCGTCAATATCCACCCAACACTCATACCACACATATCCCGTTTTTACGTCGTTTACACGAACGATTAAATCCGGAATTTTTTCTTTAAGATGTTTTATTTTTGTATTTCTGTTTATTTTTAATTTTGAATTACATAGAACAATTTTTCTTTTTTTGAAATCTACCATAGAGATTCCTCCTCCGCATGAAATATAAAAAAGCACACGTATAGCCTCACGCCGACCTATGAGAAACTTGTCTTTTGTCAATAAATTCGGCAACAACAGTTTTATTAGGGTTTGCTCTATTATAAATTTAGCATACTTTTATGTATTTGTCAACAGTATAGGACGATCGATGGTCGCCTCTACGATAGCCTTCTCCAGCGGAGAAGGTGGCACGGCATAGCCGTGTCGGATGAGGAGAGCCCTATCTTTGATTATTGACCGTCCGTTTGATTACTCTGTCGCAGGCACAGACGTCCCAACTGATAATCGGGCAAAACACTGTAATCGGAAAGGGTACTCTCCTCATCCACCGCAAGCGGTCCCCCTTCTCCGCTGGAGAAGGCTATCTCTACTATCTGCGCACTCGACACAGTACGACAAAAATATCCACAAAAACCACTACGACATTTATGTAAAATTTTCTACCCTGTATTCAAAACGACGAAATATTTGGTAAAAAATCGTTAACTTTGATAATTTACAAATTCGGTAATTTGTTGTATAATAATTACGTGGTCGAGTCCAATAGGGTTGGACCGCCAAACTATGCACAGCAGGAAGTTACCTTACGAAATATCAATCTAATGATATGCACGATCGAGAGGAAAACAACCGGTTGTGCCTTTTTTATGCTTTTTTCAGGCGCACGGGCAGAAAAAGGGCTAATTCTCCTTAAATAACATATAAAGTATTATATAAAATTGTAAATATTCTTGAAAAACTATGGAAATCCACCGCGATTTGTGATATAATAATATAATTGTAGAAGTGTTTGCAAAATCACAGATCATAAGTAACGAGAGGAATTTATATATATGTCAGAAATCTACGAGAAGGCAGAAAGACTCACCCTGCCCCTGATCGCGCTGAAGGACACGGTGGCTTTTCCCGGTGAAATAATAAACTGCGAGCTCAAAAAGGACAGCTTTGGCTCGCCTGAGGCGGCGCGTATCGCCGCAGGCGGTACGGGATATATCATACTCGTGCCCTTAAATCCCCTGACCGATACCGAGTCTATCGACTCCGAGGTGCTTTTCAGCGTCGGAACGGTAGCAAAAATAAAGCAGCTGGTAAAGATGTCCGACGGCGGCACGAGAATTATCGCCGAGGGACTCTCCCGCGCGTCACTTATCTCCTACCGCAAGGTTAGCGGATACAATATCGCGGACGTTATCTCAAAGACAGTAGCGCTTGCCGACAACGGCGGTCTTCGCGGCGAGGCGTACGCAAGAGAAATGATACACGCCGTTGAGCGTATCGCAAAGCTTATCCCGTCTATGCCCGCAGGGGATATGATGTCCACCGTAAAGAGCATAAAAAATCCCGCACAGCTTGCGGATTTTATAGCTTCCCACATACTCGAAAAGATGGAGGACAAGCTTGATATACTCGCGATATTCGAGCCTTATTCAAGAATAGAGACTCTTATTGAAATACTTATCCACGAACACAAGATACTCGGATACGAGGCAGACATTCAGAAAAAGACCCGCGAGCGCATCGCAAGAGGCCAGAAGGAATATTATCTGCGCGAGGAAATGAAGGCTATTCAGGAGGAGCTCGGCGACGGCGGCTCGGATACCGACGAGTATTACGACAAGATAATGGCGCTTGAAGTCTCCGATGAGGTCAGAAAAAAGCTGCTCAAGGAAAACGAAAAGCTTGCGAAAACCCCCTTCGGCTCGGCGGAATCCACCGTGCTTACGGGCTATCTTGATACCTGTCTTGAGCTTCCATGGAATAAGAAAACAGACGACCGCGCAGACGTATCCGAGGCGAGAAAAATTCTTGACGCCGACCATGAGGGACTAACCGATGTAAAGGAGAGATTACTCGAATATCTCGCGGTAAAGCAGCTCAATCCCGAGCTGAAGGGACAGATAATCTGTCTCTACGGCCCTCCCGGTGTGGGCAAGACGTCTATCGCGGCATCTCTGGCTCGCGCTATGAACCGCAAATACGTGCGCGTGTCTCTTGGCGGCGTACGTGACGAGGCGGACATTCGCGGACACAGAAAGACCTACGTTGGCGCTATGCCCGGACGTATAATCAACGCGCTTATCTCGGCAGAAAGCAAAAATCCGCTTATTCTGCTTGACGAAATAGACAAAATGGCAAGCGACGGCAGGGGCGACCCCGCAAGCGCTCTGCTTGAGGCTCTTGACCCCGAGCAGAACAAATTTTTCCGCGACCACTTTGTTGAGCTTCCATTCGATCTGTCCGACTGCATATTCATCGCAACGGCAAACACGCTTGAAACCGTAGCGCGTCCGCTTATCGACCGAATGGAGATAATTGAGCTTCACACCTACACAAAGAGCGAGAAGATGAGCATTGCAAAAAATCATCTCATCCCCCGTCAGCTAAAGCGTCACGGACTGAGCAAGAGAACCTTGAAGATCACCGACGAAGCGCTCTCAAAAATAATTGACGCATACACTCGCGAGTCGGGTGTCAGAAACCTTGAGCGTGAGCTTGCTCGACTTCTTCGTCGCGCGGCGCTCTCTATAATCGACGGCAAGTGCAAGAGCATGGCAGTCAATCTCAAAAACCTCGAATCCCTGCTCGGCGCAGAAAAATTCTTGCCCGAAAAAATATCCGATTGCGACGAGATAGGCACAGTAAACGGTCTTGCCTACACTCAGTCGGGCGGCGATCTTCTCAAGATCGAGGTCGCAGTCACAGACGGCACAGGCAAGCTGGAGCTTACGGGAAGCCTTGGCGACGTTATGAAGGAATCCGCAAAGGCGGCGCTTACATACACCCGTCAGATAGCGTCAAGCTACAACATCCCCACCGACTTTTACTCAAAGAAGGACATACACATACACGTCCCCGAGGGCGCTGTCCCCAAGGACGGCCCAAGCGCGGGAGTGACGATGCTCACCGCACTTGTAAGCGCCCTGTCGGGAATTCCCGTCCGTCGCGACGTGGCTATGACGGGCGAGATAACCCTGCGCGGAAACGTCTTAGCTATCGGCGGATTGCGTGAAAAGACCATGGCGGCATACGCGGCAGGTGTGACCACGGTGCTTATACCCAAGGACAACCTCAAGGACCTTGACAAGCTTGACAGTCTCGTGCTTGAAAATATCAAGTTTATCCCCTGCAAGACCGCGTCCGACGTGCTTTCACACGCACTTGCGACCGACAAAACGCACATCACAATAGAGAAAAAGCTTCAGGCTGTAAGCTATAACATTCCCACAGCGACAACTCGCACAGGCGAGATCCACGCAAACTCAAAAAAATAACAGGAGCCTCATAATGGGACTTAATATTCAGAATACCAATCTTAAAATGACCGCGGGCTTCTCCAGTCAGTTTCCCACCGACCCCATTCCGCAGATCGCGCTCTCGGGCCGATCAAACGTGGGAAAAAGCTCGCTTATAAACACAATTCTCGGCAGAAAATCTCTGGCGAGAGTGTCGTCCACCCCAGGTAAGACTATCACCGTAAACTTTTACGAGGTGGACAAAAAGCTCTTTTTAGTTGACCTGCCCGGTTATGGCTTTGCGCAGAGAAACCGCGCGGAAAAGGACAAGTGGTCAACCTTGACCGACGGTTATTTTACCAAAAATAAAAACGCAGACCTTATCCGCGGCGTAGTTCAGCTTGTTGACAGCCGCGTAGGTATAACGGACGACGACGCCATGATGCTTGATTGGATGAATGCGTCGGGAATTCCCTATATTCTCGTGATTACCAAGGTGGATAAGCTCAATAAGACAGAGCGTGCAAACAATCTCGAGGTTATTTCAAGCGACCCCCTCATTCGTGAGGGCACTCCCATAATCCCCTTCTCGTCTCTCAAGGGCGAGGGCAAGGCGGAGCTCTGGTCCGAAATATCAAAGCTGACGGGAGTTAAACTCTGACGAGTTAAACTATAAAAGGAATTTATTATGATACTTTACCCACACCTATCAACGAATGAAAAAGGACATCTGACCATAGGCGGTCTTGACACTGTTGAGCTTGCCCGCAAGTTCGGCACGCCCGCATATATAATAGATGAAAACGTCATTCGTGAAAACATGAGAACATACCTTAACGCCGCCGAAGAAAATTTCGGTGTCGGCGCGCTTCCGCTTTTTGCGTCAAAATCCCTTTGCTTTAAGGAGATTTACAGAATTGCCGCAGAAGAAGGACTTGGCATTGACTGCGTATCGGGCGGAGAGCTTTACACCGCGCGCGCGGCAGGCTTCCCCGCGGAAAAAATATATTTTCACGGAAACAACAAGACAGACCGCGACATATCCGAAGCTATGGATATGGGGGTTGGCAGATTCGTCGTTGACAATTTTGACGAGCTTTGCGCGGTCAGTACGGCGGCAGTCCGCCGCGGGATCACGCAAAAAATACTCCTCCGCATAACCCCTGGCATCGATCCCCACACTCACAAGGCGATAAACACGGGAAGCGTGGATTCAAAGTTCGGAAGTGCGATAGAAACGGGTCAGGCTATGAGCATAGTCAAGGCGGCTATCGCTATGGCGGGAGTTGAGCTTTGCGGTCTTCACTGTCACATCGGCTCGCAGATATTTGATATTCAGCCCTTCGCGGATGCGGCGGATATTATGATAAAATTTATCGCAAAAATAAAGAGCGAATGTGATTTCACTGTAAAGGAGCTTAACCTTGGCGGCGGTCTCGGTGTCAGATATACGGACAACGACCCCGAGATGGACTATGCCGAGGCTATTTCGGATATTGCAGACGTAGTCAAGAGCTACTGCAAGGAAAATGATATTGAGATGCCCCAGGTGCGTCTTGAACCCGGTCGCTCGCTTGTAGCGGCGGCGGGAATCACGCTCTACACCGTCGGTTCTGTAAAGGAAATACCCAATTTCAAAAATTACATATCAGTCGACGGCGGTATGCCCGACAACCCAAGATACGCGCTGTATCAGTCAAGATACACGGCTCTTATTGCTAACCGCGCAAATATGCCCCGTGATTTCAGGGCAACTATCGCGGGCAGATGCTGTGAGTCGGGCGACCTCATCGGCGAGGACATGGACATTCAGCGCGCGCGCCGCGGCGATATTCTCGCGGTACTTGTTACGGGCGCGTACAACTACTCAATGGCGTCAAACTATAACCGAATCCCCCGCCCGCCCGTGATATTTGTCCGTGACGGTCAGGCAAGAATAGTTGTTGAGCGCGAGACCTACGCCGACCTTATAAGACTCGACCTGTAATTTTGAGAATACCTCATAAAATTTAAGGAGAATAACTATGTTAGCTGCACTTCTATCGTCAAAGGACATAGGAACGGCAATAATCCAAATATTATTAAGTCTTCCCGCATCTTTGTTTGCGCTTTCGTGTCACGAGGCGGCGCACGCGTATGCGGCGTACAAAATGGGAGACAGAACCGCATTCAATCTTGGTCGTATGACCATAAACCCCATAAAGCATTTTGATCCGATCGGCTCGCTTCTTATGCTTATCTTTGGATTTGGCTGGGCAAAGCCCGTGCCGATAAACGCCCGTAATTTTAAGAATCCTAAAAAAGGAATGGCCATAACGGGTATCGCAGGGCCACTAGCAAATCTTATTCTCGGTATTATAAGTACGTTTCTTATGTGCTTGACCTCATTTATACAACTCAAGTTCCTTATGAACACGGAAATCTCAGGATTTGTATTTAATCTTACCGAAGTAATTGCATCCTTATTCTTTCTTTCGGCTATGTATAATTTCTTATTCATGGTCTACAATCTTATTCCCATTCCGCCATTTGACGGTTCGAGATTTATAACCGCGTTCCTGCCTGCAAAGTGGTACTTCAAGCTTATGCAGTACGAAAGATACTCCTTTATAATAGTTATGGTTATCAACATTGTTTTGTCGCGTGTTTTCGGTATAAATCTGACGTTTGATATTGCAACCAAAATAATGGGGCTTGTCGCATATCCGTTTAATTTATTATTTTTCAATCTTTTACTCTGAATCTAATCACCACTGGAGGTCCCAATGGACGCAATAAGCTACCGCCTCGAAAAATTCGAGGGCCCGCTTGACCTATTGTTAAGCCTAATACAAAAGAATAAAGTCAGCATTGAGGACATTCCGATAAATCTCATTTGCGAGCAGTATATGGAGTATATTGCACAGGCGCAGGCGCTGGATATGGAGCTTGCCTCGGAGTTTATCGTTATGGCGAGCGAGCTTATGCTCATCAAGAGCAAGCTTCTGCTTCCCAAGGTCGAGGAGGACGAGGAAGACCCGAGAGCTGCCCTGGCTGAAATGCTTATCAAGTACCAGCAAGCAAAGGAAGCCGCAAAAAAACTGCTTCCTCAGTACGCAAAATACTCGGGCAGACTTGAAAAGGACACTGACGAGATATCAATAGATAAATCCTTCGTCGCAGATCAGGAGACCGAAAGCCTGCTTATAGCGGTAAGACGTATCATAACCTACAACGAAAACCGTCCTATGCCCGACCGTGAGACATTTACCCCTATGATAAGCAAGCCCATCGTTCCCGTTGAGGTAAAGATAGTTGGTATCCTCAGTCACATGTCAAGAAAAAAGGAGACATCCCTGCGTGAGCTTCTTGAGGACTCGGTTTCTCTCAACGATATGATAGCAATATTCCTCGGCGTGCTTGAGCTTATCAAGACACGAAAGATACTTATTGCGGGCGACGAGGACGGAGTCTCCTCGCTTATGGGCGACGAGGCGAAATTTATGATAAATGAGAATCCTCCATCCGACGTCAAGGGTGAGTTCGGTGTGGCAAAGCCTGCGGAGGATCAGCAAATTGACATCTTTACCGAAAGTGAGGTCAGAGTATGAGCCAGGAAAATATGACTCTCAATAATATATCGGGCGCAATCGAGGCGATCCTTTATGCAGCGGGACATCCCGTCGCGTACGAGCGACTTTCCGACGTGCTTGGACTGTCTATCCCCGACGTCAAGAAAATAGTTGAGGCTATGTCGGAGGAATATAACTCCGAGAGATCCACTCGCGGAATATTGCTTCTCATGTACCCCGACTCCTGCCAATTCTCTACAAAGGAAGAATATATGCCCTACATACGCGAGGCACTTGGAATAAAAAGAGGCGGAAACCTCTCAAACTCCACTATGGAGGCATTGGCTGTCGTGGCATACAATCAGCCCGTCACGCGTTCTTACGTTGACTCCGTGCGCGGAGTTGACTCGTCATACGCTATGACATCCCTTATTGACAAGAACCTTATAGCCTGTTGCGGCAGACTTGACGCGCCGGGCCGTCCCATGCTTTACGCGACGACTGAGAAATTTTTGCGCGTGTTTGGTCTTAATTCCCTTGACGAGCTTCCGCAGTGCGAGTTTACTCCTCCCGCGGAAAGCACCGAGGAGGGCGCAAATATCGGGCTTGTCGGCGAGGTGGGTATGATGATTCCGCCTGTGGCTTATGATGAAAGCACGGAAGGGGCAAGCGAAGAATAAAACAACAATGCAACATTAGAGTTTTATTTCCCAAAGATTATAAAGGGCCCCCCACTTGTGTGGTTTTCACTTCGCCGATGGCGGAGCACACCCACCGTTGTCAAAGACAACAGTCCCCACTCTGCCAAGCCATTTGCTTGGAATTCACCCTCCGTGGCACTTTTAACGATAAAGGTATTTCGCCCTCTGCGGAGGGCAACGGTAGCTTTTTGAAAAAAGCGACGCAAAAACTTTCAATAAAATTGGAAAGGAGTGATATTTATAATTGCATTTTTAATTATTCTTGCAATACTCATATTGCTCTTTTCTGTGCGCATTTTCGTAAATCTTGAGCTGTCTGACGAGCTTAAGCTTAATATCTGGGCATTCGGATTCAGAATAAAGGTCCTGCCCAAGAAAGAAAAAAAATACAAGCTCTCTGACTACACCCCTAAAAAAATAGTCAGACGTGAGGCAAAACGCAAAAAGCTTGAAGAAAAAAGAGCGGCAAAGAGAGCCGCAAAAAGAGCAAAGCGCAGAGAGCTGTCAAAGCTCACGAAAGCCGAGCGAAAGGCACTTAAGAAGAAAAAACGCGAGAGCCGTCCTGCAGTAACGGACATGATAACCTCCGCCACAGGCATTCTCGGTCTGTTTTTCTCCACGTTTTTCTCGCATCTCCACATAAAAACCTCACGCATAAAAATAAAGGTCGGCGGTCCCGACGCGGCTCAGGTGGCTCTGCGTTGGTACGCAATATACGCCGCGTGCGATTCTCTCATAGCGATCCTTGACAGAAACTCGCATATACACGGCAAAAAGAATGCGGATATTTCTATTGAACCCGACTATCTCTCCGAAAAAATAGATATGGACATCAAGGTGTCCTTCTCGATGAATCTTTTCGGCATGCTTTGCGTGCTTATCAAGGTAATAGTCAAGGCGGTGGTCGAATGGCTCAACATTCAACCCCAAAAGCCCGAAATTACCGCGACAAAAAGCAAAGCTACCCCAAAAAGCCAGCCTAAAGCTAAAAAAATCTGAAAATAATTTATTTATATAAACGAAAGGACTTTTGTTATGGCATCAGAAAACAAGCTCCAGGAAGTAATTGCGGCTACACTGTCGCAGGTAAAGAACATGATCGACGCCGACACGGTTATCGGCTCTCCCATTCAGACCGCATCGGGTACTACCATTATCCCCATCTCCAAGGTATCCGTCGGCTATGCTACGGGCGGTCTTGACTTCAACAGCAAGGACGCATCCGCAAAGCCCCAGAACTTCGGTGCGGGCGGAGGCACAGGCATCTCCATTCAGCCTGTCGGCTTCCTTTGTATTTCTCCCGACGGCAAGGCAGAGATGGTGAACGTAGGTCTTAAGAACCCCACCGATCCCATCGAGCAGTTCTCCGAGCTTCTTGACCGCTCCCCCGAGATCATCGCAAAGATCAAGGCGCTTTTCGCTAAGGACGAGGACGAGTCCCAGGGCGAATGATCAGGCCATGACATAAAAACCCTTTCGGGCAAATATACTTTTATAAGGTATTTTATTTGCTCGGAGGGTTTGTCGTGCATAATTTTTTCAAAAATAATTTCAAAAAAGCCGTTATTTTAATGACGGCTCTGTTGTGTTTTTCTCTATCGTCCTGCGCGTATTCGCAGGATATTCAGCCGCTTTCTCCAACCTACTCTCTGCCCATTGTTCAGGGCGCGGACAGTCCCTCCGAGAGTCATATCTCCGCGCAGAGCGCGATAGTAATTGAAGCATCCAGCGGCGAGACTCTTTGGTCAAAAAACTGCGATAAGCCCATGCCTATGGCGTCAACCACAAAGATCATGACCGCACTTGTCGCGCTTGAGAGGTGCGACATTCAAAAAACAGTCAAGGTCTCTCCTTTGGCCGTCGGGGTGGAGGGCTCGTCCATCTATTTGTACGCGGGCGAGGAGTTGACCATGGAAAACCTTTTGTACGCAATGCTTCTGGAGTCCGCCAACGACGCGGCGGCGGCTATTGCCATTGAGGTTGGCGGCAGCATTGAGGGCTTTGCCAAGCTTATGAATAAAAAAGCAGCCGAGCTGGGGCTTAAAAGCACCAGCTTTGAAAATCCCCACGGGCTAGACGGTGAAAACCATTACACCACCGCAAAGGAATTAGCGCTCATCACGCGCGAGGCTATGAAAAATGATGGCTTCCGCAAGATAGTTTCTACATACAAGACCACGATTCCGCTGAATAAGGACGAGGGTACTCGCGTGCTCATCAATCACAATAAGCTGCTTAAGAGCTACGATGGCGCGATAGGCGTCAAGACAGGCTTTACCAAAAAAAGCGGCAGATGTCTTGTCAGCGCGGCGGAAATTGACGGCGTGGAGTATATCTGCGCCACGCTCAACGCCCCGTCGGATTGGAGCGACCACGAAAAGCTATTGGATTATGCGTCCTCTCTCTACGAGCGTGTCACGCTTTGCAACGTGGGGGAATTTGACTATTCCCTGCCGCTTGTAAACTGCGAGAGCCAGTCCGTCACGGTGGCTAACAAGGATAGCATTTCACTGATATTGCCCCGCGAGCGCGGGGAAATTGAGTACGTCATAGAGCTTCCTCACTTTTACTATAACGGTGTAAGTCAAGGCGAGGAGCTTGGCTCCCTGATATTTTACCTTGACGGCGAAATTATAGCAAGCACCCCCATGTGCGCGCAGAATAGCGTCGCGCAGATAAAAAACAAATCTAACTTTTTTGAACGGATAGCCTCGCTATTCGACTGAACAGAACAATGGAAAGTATAAGAATATCAAAATTTTTTACCGACTGCGGAGTAATGTCCCGCCGCGCCGCCGAATCAGAGATCACGGCGGGCAATATCAAGGTAAACGGCGTTGTCGCAACCCTTGGGCAAAAGATAGATCCCGAGGTCGATGTTGTTGAATACAAGGGCAAGCGCATAACTCTCCCCACAGGCGAGAAAATATGCATAATGCTCAATAAGCCGCGCGGAATAGTGACGACCGCATCGGACGAAAAGGGCCGCGCGGACGTGACGGACTTATGCCGCGACGTCAAGGACAGCGCGGGCAAGACAATTCGTCTCTACCCCATAGGCAGACTTGATATGGACTCGGACGGACTCTTGCTTCTCACAAACGACGGCGAGCTTGCAAACAAGCTCACACACCCCCGCCACTCCATACCTAAAATATATCACGTCACACTGAGCAGTGTTTTGTCCGAGCAAGAGGTATCAGCTCTCGGCACACCCATAGTTATCGACGGCAGAGAAACCGCTCCCGTGACCGTCAAAACCCTCTCCCAGAGCGATAAGACCACGCTTGCGGAGTTTGAGCTTTACGAGGGCAGAAACCGCCAGATTCGCAGAATGTGCGATGCTCACGGTGTAAAGATCCAGAAGCTCACGCGTGTCGCCATAGGCAACATAACCCTCGGCAAACTCCCCGTCGGCAAATGGCGCAAGCTGACTGATGATGAGGTGAAATATCTTAAAGAATGTTAAAAAGCCTTCCCTATGCGGAAGGCTTTTTTGTCTTAAAATGTCGCAATTTTATAAATTGAAACTCCGCACCTTGCGGTGCGGAGAACACTTATTTAGTTGTTTTTGTTAAAGTTAGGGATTCAACTGAATTGTTGTAAAACATGTCTCCTTCAATGCAGTCAAGAATTAAGGTGTCATTGTTAGATAAAGCGCCGGAAGCATATAAGATTAGCTTTTTTTCTTGGCTACTTATATCATAGACCTTTATTCCTGGACCATATCGCAACAATTCAATCTCTATCGGTATTGTTTTGTCATTGGCATTCCACTCGCCAACATTGGTACTGGGAGAATACCAAAATGAGTACTCCAGTGACTGATATACTGTGGAATCATCGTAATTGATAAAATCTTTCCATTGAGAAGAAGTGATAGAAAAAGCAATGCTTTCTTGATAGGATGTCTCAACTTTCGAGGCGTAGATAACATCGTTAGTCGATTCGCTTGTAATATGAATAACGCCTTTTTCTCGATCGGGATTATGCAGGATAAATGATTCTGAGTTTATATTTTCAGAGATACCGAGACCCAAAAACAATTTTGCAAAATTGGAATCATTCTCGCTACTATAGCGAACCAAACGATATGCGTTTGCATTTTTCACAGGATAGTAAATGCTACGTATTGTAACCGGTGAGCTACCAGTACTGGTCACCCATTCGCCTATGCCGCTATCCATAAGAAAATGTATATATTCTGTGTCGGATATTGTTATTACAACATAGTTAGTATCTTTGCTCCACTGGAATACATAACCTTCTCCACGATTTATTCCTTTGCATGATGACATTGTAAATACAATGAAAAGAGATAATAAGACTAATATGAATGAACTTCTAATTTTTTTCATAGGTCCTCCCAAATTACTTTTGCAGATTAGTCACAATGATGGCTTTACTCACAATTAAATTATATCATACTACGTCATTCCCTGTCAACAAATGAAAAAGGCTTTTTTGTCTTAAAATGTCGCAATTTTATAAATTGGATATTTTTTACATTTTTTAGTGAAAAACTTTGTTTAATCTCACAATTGGGAATTTTTGTAAATTATATTGCAAAATCTCCTAATTTATGGTAATATATTACTGTAAACAATAAAAACTTATTACAGGAGGATACAACAAAGTGGAATACACAACAAAAATACTCATAGCCGACGAAAATAATTCCCAGCGTCACATTTTGAGGGAGGCTCTCTCACACGCTGGATGCAGATACATAGACGAGGCAACAAACGGCGAGGACGCGCTCGCGCTAATCAACCGTACCCACCCCGATGTGCTGATAGCGGATATATGGCTCTCAAAGCTGGACGGACTTTCCCTCGTCCGCAGTATCAAGTCAGGCAGAGACCGTGCACCTATCATAATTATGACCTCGCCTATTTCAAACCAAAATATATTCGTTCAGTCGCTTGAGGCAGGCGCGGACGTATGCCTTATCAAGCCTGTAAACACCTCAACTCTCATTCAGCACATAGAAAACCTGCTCAAAAAGAGAAAAAACTCCCTCTCCCCCGAGTTTTATAACACAAAGCCCGTAGCAGACGAGACACCCGACATTGAGGCGCAGGTCACACGCATCATCCACCAGATAGGCGTTCCCGCGCACATCAAGGGCTATCAGTACCTCCGCACGGCAATCCTCCTCACTATAAATGACTCCGACATAATAAACTCCGTCACCAAGGTCCTCTACCCATCGGTTGCTAAGAAATATCAGACTACAACCAGCCGCGTGGAGCGTGCGATAAGACACGCCATTGAGGTCGCGTGGGACAGAGGCGACGTGGATACGCTGAATTCCTACTTTGGATATACCATTCAGAACAACAGAGGAAAACCTACGAATAGCGAGTTTATCGCCATGATCGCGGATAATTTGAGACTTAAATACAAGTTGTACTAATAAGCCCTCCCCTGTGTAAGGGGAGGTGGCGCGCGAAGCGTGACGGAAGGGTTGTAAAATATGGACATTTGGCTGAAACAATCCCTCAGTCGCTCTGCGACAGCTCCCTTTACACAAAGGAGCCGACATGAACACCTGCGAACCCAAAATTTATTGCCATGATCGCGGATAATTTGAGACTTAAATACAAGTTGTACTAATAAGCCTCCCCTGTGTAAGGGGAGGTGGCACGCGAAACGTGACGGAAGGGTTGTAAAATATGGACATTTGGCTAAAACAATCCCTCAGTCGCTCTGCGACAGCTCCCTTTACACAAGGGAGCCGACGTGAACACCGGCGAACCCAAAATTTATTGCCATGATCGCGGATAATTTGAGATTGAAATATAAGCTATATTGAATAACCCCTATATCCTATGATAATATGAAAAAAATCCCGACAGATTCTATGTCTGTCGGGAATAATTTTTATATTTACAAAGACAAAAACTATTCTTCTGTATATAATTCATCGTAGTACCAGCGTATTGGGTTTTCATAAATGTATTTCTTTATTTTATCATAATCTTCTCTACCTCGCACAACGTGATCATAAAATCCCCTTTGCCATATATTTACCCCATATTCCTTATTGCAAAACCGTTTGAGTGTAGATACAAATTGCGACACGGCTGAATGCTGCTTTGTAGGGGGCGACGTCCTCGACGCCCCGTCTCCCGACACAAACAGCATGATATGAATATGGTTTGGCATAATCACGTATTGGTCAACCGTTACGTTGTTATAGAAATCACTTAATTGGTTTATGTATTTCTCAGCTACTTTACCGTATGGCAATAACTCCACACATTTCGGGGCGTCGAGGACGTCGCCCCCTACAATATGTGATAAGGTTTTCCGGCGGCCTTCCGTACATATTGTTATAAAATATGCGCCCACTGTTGCGTAATCAAAATTTTTTAATCTTGTAGGTTTTCTTTTCGGTAATTCTTTTTCTTTATCCATTTTCATCACCCGCATTATTATAACATTAAATCAGCAGAGGGCAATACCTCTGCTGAAATCTATATCTTTCCACACAAATAGCCTTAGTTATCCTTCTCATTTGCGCGTCTGTACTGCGAGAGCTGCATTTCTTCCTTTGCTCTGAGCTTTTCAAGAGTTGCCATATTCTCTATCATAAGCTTGACTATCTTATCAAGCGTTGAATTCTGAGAATAATCCGCCACACAGACATAGTTGATTCTGTCGTCGTCAACAAGAGGCTTTACCGTCTCGCTCTTGCCCGAGGCATACAGCGCAATAGACTTTCCGCCCTTCTGCTTTACCATCTTCATGCAGGGTATGTCAGTCATTCCGTCACCGATATATATCATATTGCGGTATGCGATACGGCGCAAGCTCTCATCCTGAAGTCTGTTGAGGTTGTAATCGTCCGTAACGTCAAGAATTCCCTTGGATATTCTGTAAATATACTGAGTTTTAAGGGTATAGTTTATCGCCAGCGCGGGCCAGACTGCCTCGCCGTTTTCGTCGTACATATATCTGCACGCGTAGATCCTCTTGAAATACTTTGCGATAGGCGTTCCCTGAATAATCTCATACGTTCCCGAGGAAATGATATAATGCTCAATGTTGACTCCGAGCGACTCACCGTAGGCATTGATGCGGTCAAACCACGAAAGAACGCCCTTGTAAAGCACTACGTTTTCTCCGCAGCTCTTAAGATACTCCTCGGTCAGCGGGATACCGCGTTTTTTACACTCGCGGATCATTATCATCATATACGCGAGTATTTTTTCAACCTCGTGCTCGCGGGTAAGCTTTGCCGCCTCACCCCAAAAGTCGTTTGAGTCCATTCCGAGATTTTTTATAAAATCGTATTCCTGCATATCAGTCGTGCAGAGGGTCTTATCAAAGTCGTACAAAATTCCGATAGTGGTCTTTGCCATATGCTTTCTCCCTTTTACATTTATTTATCTTGACAAAATAATACTGTTACCTGTAAATTCATTATAACACGACCTAACAAGCGATGTCAAGGGATAAAATTAAAACAAAAGCTTCCTTATTATATATAATATTGCATTTCAGCTGCGCCGATATAACAAAACCCCCCACCGCTTGTGCGGTGGGGGTTTTGTATTCGACGTTTTACCGTCAAAATTTATTTTAATTTCAGAAAGTTTTTTGAAATTAACCGAAGAATGTAACAAATGCTACTGCATCATCGAATGTTTCGAATGTGTAAACAGCAACTACATCTGTTTCAGAGGTTCCCTGTCCTGCATTAAAGTTGCAAAGGAGCTTGAGAGTTTTGCCTTCTCCATTATTCAAGAAGTAGTCCATTCTCAAAGAACCTGCATTCTGTTCCTTAGCTTCAACATAGCATCCCTCTGCTACATCGCTACCGATGAATCCTGTTGTAGTGTTGATTCTGTAAAGTACGATTACGTGCTTACCAAAGTCAACAGTATCATTGATGAAGAGGTTGTTAGCGGCGCCTGCAGCTGTCGCATCGGAAACCTTAACACCGTTAGAACCGTTATCTGTAAGAACGCCGGAATCAACAGTAGCATTCTTATAAATGTCGGAACCTACGTGAGATGTTGCAACCTTAAGATTGAGGTAAGCTACGAATCTATCAGCAGCTGCCTGAGAATCGAATGTATAAACACCCTGAATGCTTACAGAATTAGATGCACCAGCAAAGTTGCAGATCAAGCTGAGAGCCTTGCCGGGTTCTACACCTGTATCGCCATAGTTATATACAACCCATGTGTTAGCTGCCTGTGCAACCTCTCTGTAGCTTGCTATACCATTGTTTGCAGATACGCCAAGGTATGCAGCTTCGCTATCCATCTTGTAGATTACAACCATGTACTTGCCAAAGTCAACATCGCTCTTGAGAATCAACTCTGCAGCGGGAATTTCAGTATAGGGCTCACCGTAGTTGTATACCTTTGTGCCGGTGATTGTAACGCCATCAGCACCATTGTTTGTAACGATATCAAAGTCAGCAGATTCGGGATCAATTGCGCCGAAGAGATCTGCTCCAGCATGAGCTGTAACGGTAGCTACGTGTCCACACTCAACACAAGATACTACACCGCCGTCAACTGCGTACTTGTGAGCACCGCCGCCTGTGGGAACGTCAACAGTGAAGCCACAGAAATCGCAAGTGAGTCTATTTGTTCCTGCTTCGAAACATGTGGGAGGAACAAGAACGTCGGTTCTGTATCCGTTGTGATCACATGTACCATCAATAATTGTACCAAGCTGGTTTGCATATACGTTTGCTTCTTCAAGAGTCTTGAAGGATACGATGTGGGAGAAGTCAGTCTGGTTAGCACCGATATTGCAACGAATATCAATTCTCATACCAGCTATTGCCGCTTCCTGAAGGTCAACTACAACAGTCTTCCATGCACCGTTTGTACCCATATCATCTCTTACAACCATGATAGGCTTGTTCCATGTTACGAAACGAAGCGATGCATCAGGTGTATCTGTTCTGTATCTTATTACAAGGTACTGCTGAATAAAGTTCTTATCTCCAAGGTCAGCAGCTGCATGTACTGCGATAACGTGATCCATACCGGGGTCACCGTTTGCGTCCATACCTGTGATAGAAACGTATTTCTCTGCCTCGTTGTAAGAAACTGCATTATTAGTAAGTGCGGAGGAAAGAGTGGGACCGAAGTTATTAATTCTCCAGTTGAGGTTCTCAGCACCTATATATGTTTCAGGAACATAGTTGTGACAACCCTTATTACATGTTATAGAGCCATCCTCGTTGAGTGCCATTCTATGAACAACATCAAATTCAACGGAGAAGGTAATGGGATCTGTAACGATCATCCATGTCTCTTCATCCATAGGAGCATAAACTGTGAGCTCAACAACGTCGCCCTTCTTAACGTCAGCAACGTATCCCTCAACGAACATACCGTTTACAGTCCAAACGATATTTTCCATTTCGGAGATCATAACCTTACCGTCGTCGATTGCTATCCAGCTGTAGTGGTATTCCTGGATACCGGGGTTCTGCATAGATGTTCCGACAACAAACTCGGGAGTGGTATTTTCACCAAGAACAGCCTCAAGAGGATTGTTTGCTGTTCCGGGGAGAGCCTTGTCAACGATGAAGAAGCAAGGATCTGTAATAGCGTTCCACATCTCGTCGCGCTGCATCTGAACCTGTACTTCAACAATATCGCCAGCCTTAACGTCTACGCTAAGAGCGGGATCATAGTTTTCATCAAACATCATATATCCGTTTACGGAGATTATGATATTTGTGCCATGGTAATCAAGAACGAGCTTGTGATCGTACTCAGCATAGTAAGAATAGTAGTAATTCTCAACGGCATTGGGATCCCAGAAGGAAGTACCTTCTACGAATGCGGGTGTTGTTACAAAGCCGGTCTCGAGGTCGAGAGGCCATTCAGCGGTTGCACCGTGAACTGTGCCACATGCAGTACAAACGGTCTGACCGAGCTCGTTAACTGCAGTTTCATCGTGGAAGCACTTCTGAGAGAGCATTTCAGCATACTTTGCTGCTGCTGCCTGAGAATCAAATGTATAAATTGCCTGAATGCCTACAGAGTTAGAAGCACCTGCAAAGTTGCAGATCATAGCAAGAGTTGTGCCGGGCTCAACATTTGTTGCGCCATAGCTGCATACTGCCCACTTGTTAGGTGTCTGAGCTACCTGTGCATAGCTTGCGATACCGCCGTTTGCGGAAACACCAAGGAATGCGCCTTCGGTATCCATCTTGTAAACTACAACCATGTACTTACCGAAGTTAACGTCACTCTTGAGAATGAGCTCAGCTGCGGGAATAGCGGAGTAGTCACCGCCATAGTTGTATATCTTTGTACCTGTTACAGTAACGCCCTGAGAACCGTTATCTGTAATAAGGTCGAAGTCGGGAGATGTTGCGTCGATCGCGTTGTAGATCTGAGCGCCCTCGTGAGAGGTTGTGGGAATTGCTTCCTCATAGCAGTACTTACATGTAACGCTGCCGCCCCAACCTATTTCGTACTCATAGTGAGGACACTGGCCGTCAACGTATCTGCCGAGCTGAGATGCATAAACGTATGCTTCAGCGACATCTGCGAATGTTGCGATGTGGGAGAAGCTGGTCTCTCCGTTTTCGGATGCACCAATGTTACATCTGAATTCCATCCAACCCTGGTAGTTTGCACCTGCGTCAACAACTGCTATCTGCCATTCGCCATTTGTACCGAGAACAGGCCAAGGCAATGCTTCTGCGAGTGCGGGATTATAAGTTACGAAACGGACGGTAACTGTAGGATCGGTCGTCTTGTATCTGATAACAACGTAACGTCCGCTTGCGCCGTTAGCGATGGAGTAAACCTTATCTGTACCGGAGTCAGGAGCTGTGGACGCGCCGGTGATGGTTACACAACCATTTTCTGCATCGTAAACACCTACGTTGGGGAGTGCAACCTGATTCTTCATTGTTTCAAGAAGCTCGCCTGCTGCATAGGAGTCGGGAACTGCGAGTACACCGTATGTTGCGTCGCCACACTCGTAGATACAGCCGTAAGCACCCTTAGATGTTACACCGTGAACGTGCTCGGGCATTTCCCATCTCTGGTAGCCGCAGAGGCTACAGTTGGTATCACAAGCATATGTATATGTATGCTGGTTGGGGATTACTGTCTGAGCAACTACTGCTGTACCGCAGACGGAGCACTCAGCTCCCTCGGTGTAACCAACGGTGAAACATGTGGGAGCAACTGCGGGAAGAGTGATCAATTCGCCGTGAGCTGCGGGAATAATTACCTGTGCCTTGATAACCTGACCACAGTCCTTACATACGGAACCGTCGGAAAGACCAGCGGTCGTACATGTGGGATCGTAGCCGGAAACCTTCTTAGGTGTGTGCTTAGCAAGCTTTGTGGGGGTGGGCTCTACGGTAACAATACCGCAGACGGAACAATACATACCGCCCTCAGAACCTGCCTTTGTACAAGTAGCCTCAACGTCCTCCATGGGAACGTTCTTGTGACCAAGTGCGGGGATAACAGCTTCTGCGCTGAATACCTCGTTACATACTGTACAAACTGTTGCGCCCTTGTATCCGTCTTCTGTACAAGTAGGAGCAACGGAAGGAACTGTTGTCTTTACATGCTCGGTCTTGGGAATAACAGTCTGTTCCTGTACCCAAACGTCACATACAGAGCACTTCTTACCGCTTGTAAGACCTGTCTCTGCACAAGTAGCTGCTTTTCCTTCAACTACTACTACGTCGTGACCGGTTGCAAAAATAACTTCCTGAGCTACAACAACTGCGTTACAAACGCTACAAACCTCACCGTCAGTAAGACCGGAGGTCGTACATGTTGCTGCAACACCGGCAACTGCTACACCAGTGTGTCCCTTAGCAGGGTCTACCTGCTGTTCAACTGTGATAACGCCACAAACTGTACAAATCTTACCCTCTGTAAGACCTGCCTTTGTACACGTAGGAGCTACTGCTGCAATAGTTTCCTCTACGTGAGCTGCGGGCGCTCTCTTTTCTCCACAGAGATTACAGTCTGCGTCACAAGCGTTATCATACGCATGCTCACAGCCTGCGGGAACCACGATGGGATCCGTGGGCTTCTCTGAGGACTGGGGCTCGTCATTATTGTCACATGCTACGAAAAGCACTGTGAAACAAAGAAGAAGAGCCATAAGAGCTAAAAACTTTTTCATTTTTCTCTCTTTCCTTTCTGAAAAATATTTTAATTTCGTTAAAGCATCCACTGAAATATGCCTTCACTTGTGCTAATTCTACCACAAACTTGTCAAACTTGCAATAGGAAAATGAAAGTTTCTACTTAAATGACAAAAATTTCTACATTAAAATGTATGAAATGCACAAAGCCATTCAAAAGCAGGTCCCCTCTCCCATATATTTCCTTTTTTGCGCAAGGGTTTTTGCCCTGTTCGATATGCCTCAAAAATCGACATTTTCGGGGCAGTTTGCGCACGTTTTTTTCCTGTTTTTTGCGCTTTTTTGGAAAGCGTCCCGTCCCATAGCGCCGTAACGTGTCAGCTCGGTGATCCTGCGCATCACTTATTTCCCTGTTTTTTTCGCTCAATTGTGTCATTTTTTCAATATTTGGTTGGTAATACAATTATTTGTTTACTGAAATTTGGCAAAAAGAGGCGGATCGGGTGTTGCTGCTTGCAAAGCAATCACACCGACCCGTCTCCTTTATATTTCCGACAAAACGCAATATCAGTCGAAGTATCCCTTCTTGTAGAGAAGCTCGGCAATAAGAACCGCTCCGCCTGCCGCACCTCTGAGGGTGTTATGGGAAAGTCCGACGAACTTGTAATCAAAAAGGGTGTCCTCACGGAGTCTTCCCACCGTCACGCCCATTCCGCCGTAGATATCACGGTCGATATGAGCCTGGGGACGGTTGTCCTCCTCAAAATAGGTCACGAACTGTGCGGGAGCGTGAGGAAGTCCGAGAGTCTGAGGCTCACCCTCAAAGCTTCTCCAATCCTCAAGTATCTGCTCCTTTGTAGGCTTGTTTTCAAATCTTACGAACACCGCCGCCGTATGACCGTCCGTTACAGGTACACGGATGCACTGAGTGGTGATAAGGGGAGCGTCAGCCTTGACTATCTCGCCGTTCTCCACTCTGCCCCAAACGCGAAGGGGCTCCTGCTCGGACTTTTCCTCCTCGCCGCCTATGTAGGGGATAATATTATCTATCATCTCGGGCCACTCGTTGAACGTCTTTCCCGCTCCCGAGATAGCCTGATAGGTGGTAGCCACCACTTCCTTGATTCCGTACTTGCGCAAAGGGGTGAGTGCGGGAACGTAGGACTGTATAGAGCAGTTGGGCTTAACCGCGATAAATCCGCGCTTTGTACCAAGTCTCTTTTTCTGAGCCTCAATGACCTCAAGATGCTCAGGGTTTACTTCCGGGATAACCATAGGCACGTCGGGAGTCCAACGGTGAGCTGAGTTGTTGGACACAACGGGGATCTCCGCCTTTGCATACTTCTCCTCAAGAGCCTTTATCTCATCCTTTTTCATGTTTACCGCGCAGAAAACGAATGCGCACTGCTTCATTTCATCAATATTTTCCGCATCGACAACAACCATATTTTTATACTGCTCAGGCATAGGTGTCGCAAGCTTCCAGCGTCCGCCGAGAGCCTCCTCGTATGTCTTGCCCGCGCTGTTTTTTGAAGCCGCGAGAGCCACTACCTCAAAATAAGGATGTCCGTCAAGAAGCGTCAAAAATCGCTGTCCGACCATACCCGTCGCGCCAACTACGCCAACCTTCATTTTTTCCATAATAAAATACCTCGTGTTCAAAAGTGATCTGCTTACTCAAATCAGCAAATTAAAATAATAAATTGATTATAGCATATATTTGCCTTTATTTCAAGAGAAAGTTTGCTTTTTTGAGTATCCGCTTTATATAAAATTATTCTTCACGGAACGAAAATGTTTGTATATTTTTTGAATTCACCGCAGATCACTGATCAATGCCGTAAATTTCGGAATATTTTTCTTCAAGATAGTTTGTGTAATACGAAGGATCAAACTCCTCGCCGAGCGCCTCACGCAAAAGTACGTCAGGGTCCTTTGTGCAGCCGTGCCTCCAGATATGCTCCCTGTTCCACTCATTTATAGGAGCAAAGTTTCCTTCAGACAAGCACTTCTCAACATCTACGCTCTGCTTCATTTTGTGCAGAAGATGTGCTCCGTAAGCGCTTCCGAGCGCATAGGACGGGAAATAGCCTATGCCGCCGCCCGACCAATGGCTGTCCTGAAGCACGCCGTGCTTGTCGTCGGGCACGTCAACACCGAGATATTCCTTGTAAAGACGGTTCCACTCGCAAGGCAGATCCTTCACGGCAAGCTCGCCGCTCACAACTCTCTTTTCAAGCTCGTAGCGTATCATTACGTGCAAGCAGTACGTAACCTCGTCCGCCTCGGTACGAATGAGCGAGGGTGTGACGAGATTTACGGCACGGTACATATCCTCCGCCGTGTAGCCCTCAAGCTGCGGGAAGCATTCCTGAACCTTTGGGAATATGTAATTTACAAACTCGCGGCTTCTGCCGAGCAGATTTTCATAAAAACGGCTCTGGCTCTCGTGGATGCCCATTGATACACCGCCGTCAAGGAAGGTGTACGCGAGCTCGTCCGCCGAATTCATATCGTAAAGCGCGTGTCCGCCCTCGTGGATAACGCTGAACATGGAATACGAGAGATTTTCTCTATCGTAATTAGTGGTGATGCGCACGTCGTGATGCGAGCCGATGCTGGTCGTGAAGGGGTGCTCCGTCGTTCCAAGCCCGCAGTGATCAAGGTCAATGCCCATCGTCTGCATAAGAATATATGAGAATTTCTCCTGTGACGCCTCGTCAAAATCACCCTTGATGCATGCGTCGCTCACCTGCTGCTTTTGGGATATTTTCTTTATAAGAGGAACTATTTTTGCTTTGAGAGTCGCGAAAAACTCGTCGCATTTTTCCATTGTAAGTCCGCGCTCGTACTGATTAAGGCAGTAGTTATAGGGGTGCTTTTCGGGTGCGCAGTATTTAGCAAAGCGCACGGTTGTTTCAAAGATCTTTTCAAGCACGGGGCGGAAAAGCTCAAAATCGCTATTTTCCTTTGCTCTGTGCCATACGTCGTCCGCCTCGACCATAAGCTCCTGGTACGCTACGTACTCATCCATGGGAATAAGCTTCATTTCCTTTATATCCTTGAGCGCAAGGTAGACCGCGCGGGCATCACGCTCGCAAAGCTCGTCCTTGTGCGCGTCAAGATATTCCAGCAGTGATACAGTCTCCTCGCAGGTAGACATCCTGTAGGTCTCCTCGCTGAGGACCGCGAGTGCGTGCGCTCTGTTCTGCGCAGTTCCCTTGGGGGCAGTGGTCGCGCCGTCATAATATATCAGCGACATCGCGTGATTGTATGCGCTCAGCTTTGACTGAAGCGAGTAAAAGCTCTCAATTGCCTGTTGTACGTTCATTTTTATTTCCTCCGAAAATTGAATATTAAGACAATTATAGCACAGCTTTGCATGTTTGTAAATACATTTCAAGCGTGTAAATGGCAAAATATCCATACATTTTTTACACTGCGCTCAAAAAGTATCAATTTCCGAAATCGGAATTTTGAAGTTACTCCTTCAAATTTGTCAATTCTTTGAAAATGCTAAAATTCCGAATTAAGAAAAATATTTTTCAAAACCTATTGACAAACGTCTGCCTTTGGTGTATAATTATTCCACAAGAGAAAAACGGATCCGAGAAAAATCCGAAAATATGTAATTTCAATATGAAAGTGAGATATGTTATGGCACAGGCAAAGAAAGCTCCCGCAAAGGTAGTTGACGTACAAAATAAGGAAGATAAGAAAAAAGCTCTCAGCACGATGATCTCCCAGATAGAGAGAGAATACGGCGCAGGCTCGATCATGCGCTTGGGCGAAAACACAAGAATGGAGGTCCAGGCAGTATCCACAGGCTCGCTGTCCCTCGATATGGCACTGGGCATCGGCGGTGTTCCCCGCGGAAGAATTATAGAAATTTTTGGCCCTGAGTCCTCAGGTAAAACAACCGTTGCGCTTCACATCATCGCAGAGGTTCAGAAGGCAGGCGGCGAGGCGGCGTTTATCGACGCGGAGCACGCGCTTGATCCAATTTACGCAAAGGCGCTTGGCGTTGATATAAACAATCTGCTCGTATCCCAGCCCGACTGCGGAGAGGATGCTCTCTCCATTACCGAATCCTTGGTTCGCTCGGGAGCTATCGACGTAGTCGTTGTTGACTCTGTTGCCGCTCTCGTTCCCAGAACCGAGATCGACGGCGATATGGGCGCGCCTACAGTGGGTGTTCAGGCAAGACTTATGTCCCAGGCTATGCGTAAGCTTGCGGCAGTCATCTCAAAGAGCAACTGTGTAGTTGTGTTCATCAACCAGCTTCGTGAAAAGGTAGGCGTTATCTACGGAAACCCCGAGACTACAACGGGCGGCCGCGCGCTCAAGTTCTATGCGTCCGTGCGTATAGATATAAGAAAGACCGAGCAGCTCAAGAACGGCTCGGATATTTACGGAAACCGAGTTAAGTGCAAGATCGTTAAGAACAAGGTCGCTCCTCCCTTCAAGGTCGCCGAGTTTGATATTCTCTACGGCAAGGGCATATCCCGTATGAGCGAGGTGCTTGACTTCGCGATCATGCTGGATATTATCAAAAAGAGCGGCTCGTGGTTCTCCTATAACGGCGAAAAGATTGGTCAGGGCAAGGAAAACGTCAAGAGATTCCTTGAGGAAAATCCCGAGCTTGCGGCGGATATTGAATCCAAGATCCGCGCTCTCAAGGACAGCTCCGACATCATCGAGGAGGAATTCGAGGTGGACTCCGACGATGACGATTTTGATATAAGAGTTCTTGAGGGAGACGATGAGTAATATCATATCTCCGCTCGCCGAAATAGACCTTCTCTCCTCGGAAAACTGTATATACGTTATAGTCAAGCGTCACGATGAGAACGGCAAGATCCGCAAAACGCAGTATCCCATGCTGTGCAAGTACGTAAGCGAGCTTCAGCTCTCGCGCGGCTTTGCCGACGAGGAGCTGATAGAAAAAATTTCGGAATACTCCGAGATATCCTGCGCGTATTTTAAGGGCTGCAGACTCCTTGGGTATTCTGCCTGCTCCGTAAGCGGTCTTATCCGCAAGCTTCGTGAAAAGGGATTCTCTGCAGAGGCATCGCATGTTGCTGTAAACATGATATGTGAAATGGGGCTTATTGACGAGAATTCCTTCGCTACCCGCGAGGCAGAGCTTTGTCTTGACAAATATTGGGGCGAAAGACGAATCATCGCAAGACTTCGTCAAAAAGGATTTGGCGCGCAAGCGATAGAATCCGTCCGGGATTTCCTTCTCTTTTATGACTTTGACAAGCGTTGTCTGCATATTGCGAAAAAGAAATTTGGCAAAAAACCCCTGCCGCGCGAGGAATTTTCCCGAGCCTACGGCTCACTCGCAAGACTTGGGTATAGCGGTTCGCAGATAAATTATGCGTTGAAGGTGCTTTCAGGCGGCGACTACGACGAGTTCGCGGACGATATATAAAACAAGGTTTGACAAAGCTTTTTAGGGTTGCTTGCATCAGGATAAGGGGAAACCTCACTTGTGGTTTCCCCTCGCTTTGAGCTACGTCAAAGCTTCACCCTTTCGGGCGCTTTGAACGATAAGAAATTTCGCCGTCTGCGGACGGCGACCAAGGCTCCGCCTTTGGAAACCGCAAGCCTTTGAAAAGGCTTGAGCAAAACTTTCAAAAAGGGTTGAGTAAGATTTATGAATACAAAAGGCAGTCGCTGTGCGACTGCCTTGTTTTTATCTTAATATTCTGCGTTTCCAACCGTTCTGGGATAAGGAAGCACGTCGCGGATGTTTGAAACACCCGTAAGGTACATAATAATACGCTCAAATCCAAGTCCCAAGCCTGCGTGCTTTGTTCCGCCGTACTTACGGAGGTTGACGTACCACCAGTAGTCCTCTTCCTTAAGACCGCACTCTCCCATTCTCTCAAGAAGAACGTCAAGTCTTTCCTCTCTCTGCGAGCCGCCGATTATCTCACCAACGCCGGGCACGAGCAAGTCCATAGCCGCAACGGTTTTGTTGTCATCGTTCAGTCTCATATAGAACGCCTTTATCTCCTTGGGGTAGTCCGTGAGGAATATAGGCTTCTTATATACCTGCTCAGTGAGGTATCTTTCATGCTCAGTCTGGAGATCTACGCCCCAATATACAGGGAACTTAAAGTCTGCCTTGGATTTTTCAAGGATCTCAATAGCCTCAGTGTAGGTAACCTTTGCGTAGTCAGCATCGCGGAGTGCTGTAAGACGCGCCATAAGTCCCTTATCAACAAAGCTGTTGAAGAATTCAAGCTCTGCCTTACAGTTATCCATAACGTGATTGATGATATGCTTTATCATATCCCACGCGAGCTCCATATCATCGTTGAGATCCGCAAACGCGATCTCAGGCTCTATCATCCAGAACTCTGCCGCATGGCGCGCGGTATTGGAGTTCTCCGCTCTGAAGGTAGGGCCAAAGGTATAAATGTTTCCGAAAGCCATAGCGTACGTCTCGCCCTCAAGCTGACCCGAAACCGTAAGGTTTGCTGACTTTCCGAAAAAGTCCTGCGAATAATCTACCTGTCCGTCCTCGGTTTTAGGGAGGTTGTCAAGGTCAAGAGTAGTAACTCTGAACATCTCGCCCGCGCCCTCTGCGTCAGAGCCCGTGATAATGGGTGTGTGAACGTAAACAAAGCCTCGCTGATTGAAGAAGGAGTGGATAGCGTACGCAACCTCACTTCTCACTCTGAAAACTGCCGAGAAAAGATTTGTTCTGGGGCGGAGATACGCCTGCTCGCGCAAAAATTCAACCGAGTGGCGCTTGGGCTGAAGAGGATAATCGGGGGTGCTGGTACCCTCGATTTCAACTCTCGTTGCCTTAAGCTCAAAGGGCTGCTTTGCGCCGGGGGTCAGTGTAAGAACACCCGTTACGACAAGCGCTGCGCCGACGTTCTGGGACGCTATCTCGTCGTAATTATCAACCTTTTCTCTCTCAAAAACGACCTGGACGCTCTTGAAATACGAGCCGTCGTTAAGATCTATAAATCCAAAAGCCTTGCTGTCACGGAGGTTTCTCACCCAACCGCCGACAGTTATTTCCTTGCCACCAAACGCTTCCTTGTCAGCGTAGACGTCTTTAATAAGAGTTCTTTTCATAGTAAAATTCCTTTGAAATCAATTTAATATCATTATTATACAACGGTTTATTAAAAAAATCAAGAGATTTTTTGAACTTATCATCAAAAGCGCAAAAAATAAATCAAATTATTCAAAATACACTTGAAAAACCCTCGCAGGCGTGGTAAAATATAAGGTGAAGTGGTATTTTGCACCACATTAAATTATAGGCGGTATTGTTTTATGGATTACAAAGAGCTTGATAACATACTTTCTGACGCGGTAAATGACGCCGAGCTGTGCTGCGACGACATCCCGCCCATATCGCTATACCTTGATCAGATAGTGCATCTCATTTCGGACAAGTCCCACGAGGGCGCAGAGAGATTTTACAATCGAACCCTCACAAAAACCATGGTAAACAACTATTCCAAGGCGGGGCTCATCTCCCCCATTTCCGGAAAGAAATATACCAAAGAGCAGATTGTCCAGATGCTTATGATCAATTCACTAAAGAACACCTACTCCATTTCCGAAATAAAGGGCGCTATGGATGCGTTCTATTCCGTCGAAGATGCAGACAGCAAAACTCTGATGCAGACGTATGACAAATACATTGAAATGCGCCGCAAGTCCAAGGTCACCTGTCCCGAGGCGGTAAAGGAAATGATCGAACTGAATGGATTTGACATTGAAAACGAAATTGATTATTTTTCCGCAATTCTCGGCGTTGCCGCAATGGCAGACTATTACAGCTGTATCGCCCACGCGATGCTCGAGGCTATAGCCCCTCAGCATAGCGAGGATCCCGAGGCAGTCAAAAAAGAAAGCGAGCGCGAGATCAAAATGGGCGTCAAGGCGGTCAAAAAAGAGGTCAAGCGCGATGCCAAGGCTCAAAAGAAGGCGGAAAAATCCGCCAAGCACGAGGATGCTGCAAAGCCAAAGGGCGCAGCACACCCATTGACCGACGCAAGCATCGAGGACGAGCTGTCGGCTTTTGAAAAGGAGCTTGACCGCGCGCTTGAGGACAAGATGTCCTCCGAGGAGGCTTAACAGTGGCGCAGAATATAAGAGAATTATCCACCGAGGCTTTGGCGTATCTCGGTGACTCCGTAATAGAGCTGAAGGTCAGAAAGCTCCTTGTAGATCAAGGAATTTCTCATTCCGGAGCACTTAACAAGGAATCCCAGAAATTTGTAAAAGCAGGCGCGCAGGCGCAGGCTATGCAAAAAATTCTTCCCTTGCTTGAGCCCGAGGAGGAATCCTTTTTCAAGCGAGGAAGAAACATGTCGGGCGGAAACGTCCCCAAAAGCGCAAGCACTGCGGAATACAGAGCCGCAACAGGCATGGAGGTGCTTTTCGGCTACCTGTACTTTTGCGAAAAATATGAGCGAGTAGATGAGCTTTTTTCCAAGGCTTACTCTTTGAACAACACAGAAGATAAATGAAAGGACACTAAAAATGAGTACAAAAATTAGAATTACAGTTGCAGATTTCGGTACAATGACTGCCGAACTTTATCCCGACAAGGCTCCCGAAACGGTTAAAAACTTTGTAAAGCTTGCAAAGGAAGGTTTCTTTAACGGCCTTATCTTCCACCGCGTTATTAAGGGATTTATGATTCAGGGCGGCGGATTCACACCCGAATTTCAGGAAAAGAGAGCACAGTCCATAAAGGGCGAGTTTATCTCCAACGGATTTATGTCCAACAATCTCCGTCACACACGCGGCGTGCTTTCCATGGCGCGCACCTCCGCTCCCAACTCCGCGTCCTCGCAGTTCTTTATTATGCATATGGACGCTCCTCACCTTGACGGCGCGTACGCGGGCTTTGGTAAGGTGATTGAAGGCATCGAGATAGTTGACATGATCGCAGGTGTCAAGACAGGCTCATGGGGCTGGTACGAGGACGTTCCCAGAACCCCCGTAGTTATCGAGAGCATAGAAGTTATCGAGGAATAATAAAATAAAGATCCGACAGTTTCGCAAGTCTGTCGGATCTTTATTTTATAAGTATTTAATCAAGAAATAGATAACATATCCCCAGCCGAAGCATCCGTGAAGAATTGCCCAGCCTATAGAATGCCAATTTACATAACTGATTATCATAGCCAACGCGCAACCAAAGCTTATTCCAGTTGTTGTGACGCGATGATTCATTTTATGCTCAAGCTCATTTATTTTGTTCTCACTTTGCTGTACCTTATACAACAGCATATTGTATTTTTCTTCGTCAAGCGCGTCCGTGCTGTCTGACCGTTTTCCCTCAAACAGCTCGGTTATAGTTATATCAAGCTCCTTACAAAGCAATTCAACTATAGAGTAATCGGGCAGACATTTTCCGTTTTCCCATTTAGAAATAGTTTTATTTGACACGTTCAGCTTCTCTGCGAGCTGCTCCTGCGTCAGATTTTTTTCCTTTCTCTTTGCCGCAATAAAGCGTCCTATGTCCTTTTGATTCATAACTGTCGCCTCCTTTTTGGTAATAATTTACCACGTCAACATTGCATTTTCCACCCCTCATGTGGAGAATTTAGGTGGAATTCATTGTGTTTGAGCTTATTTTCGCGGGTTTTACATTCACATTACAAGCATACAGGCTATATTTCCCGCTCTCAGAATTGGGATTGCTTATATCAGGCTCTCCCCGTGGGAGCGCTCCCGACGAAGTCGGGTGAGAGAGTATTTGCGGCGGAACATCTCCGTCAGCCATCTTCGTCAGCCAAAGGCTGACACATCTCCCGAGAGGGGGAGACTTTCTGCCCCACTCATTATATCACAAAATCGGCAGAGGAGCAATACCTCTGCCGATTTTTAATAGGGTAAACCAATGCTTTTCTTATTCAAACGCAAGCTTTATTCCCAGCTGATTTATCTTGTTGCAATATTCCTTGACTCTGTCAGGGCGGTATTCGGCGATTCTGTGGCCGTCAAATCCCACACTGAGTCTGACTCCCGACTCCCGCACAATTGCCTGCTGCTCCTTATCCTCAAAGAATTTGAGCATATATGGGTGCTCTCTGTATTGGTGAACACTGTCATAGCTGACGTTCATCTCCCAGAATATACCCTGCTCCGCCATTCTTTTGAAATAGTCGTAGGGCTTCTCTCCTATGCTCTCGATAAACTTGAACATATCCGTATGCGCGACTCCGACCGCTCCGCACCCGCACCTTTCGGCATACGAAAACAGATCCCCGCGAGTGACGGTAAAATCCTTATCATCGTCCAGGGTTTCTATAAGACAGTAATCAAAAAACGAAATATCCGCATCCGCGGGCAGCGCGGTCCTTTTGAGGTGGGTGTGAGTGCATACCTCTATCCCTCGCAGAATATTGATCTTGTCCGCGTATTTTTCCTTTATGAGATTTATATGGTCAAAATAGCGTATGAGTGTCCTGTAATAATCATGCCCAAGATCACCCTCGTAGCAAAAGACGTCGTATCTCGCGTTCCCTATGCCGTGATTATGGTCGCAAATACCGAGCAGCTCGATCCCACCAAGGATAGCTCCCTCGACCACGTCCTCAGGTCTGTCACCGCTGCAAAAGGAATAATACGTGTGGCTGTGAAGGTCCTGTATCATCAGTCAACAATATCAACAGTGACGTCATCGCTTGCAAGGTCGATAAAGTCAAGGTCGTCAACCTCTCTGGAAAAATGCGCTCTGAGGTTTGCCATAACTCTGTTATTAAACTTCCTTTTAAGCGCAGTGTAGACGACAAATCCTATCGTTACCGCGCCGAGAATACAGAGAGCCGTGATGCAAAGTCCCTTCCAGAAATTCTTTTTTCTCTGAAGCTCAAGCTTTTCAGCAAATAACAAATTATATGCGTGATCCTTCATTTCGTCTATCCTTTCAACTATAACATCCTTCATGTTATTTCCCTCCGTTTAGTTCTTAAGACTATGTATAGGAGCGGGAATCCTTCCTCCTCTGCCTATAAATCCGGCAGGAGAATATCTGTTTATATCCATAATGGGCGCGCGGCCGAGAAGTCCGCCGTAGTCTATGCAGTCACCGACTCCCTTGCCGTAGGCGGGAATGACACGCACGGCTGTGGTCTTTGTATTGACTACTCCAATGGCTATCTCGTCAGCGATAATACCGCATATGACCGCCTCGTCCGTGTCACCGGGAATAGCTATCATATCAAGACCAACCGAGCATACAGCGGTCATAGCCTCAAGCTTTTCAAGCGTCAGCGCACCACGCTCGACAGCCGCTATCATGCCCGCGTCCTCGGACACGGGAATAAACGCGCCCGAAAGTCCTCCGACATGGCTTGACGCCATAACTCCGCCCTTCTTGACGGCGTCGTTAAGCATAGCAAGTGCCGCGGTCGTTCCGTGACATCCGCAGGACTCAAGTCCCATATTTTCAAGTATGTGCGCCACACTGTCGCCTATAGCCGGTGTGGGTGCGAGCGACAGGTCAACTATACCAAACGGCACGTCAAGTCGTCTTGATGCCTCGCTCGCCACGAGCTGTCCCACTCTCGTTATCTTAAAGGCCGTCTTTTTGATTATATCCGCAAGCTCGGACAGGTCGCACTCCCCCGCTCTTTGTATAGCGGAGCTTACAACACCGGGGCCTGACACACCTACGTTTATTACGCACTCATCCTCCCCAACTCCATGGAACGCCCCCGCCATGAACGGGTTATCCTCGGGTACGTTTGCAAACACGACGAGCTTTGCGCAGCCTATGGAGTCCTTGTCGCGGGTAAGATACGCAGCGCGCTTGACGGTCTGACCCATAAGGCGTATAGCATCCATATTCACTCCCGCCTTGGTGGATGCGACGTTTACCGACGAGCAGACAAAATCCGTCTGCGCAAGAGCCTCGGGGATAACGGAGATCATATTCCTTGCGCCCTGCGTCATACCCTTCTGCACAAGCGCGGAAAATCCACCTATGAAGTTTATTCCGAGAGTCTTTGCCGCTCTGTCAAGAGTCCTTGCGACCTTGATATATCCCTCGGGAGAAATGGCTCCACCTACAAGAGACACAGGGGTCACAGAAACTCGTTTGTTCACTATCGGGATACCGTATTCCTTTTCAATCCCGCAGCCCGTAGCGACAAGCTTTTCTGCCTTGGTAGTTATCTTATCGTAGATCTTCTCGCAAAGTCTGTCCTCGTCCTCACTCACGCAGTCGTAAAGCGAGATGCCCATGGTTATGGTACGGATGTCGAGGTTTTCCTCGCGTATCATGTTTATTGTTTCAAGTATATCTTTAGTATTTACCATTTTTCAGCCCGTCTTTCAGATATGATGCATCGTATTGAAAATGTCCTCGTGCATTACGTGAATTTCAAGACCCATAGTGTGTCCCAGCTCTGCCATTTTGTCAACAAAATCGGAAAAAGGAAGCGTGAGCGCCTGTATATCCGCAAGCATTATCATGGCAAAATAGTCCGAAAGAACGCTCTGCGAAATATCAAGAATATTTGCCCCAACCTTTGCGCACTCGGTGGAAACCTTAGCGATTATTCCAACTGAATCCTTGCCCGTTACGGTAATTACTGCCTTCATTTTGTGTCCTCGCATAAATATTTATTCGCCGCCTCAGCGGCTTAACTTAATTATACTACACGGAGGTTGAAATATCAAGACGCTTTTACCCGTTTTTATTTATTTTTTAATATTTTTTGCCGCGTGAGATTGAAAAAAAATAATTTTTGTGTTATAATATTTACAGTCGTAATTTGCGCTGACGCAACACACGGCTAAACGGAGGATATATGGCAAACGGAAGATACGAATATATAGTCAGTCAAAAATCCGAGGGAGATCTGCTCGCAAAAAAGATACTGTGCGTTTCGGGATATATACTTTTCCCCGTCGCCGCCGTTATACTGATAATAAACCTGTTCTACGGCTCGATGCTGCTCATTCCCGCGCTGATAGCGGTCGTTGGAGTAGAAATATTGCTCGTGTTTTTTACGTGGAGATTTACTCATATAGAATTTGAAAGCGTGATTCTGGATAACAGACTTACAATAACTACAGTGGTAGCAAGATCCCGCAGAAAGGTCTCGTTGGAGCTTGACGTAAAAGCATTTTACGAGATAGGACTTTTTACCCCCGAGGCGTCCGACAGGATGGAGGGCATGACACTGCACAAGGACTACGTCTTCATTTCCTCTCTGGACTCCGAAAACATATATTACGGCATTTTTGCCGAAGGCGAGGAGCAGTGCGCGGTGTATTTTGAAACAACTCCGGAAGCATTTGCTCACTTAAAAAGACTTAACCACTCGGCGGCAAGACGCGCCGAAATCTCACAAAAAAAGGAAGAAATTTTATGAAAAAGCAACCCGAAATAACAGTACGTCTCTCCGAGGACCTGCTCCGCAAGCTTCTCTACATATCGGAGGCTGAGGGCAGAACTCCAAATAATCAGTTTTTGTTCATGCTTCGCAACAATATTCAGTATTTTGAGCGTACAAAGGGAAAATTTAACCAGCAAAAGCTCTCAGCTATGGACATATCCGAGTATATGTCCGATGACGAGTGATCAATCGCGCGAAAGGAGAACTTATGCCTCTTTCAATATTTTTATTTTGTGTCGGTCTTGTGCTTCTTATAAAAGGCGGCGACTGGTTCGTGGATGGCTCCTGCGGCATAGCAAAGCGCTTCCGCATACCAGAGATACTGATCGGCGCGACCGTTGTATCCATTGGAACCACTCTCCCCGAGGTCATGGTATCCGCAACGTCCGCTGTATCGGGACACGGTGAGATAGCCTACGGCAACGCGCTTGGATCTATAATATGTAACACCGCACTGGTTGCGGCAACGACAATCGCCATCAAGCCGTCAAAAATAGACCGCAAGCCTTTGATAATACCCGTTATTGCTTTTTTTGCATCGGCGACATTGTATGCCGTCGTGTCCTACACATCGGGCTATTTCAGCAGGCTCCTCGGAATATTGCTCCTTTGCATATTCTGCGGTTACATGATTTTCTCCATCATTCAATCCGTCAAAACTCCCTCGCTTGAGGCACCCGAGATAAAGGGAGAGCCGCAAGACCACGGGGACGTCAAACACTCGCCGCTGTGGAAGGATATTTTGTTTTTGGTCATCGGCGCGGCATTTATTGCCCTGGGCGCAAAGCTTCTCGTGGACCATGGCACTATTATCGCGACCGAGCTTGGCGTGCCCGAGGCTGTTATCGCGCTCACATTTGTAGCGCTTGGCACCTCCCTGCCGGAGCTTGTCACCGCGATAACCGCTCTTATCAAAGGACACGGTGCGCTCTCTCTTGGAAACATTATCGGCGCAAACCTCTTCAATCTTGTGCTTGTAAGCGGTGTTTCCATGACTCTTTCCCCGTTCTCTATCCCCGAAAACAGCACCATAGCGGGTGTAAATACCTCTCTTTTGATAGATATTCCCGTAATGCTCACGGTAATGCTTATCATGACGGTCCCCACCCTTATACGCGGCAAGCTTTCACGCTGGCAGGGATTTTTACTGCTCGCGATATATCTTGGCTTCTGCGTGTTCCAGTTTGTAATCTGATACCGCAACAAAAAATCGCTCTGCAGCCGCAGAGCGATTTTTGTGTTTTCAGTTTCCTACCTGTGCGTCATAGTCATACGCCCAGACGTGATTTCCGCTTGTAAGCTTGCCGAAAATATATTTCATGGACGCGGATTCATTCATTATAAGAAGCTTTCCGTCCTTATAAACAAGCTCCTCTGCCATAGGGGGCGCAATTATAGTCGCGTCAAGACACGAGCTGTCAACGTACTTTATAGCAACCTGCTTGCCGTCAAGCGTGACCGTGCCGTTTGCTACCTTGTCAAGATCGTAAACGTATATTCCGCTGGGATTGAGTCCCCAGGACGTAGAGAGGATAAGTCTTCCCTTGGAGTCAAAAGCCATTCCCTGCACCTGTCCGCGAGTGGACATAATATAGTCGGGGTCGGCGGAGGCGGGCTTTCCGTCCGCTCCAAGCGTGTAAACTGCCATTATTGCGGTGTTCTCATCACCCGCGGGAGTGGTATGTCTGTGCTCCTCGGGAGTCTCGTAATCTTCCGCGATATAAAACTCGCCCGTATAAAGCGTGTTTCCTCTTACGTAAACGTACGCGGACGAGACGCAAACGTCAAACACTCCGCACGCGGTAGCCGTGCCGTCATCGTCAAGCACGTCGCTTGTCTTAAACATAATGATCTGATTTTTTGAGGACGCCGTTACGTAAATATAATCTCCGCCAAAGGAAAGTCCACCAACGTGTCCCGTATGGTCCGTGCCGTCAACATTCTTAAGCTGGACAAATCTCGTGTTTCCGTCATTGTCGGCAATATATATTCTCGAAGCGGAGTGGTCCTTCATATACGTGGAGTATACGTAAAGCCCGAGCTCCTCGGAGTAGTCAAAGCCCTGCTGAACAGCGCCCGCCCAAAGGCCGTCTATGGCGAAAGCCTTGTCCGCGTTTTTGTAAAAGCTGCGATATTTAACTCTGTCAAAAATTGAAAAAGCGCTGATCGCAACAAGAACTATCAAAAGTATTGCCGCTACGACTATAGCTATTATTTTACCTGCTTTTTTCATAAATTTTCTCCTATCACATTATTTGTGTTGGCTTAATTATAGCATATCCGCGAAAAAATTGCAAGTACGATAGGCAATCTTAAGATTTTTTAAGAGTCTGCACCCATATTTTTCCTGAAAAAACAAGTATAATGATTCCAAAAAACACAAATAATAAGAACGGACAAAATTCCTATAGAGCAAAAATTTTGTTAAAACCAGCACAGAAAGGCTTAAATATATATGAAAGCAACAGGAATCGTTAGAAGGATAGACGACCTCGGACGTGTCGTTATCCCCAAGGAAATAAGAAGAACAATGAGAATCCGCGAGGGCGACCCTCTTGAAATATTTACTGACCGCGACGGCGAGGTCATCTTCAAAAAATATTCTCCCATCGGCGAGCTGACCTCCTTTGCCGCTCAGTACTGCGAGACGTTGCACAAGACATGCAATCTCTCAGTCATCGTCTGCGACAGAGACTCGGTTGTCGCTTGCGCGGGACTGTCCAAAAAGGAATATTCGGATAAATCACTCTCCGAGGAGCTTGAGAGCATTATTGAGTCAAGGGGAATGTATATTTACCGTGAAGGCGGAGAAAAAATATACCCGCTCCGTGACAAAAGCGAGCATTTTATAAGCTGCGCAATGCCCATTATTTCAGAGGGAGACATCATAGGCTGCGTGGCTTCTCTTTGCGAGGACTCCCGCACACATGCCCCCGATATGACCGAGCAGAAGCTGGTTCAGACCGCTTCCGCGTTTCTCGGCAAGCAGCAGGAATGACATTTCTCGCTCGCACACTGTAATTCAATATAACAAAATCCTTACCCGAGCCGTTTGTTCGGGTAAGGATTTTTGTCTTTGCAACGCCAAAACACCTATCTCTGTGTCAAATTCGTAGTTTTTTGTTGCAAAAATTCATATTGACACGGCAAATCAAATATGTTAAAATCAAATCGTAATCAAAATAATCTTTTGGAGGTTTTATATGCTTAAAGGTATTCCGAAAATTTTACCCCCCGAGCTGCTTAAGGTTTTGTGCGAGATGGGTCACAGCGACCGTATCTGTATAGCAGACGGCAATTTCCCCTCCGAATCCATGGGCAAGGATGCGATAGTCATCAGAATGGACGGACACGGTGTGCCCGAAATACTTGACGCTATACTCACAGTTTTCCCCCTCGATACATACGTTGAAAAGCCCGCTGTGCTTATGCAGCTTATGGACAGAGACGTAGGCAGAGTAGAAACTCCCATCTGGGATACGTATGCTGACGTTATCGCAAAGCACGACAGCCGCGGCCGTGAAGCTCTCGGCAACATCGACAGATTTGAGTTCTATGAGGAAGCAAAGAAATGCTATTGCATTATCGCTACAGGCGAGAGCGCAATTTATGCAAACATTATGCTTCAGAAGGGTGTTATCTGATAGCTTATGGGTATTCTTGATGCTATTGTCGACTTTTTTTCGTCAATGACACCTACCGAGATCGTCGCTCAATGCTTTGGAGTAATAGGACTTGTCGTAATGGTCCTGTCATTCCAGTTCAAAAGCAACCGCACCCTGTTTATTATGCAGTCATCGGCGGCGTTCTGCTACGTTCTGCATTTTCTGCTTCTGGGTGCCTGGGCAGGAACGTTCTTTAACCTTTGCACACTCATCCGTGGCGTGCTGTTCATGAAGAACAGCCAAAAGCTGTGGAAGCTTGTGTTAGTGGAGGCGGCTTGCGTGGGATGCTACGCGTTCTCGCTCGTCATTGACCACAGTCTGGTTCAGGTGATCCTCGTCTCCCTCGTGCTTATAGGTCTTTTGAGCAGTACGTACTTTATGTGGAGGGGTGAGACCAAAAAGATCCGCTACTGTCAGATAGCATGCACTTCTCCCTTCTGGATAGCGTACAATGTCGCTTGCAGTGCGTATCCCGGTGTTATTTGCGAATGCTTCAATATGGTATCATCCGCGGTATTTCTTATCCGAGACAGAAAAAAATCATAAAATCAAAGACGCCTGTTGGCTTTCACCAACAGGCGTTTTTTTATGAGATCACAGGTTGCTCGACGTTACAGTGGGCCTTTGAGTCTGCTTTCTGAACGTGATGGGGGTTATGCCCTCCTGCTTCTTGAATGCCTTGAAAAAGAGGACGTGGTCCTTGTATCCGCACATTTCACCTATCTCACTTGCGCTGAGGTCTGTTTCCTGCAATAGCTTTTTGGCGTATGATATGCGCTTTGATGCGACGTACTGCATAGGCGGCTTGCCCATATACTTTTTGAACACATGTGAGAGATAATATTTGCTTATCTTCAGCTCCTCGCAGATCTCGTCCATGGACTCGATCTCGGTGAAGTGCTTGTTAAGATAATTATGTATACGGGTAAAAATACCGTTGGTCACAAATCTTGCCTCGGATATGTTGGCAAGACGCAGGATGCCTATCATAATAAGCCGAGCCAGGTATTTGGCAAATATTTCATTATACGGCTTATCCGACGCAACCTCTTTTACAAGTGACATAAAATAGAACTCATATTCCTCCTCGTACTGTCCCGTGTGAAGGATCGGAGAGGTGTTTTGGTCAAGAATATAGTCGGACGGAAGATTTCCTATTTTGAAATTGGAGATCCCGAAAAACGCAAGCTCAATGCCTCCCTTTCCCGTTGTGGACTCGGCATGGCGCACCTCGGGGTTGTAAACGATAATATCCCCCTTCTTAACTTCATATTCTATTTCATTAACCGTGACCTTGCCCTCTCCCGATATAACAAACATAATTTCGCAGAACGGATGACTATGCGCCTTCTCATTCCACTCCTTGATTCTCTCAAGCTTACCGGCATACAGACATTTTGTATCAAGCTTGATCGCGTCGACCTTGGTATATGCCACCTGCCTCGGGTCGAAATCTACACCGAATGATTCGTTTTTCATTTATATTCTCCAAAATTGTATTAGGCTTTTTGTATATAATACATAAAAAATTGTCAATTATTGTTTTGCTGGAAAAAAGTTAATTTTTATGAAATTCCTCCAATATTGGGTAACTTTTAATTTGCAAAATATATAAAATGCCTTATTTAATAACGATATTATAGCATATACTTTTAGCAATTGCAATAGGTTTTTGAAAAATTTGTGTTTATTTTTGTGATTTATTTTGCATTTTATGATATTGAAAAATATTGTGGAAGGTTTATAATTATAAGGTAAGGTGTAGAAAAAGAAAGGGGGGTATCTTATGCCGCAAAATCTTTTGCTCGAAATGAACGGTATCCATAAGAGATTCCATGGTGTACATGCACTCAAGGGAGTTCATCTCGATCTTAAATTCGGCGAAGTCCACGCGCTCGTAGGTGAAAACGGCGCTGGTAAGTCCACCTTGATGAAGGTCCTCACAGGTATTCATCAGGCAGACGAAGGAACCATTACATACAATGGCGCTCCTTATTCAGTAAAGAATATAGGAGAATCTCAGAACTTGGGCATCAGTATGATACATCAGGAGCTTAACATGATGAATCATCTTACTGTTGCGCAGAATATCTTTATCGGAAGAGAATCAATGTCCGGTAAGGTATTCATCAACGATGAAGATATGATTAAGGAATCTGAAAAGCTCTTTAATCTTATCGGAATCAACATCGACCCCAGAACAACTCTCGGCAAGCTCACAGTCGGCAAGCAGCAGATGGTTGAGATCGCAAAAGCGATCTCCAGAGACTGTAAGCTTCTCATTCTTGACGAGCCTACCGCGGCTCTCACACAGACCGAGATCGAAGAGCTCTTTAAGATAATGAAGGATCTTAAGAGCAAAGGTATAGGAATGATCTATATCTCCCACCGTATGGATGAGATCAAGCGTATCTCCGACAGAATCACGGTAATGCGTGACGGTGAATACGTTGACACCGTGGTTACAAACGAGGTAACCAAGGACGAGATCATCAATATGATGATCGGCCGTGTAGTTTACGAGGATCCCAAGACGCAGAGCGAGGTCGCTCCCGATGCTCCCGTTGTGCTTGAGGTCAAGAACCTTTGCAGCGGCAAGACCATCAAAGACGTAAGCTTCACACTCCGCCGCGGAGAAATCCTTGGCTTCTCAGGTCTTATGGGCGCAGGCAGAACCGAGGTTGCAAGAGCAATATTCGGTGCAGACCCGTTTGACAGCGGTGAGATATATGTAAACGGCGAAAAGGTAAACATAAAGACTCCCACCGACGCGGTAAAGCACGGCATCGGTTATCTTTCCGAGGACAGAAAGAGATACGGTCTTATGCTATTCAAGTCCGTAGCTGAAAACACAGCTATATCCTCTATGGACCGTTACGTCAAGGGCGGCCTTATAAACGACAAGACTCTTAAGGAAGAGGCTGTTGAATACAACAACAAGCTTCGCACAAAGACCCCGTCTATCGACCAGCTCTTAAAGAACCTTTCGGGTGGTAACCAGCAGAAGGTTATTATCGCGAGATGGCTTATCAGAAACAGTGAGATACTTATCTTCGACGAGCCTACAAGAGGTATCGACGTAGGTGCAAAGAGTGAAATCTACACTCTTATGAACGAGCTTTCAAAACAGGGCAAATCCATTATTATGATCTCCTCCGAGCTTGTTGAGATCCTCCGTATGAGCGACAGAGTGCTTGTAATGTGCGAGGGCAGAAAGACGGGAGAGCTTGACATTTCCGAAGCTAACCAGGAAAATATTATGAAACTTGCCACAATGCGGGAGGAGAACTGATATTATGAAAAATCAAAACACACCGTTCGGCGCAAAGCTGAACTTCAGAGGTAAGGTGCGCCAGGCAGGCGTAGGTACCGTAAACTACTTTAAGACAACAGGTAAGCAGAACCTCGTTATCGTGCTTGCTACAATAGCACTCTTCATCGTGTTCACGCTTATCAACCCCAACTTCGCGAGCAAGAGCAACCTGCTCCTTATGAGCAAGTCTCTCGTTCCCTACGCAATACTTGCTCTCGGCGTTACTTTCGTAATCGCAACGGGCGGTATCGACCTTTCGATCGGTACAGTTTGTATCGGCGCTCCCGTTCTTGCAGGTGCTATCTGCTCCACGGGCGTTACACAGGATGAAGGTACGCTTTGGCTCACTATCCCGATCATCCTCTGTACAGGTCTTCTCTTCGGTCTTATCAACGGCTTCCTTATTGCAAAGTGCAAGATCGCTCCCTTTATAGCAACTCTCGGCACAATGCTTTTCTCCCGTGGTATGACATCCGTAATAGCACAGTACATCACAGAAAAGACATCCGCTATCAAGTACCCCACAACAGGTTGGTTCCAGAAGATCTTCACAAGCTATGAAGGATTCCCCATCGGTATTCTCTGGGTATTGATCCTTACAGCTATCTGTATGGTAGTTATGTTCAAGACAAAGATCGGTAGATACATTCTCGCGATCGGCTCCAACGAGGAGGCTGCTCGTCTCTCCGGTATCAACGTAGACAAGTATAAGATCATCGCTTACGCGATCGGTGGTCTTTTCGCAGGTATCGCGGCTCTCTTCTGGACAGCTGCTAACCCCTCTCTCACACTCGCATCCGGTAACGGTATGGAGCTTGACGCTATCGCGGGCGTTTACATCGGCGGTACATCCACAACAGGTGGCGCTGCGTCCGTAATGGGTACTATCTTCGGTTCTATAATACTCGTAGTTATCCGTCAGGGTCTTAACATCGCCCTTATGACATTCGATATCAACCTCTCCGCTACATTTATTACATATGCGGTAACAGGCGTTATCGTTGTAGGTGCTGTTCTTCTCGACGTACTTAAGAAGAAGTCCGCTAACAAGGTCAAGATCGAAACTCCCGCTCAGAAGCAGAAGAGAGAGATCAAGGAAAGAATTGCAGAGCTCAGGGTTGAACAAGACTATGCGCTTTCCGCAAAGAACAACCCTGAGGCAGACGCTCGCGCAGAGGCAATTCCTGCCGAGATCGCAGCCCTCAAGGCAGAATACAAGTCCGTTAAATAATAGGTAACGGCAAAAAAACAGTAATTAAAACCTGGTGAAGGGTTTTATTAAATAATTTATTAATTTTCAGGAGGAATCCACAATGAAAAAGTTCACAAAGATCCTCGCGATCGTTTTGGCTCTCACATGCACACTTTGTGCATTCGTAGCATGCCAGCCTAAGGACGAAGGCGACGGCAAGGGTACAATCGCAGTTATCGCTAAGGGCGAAACACACGCTTTCTGGCAGGCTGTTAAGGCAGGCGCAGAGCAGGCTGGTAAGGACTACGGCTACAACGTAACCTTCCGCGGACCTACAGCAGAGTCTGAGGAGTACGTTGGTACACAGAGAGAAATGGTTCAGGCAGCTCTCAACGACAAGAGCGTTAAGGGTATCGTTCTTGCAACAATCGGTCTTGGCTTCGGCGAAGAGCTCAACCAGGCATTTGAGAAGGGTATTCCCGTAGTTGAATTCGACTCCGGTCTTTACAACAACAATGCAGACGTAACATCCGGCAAGGACCCCGTTATCGGTAGCGTTGCTACTGACAACAAGGCTGCTGCAGGCGTAGTTGCTGAAAACTTCTTCAAGTACCTTAAGGACAACGGCCTTGCAGTTAACGGCTACAAGGTAGGTATCATTCAGCACGACTCCACATCCACAGGTATCGACAGAGCTGCTGGATTCAAGGAGGGTATGGAAAAGGCTGCTCAGGCTGCAGGCATCACTCTCGACATCAAGGTTGAGGTTAAGACAAACAACTCCGGTGAGTACAAGCTCGGTCTCACAGCTCTCAAGGAGTGGGGCGCACAGTCCATCTTCATGACAAACGAAGGCGTTGTTAACGAAGTATTCCCTGAGATCTCCGATAACGCAGCTAACTACAAGGACATCCTCTTCTGCGGATTTGACGCAGGTACAAACCAGTACAACTGGATGAAGGATCACGGCGAGAACTATGCTCTCCTCGTTGGTTCCGTTGCACAGGACTCCTACAACATCGGCTACAGAGCAGTTGAGCTCGCAGCTAAGAAGCTCGCTGGCGAATCCGTTACTGACGTTGGTATCGCAGGTGTATGGTACACATCTGAGAACATCGACGAGCAGAAGGATAAGAACATCTTCTACATGGGCTAATATCAAGCTCGATTATACAGTAAAAAACTGAATAATTAAATTATCAGAGTCCCTCCCTGTTTTGGCAGGGAGGGACTTTGAAGTAGAGTGGCTACTCTGAAATTAATCAAATTAAACAAGTTCAAATTGAAACCAATAAAGACTATATAAATTGGAGGAATTATTATGGCACAGAACAGATACGTTGGCGATTATCCCGTAATCGGTATTCGTCCCATAGTTGACGGCAGACGCGGACCTATGATGCTCCGTGAATCCCTTGAGCCCCTCGTATGGGCTATGGCAGAAGCCGCTAAAAAGCTCTTTGAAGAAAATCTTTTCTACTCTAACGGCGAGCCCGTAAAGGTAGTTATGGCAGACACCTGCATCGGTCGTGTTCCCGAGGCTGCCGCTTGCGCAAACAAGTTCAAGAAGGAAGGCGTTTCCATTACCCTTTCCGTTACTCCTTGCTGGTGCTACGGCTCCGAGACAATGGATATGGATCCTCACACCATCAAGGGCGTTTGGGGCTTCAACGGCACAGAGCGTCCCGGCGCAGTTTACCTTGCGGCAGTTCTCGCAGGTCACGCGCAGAAGGGTCTTCCCGCGTTCGGTATTTACGGACACGAGGTTCAGGACAGAGACCAGGTAACTCAGATTCCCGAGGACGTTAAGGAAAAGCTCCTCCGCTTCGGCCGCGCTGCAGTTGCAGTTGCAACAATGAGAGGCAAGTCTTACCTCCAGATCGGCTCACAGTGTATGGGTATTGCGGGCTCCATCATGGATCAGTCCATGCTTGAGGAATACTTTGGCATGAGAGTTGAGTCTGTTGATGAGGTTGAGATCCTTCGTAGAATGGAAGAAGGAATCTACTGTGAGGAAGATTATCAGAAGGCACTCGCTTGGACTCTTGAGCATTGCAAGGAAGGCCGCGACGATAACCCCGAATCCGTTGATTTCCTTGGCGAGGAGCGCAGAATAAAGTTCACACCCGAAGAAAAGATGAAGCAGTGGGAATTCACCGTAAAGATGTACTGCATCATCAAGGACCTTATGGCAGGCAACAAGAATCTTCCCGATCAGTTCGAGGAAGAAAAGGTCGGACACAACGCGATCGCAGGCGGCTTCCAGGGTCAGAGACAGTGGACAGACCACTGGCCCAACTGTGACTACCCCGAGGCTCTTCTCTCCTCCACCTTTGACTATGAGGGCGCTCGCGAGCCCTATACTCTCGCTACAGAGAACGACATTCTCAACGGCATGGGTATGCTCATGATGAGATTGCTCACACATAGAGCTCAGATATTTGCTGACGTTCGTACATATTGGTCCGGCGAGGCTACCGAAAGAGTAACAGGCTACAAGCTCGAGGGTAAGGCTGCTGAATCCAACGGTATCATCCACCTTCTCAACTCGGGTGCCGCTTGTCTTGACGCTTCCGGTGTCTGCACAGACGAGAATGGCAACGCTACCATGAAGAAGTGGTGGGAGGTTACCGACGAGGATATCAAGAAGATGACCGACGCTACCGTTTGGTGCGAGGCAGGCTTCGACAACTTCCGCGGCGGCGGATTCTCGTCCCACTACACAACAAAGGCTGAAATGCCCTGTACTATGATCAGACTCAATCTTGTTAAGGGTCTCGGTCCCGTTCTTCAGATCGCTGAGGGTTGGACTGTAAACCTTCCCGACGAGGTTTCCGATAAGCTCATGGAAAGAACTAACCCCACATGGCCCTGCACTTGGTTCGCTCCTCGTTGCGACGGCAAGGAAGGCTCTCCCTTCAAGACAGCTTATGAGGTAATGATGAACTGGGGCGCTAACCACGGTGCTATCTCCTACGGTCACATAGGCGCAGACCTTATCACAATGTGCTCTATGCTCCGTATTCCCGTTTGCATGCACAACGTTCCCGAGGACGAGATCTACCGTCCCGCAGCTTGGAATGCATTCGGTATGGATAAGGAAGGTCAGGACTACCGCGCTTGCGCAACCTACGGTCCTATGTACAAGTAATTTAATACTGAATTTGGGGAGGAGCTTGCTCCTCCCCTTTTTTGTGTCAAGACCTGTCCACATAATATAAATATTGTAAAATCTATTGCAATCAGGCGGGGTTTGTGATATAATTATTTAGAATGCAGAAATGTTTTTTGTTGCATTTATCTACTAATCTGACGGTAGTTGGAGCAAAAGAAAGGCGCACTCCGTTATGTCAAAGGTCAATGAAAAATTCCCTGCTTTGAATGGGACGTTAAGAGATCAGAGAACAAGAAGATACCTTGTTCCCAAAAAGATCATATTTACACAGGGAGACGTTAGGAATACGGCATCTCTCCTTGTTGAAAAGACCAATCAGATAACACTTGATCCCGGTCAAGGCTGCATCTTGAAAAACAGCGGTGACGGGCCTCGTGCGGCGATACTCGTGGACTTTGGAATTGAGTTCCCGGGCAGTCTGCGTCTTATGGTCTGGAGCGTGGAGGGAGAAAACAGCAGAGCCAACATTCTTGTCCGCTTCGGCGAGAGTGTAAGCGAGGCTATGGCTCAAATATCTGAGGGAAACGCAACTAACGATCACGCAAACCGCGACCGCGTAATGAACGTCGGCTTCCTTTCCTCCAACGAGACCAACGAGTCGGGATACCGATTTGCGTATATTGAGCTTCTTGAGCCGAATGGACTTGTTGAATTCAAGGCTATTCAGGGCGTGTTTACATATCTTGACCTTGATTATAAGGGCTCATTTGAATGCAGCGATGAAAAAATCAACCGTATATGGAACACCTCGGCTTACACCGCTCACGTAAATATGCAGGAATATCTCTGGGACGGAATAAAGAGAGACCGTCTGGTATGGATAGGAGATATGCATACTGAGGTTCGCTCTATTCTTACCGTCTTTGGAGACAACGAGGTTATTGAGAGATCTCTTGATCTCGTCAGAGATGAAACTCCCGTGGGCAAATGGATGAACGGAATGTCGTCTTATTCTCTCTGGTGGCTGCTTATTCAGCGCGACCTTTACAGGATCACGGGAAATATGGAGTATCTCTCGGAGCAAAAGCAATATCTCTCAGGGCTTCTTTCCGTGCTTTTAGACTGTGTCGACGAGGACGGTGTAGAGCATATGCCCGAGGACAGATTTATAGATTGGCCCAACCGAGAAAATTATGCTGCCGTACACGCAGGTCTTCAGGGATTGCTTAAGATGGCGCTTGAGCGCGGAGCGGAGCTTCTCGAAATTCTCGGGGAGGACAAACTTTCGGACAAGTGTCTTTTGTCAGCACAAAGAATGTCGCGTCACGTCCCTGATTGCGCAGGCTCAAAGCAAGCCGCTTCTCTGCTTATCCTTGCGGACATAGGCGACAGAGAAAAGCTTCACCGCGAGGTGATCGCCCCCGGCGGTGCTATGGGATACTCAACGTTCTTTGGATATTATATTCTCGCCGCAAAGGCTCTTGCGGGGGATCTCGCGGGCGCGCTTGAGGATATGAAGACATATTTTGGCGGAATGCTCGACGTGGGCGCTACTACGTTCTGGGAGGATTTCAACATCCTGTGGCTTGAAAATTCGTCAAGGATAGACAGTCTTGTGCCGGAGGGCAAAGTAGATATTCACAAGACTTACGGTGACTTTTGTTATAAAGGATTCCGTCATTCGCTATGTCACGGCTGGGCGTCGGGTCCCTGCCCCTTCCTTACAAATTACGTGCTTGGAGTGAAGGCTCTGGCCTGTGACGTCTATGACATAAAGCCTAACCTTGCCTTTCTTGAATGGGCGAAGGGTACTGTACCCACTCCTCTCGGCATTATTGAGGTCTCGGCTAAAAAGGTTGACGGCAAGGTGACAGTCCGTATCAATTCACCCGAGGGCATTACCGTCATTACAGATTGATATTTATATAAAACAAATAATTTCACACACGGAGGCGCTATGCAAATAGTTATCATTGGAAACGGTGTCGTTGGCGACACTTTAATATCTTCCATATGCGCAGAGGGACACAACGTCACGGTAATTGACGAAAATCCCGCTCTTATAGACGAGGTTGTAAATAAATATGATGTTTTCGGTGTAGTAGGCAACGGAGCATCGGTAGATATTCAACGCGAGGCAAACGTGCAGAATTGCGACGTGATCATATCAGTAGCTACCGAGGACGAGCTTAACCTGCTTTGCTGTATGATAGGCAAACGTCTTGGCGCGGCCCACGCGATAGCGAGAGTCCGCAATCCGCAGTACCTAAAGCAGATGGGCTTTATGTGCGAGGAGCTCGGAATAGACCTCATCGTTAACCCTGAATACGAGGCGGCTCGTGAAGCGGCAAGAATTATACGCTTCCCTGTTGCTATGAAGCTTGACAAGTTTGCCAAGGGACGCGTTGAGGTGGTAGATATCTTTATCGACAACGGCCATCCGCTCGTAGGTCAGAAGCTTTTTGAGCTTCGCTCAAAATATTCCACAAACGTCATTGTCTGCGCGGTCAGACACGGCACCGACGTCGTAATCCCCGGCGGTGATTACGTCATCAGAGAGGGCGATTATATCTCAATCACCGCATCCCGTAAGGATATATCCGACTTTTTCGTAAAGCTTGGGATCCTTGTCAAGAGAATAAAGAACGTGTTTATAATCGGCGGAAACAGTATATCCAGATACCTCGCCGATATGCTCTCGTCGGGTGGATTCCGAGTCAAGATAATTGAGGGCAACGAGGAGGTATGCCACGAGCTTGCCGACCTTTTCCCAAAGGCGGAGATAATCTGCGGAGACGCCGCAGACCCCGACCTGCTTGTTGAGGAGGGAATCAACTCCGCTGATGCCTGCGTTGCTATGACGTCTGACGATAAGAACAACATAATCATTTCCATGTTTGCAAAGAATCACGGCGTTGACAAGGTGATCGCGAGGGTATCCGCTCAATCATTTGGAAAGCTTTCCGAGGTAGCGGGAATCGACTCTGATATCAACCCTAAATACATAACCGCAACTCATGTAATAAGATACGTGCGCGGCCTTGCAAACCTTAAAAACAACGCTTCGCAGAGCACGATAAAGACTCTTTACAAGCTTGCCGACAACAAAGTAGAGGCATTGGAGTTCGACGTTGGAAGCGATTTCAGCCAAACCGGTATCCCGCTTAAGGATCTGAGACTGAAAAGAAGCCTTCTTCTCGCGGCGATCATCCGCGACGGAGAGGTCATATACCCCAACGGTCAGACAACCCTTGAAGTTGGAGACAGTGTGATAATTGTCACTATCAACGACCGTATGTATACACTTGAAGACATTCTTTTGTGAGGGTAGGATATGAATTTCAAAATGATACGGTATATCACCGGTCAGCTGTTGCTCGCAGAGGGTATGCTCATGCTTCTCCCTCTGTCAGTATCGCTTATATACGGTGAGTTTCTAAACATCTGGGCTTTCGCAATACCAATAACAGCCCTGCTTATTCTCGGCGCGCTTATGGTAATAAAAAAGCCGGCAAACTCTACCCTTGGGGCAAAGGAAGGCTTTGTAACAGTAGGTCTTTCCTGGATAGTCCTGTCGCTTTTCGGTGCGCTCCCATTTGTCATTTCTGGTCTTATCCCCAATTACATCGACGCATTTTTTGAGACTGTATCGGGATTTACCACGACAGGAGCAAGCGTTCTTGGCGCAGACGCATTCTCGAAGCTCTGGACACCCGAACTAAGCTATGAGTCTGCTATGATGGGAATGAGAGGAGTCTTTTTCTGGCGCAGCTTCACGAACTGGATAGGCGGTATGGGAGTGCTTGTATTTGTGCTTGCGGTAATGCCACAGCAGGATATGAAGTCATCGCGCCTGGTTCACGTCATGCGAGCTGAAATGCCCGGCCCGAAGGTAGACAAAATAGTTCCCACTATCAAAAAAACGGCGGGAATCATGTACGGTATTTATATCGTACTGACTCTTGTATGCACAGCGCTCCTTCTCTTTGGCGGAATGGACCTTTACGAGGCGCTTACCTCCTCCTTCTCCACCGCAGGCACGGGAGGCTTCGCTATCTGGTCTGACAGTATGGCATCGTTCGGCGGAACTGTTGCTCACCCAGAATACTGCGTTTGGGTAATGTCGGTATTTATGCTTCTTTTCAGCGTAAACTTCAATTTGTATTACCTAATAATCACAGGAAAGATCCTTTCCGCAATATTCAGCGAGGAGCTTCGTTGGTTTGCGTGTATAGTTGCCGCAGCCACCGCTCTTATAGCATTTGATACGTTTGAGAGATTTGGAAATATCGGCGACACTCTGCGTCACGCGTTCTTCCAGGTATCCACCATAATATCCACTACGGGATTTGCCACGGACGACTTTAATCTATGGGGCAATCTATCCGAGGTCGTTCTTCTGATAATTATGTTTATTGGCGCGTGCGCAGGCTCAACGGGTGGCGGTGTAAAGGTAAGCCGACTCGTAATAGCCATCAAGAGCACTATGGCAGAGGTGCGTCACATGATACATCCCCGCCGTGTCAAGGCTGTAAGATTTGAAGGCAAGACGGTTGATAAGGATACCCAAAGAGGTGTTTTCGCATTTATTATCGCATACACATTTATATTTTTCGGCTCGTTCCTTCTTATAGCAATGTTTGACGGAAGAAGTGTTGAAACCACATTCTCCGCGGTTACCGCCTGTATAAACAATATTGGCCCCGGTTTTGGCGACGTAGGTCCCGCAAGCAGCTACGCTTCCCTGTCCTACGCGTCTAAAATAGTGCTTTCCCTTGACATGCTTTTCGGACGACTTGAGCTCTTCCCCATGCTTCTCCTTTTCTCTCCGTCCGTATGGTTTGAAAAGTAAGCATAAAATACAACAAAGAAAGATGATAACATGAAAAATACTGCAAAATTTATAGTCTTTGAGGGCATTGACGGTGCGGGCAAGTCCACGCAGATACAGCTTCTCGCAGCCAAGCTCGCAGAACGCGGAATAAAGACCCACGTTTCCGCCGAGCCGACAAAATATCCGTCGGGACTCGCTATACGTGAGGTGCTGTCGGGCAAGGTAAAGGTCACAGACGATCAGCTTGCCGTTATGTTTGCAAACGACAGAGCCAATCACAACACAAACACACAAGACGGCATTGAATCACTGCTCAATGCGGGTATTTGTCCTATAAGCGACAGATATTATTACTCGTCTCTGGCTTATCAGGGAGTGCAGATAGGACTCCCCCGAGTTATGGAGCTTAATCTTGAAAATCCAAACATCCGCCGTCCCGACCTGTGCATCTTCCTCGACCTTGAACCCGAGCAGAGCCTTGAGCGAATAAACGCGCGTCACGTAAGCACGGAGATATTTGAGACGTACGAATATCTCGACAAGACGCGAAAGACGTTTATAAGTGTCATTGATCTTCTCCGTGAAAGAGGGGAAAATATAGTATGCATCAACGCCGCCGGAAGCGTTGAGGAGATTTCCGAGGAGGTGCTGTCCGCGGCACTCAAGCTCTGGGAAGACTGATATTAAATCATTTTTGTAAAAATAACAAAGGAGGTATATTGTGAGGCATATATTAAAGTTCGCCGCTCTCATGCTGGCACTTTGCGTTCTCGTTCCCTGCTTTTGTGTCGCAATATCCTCCGTGGATTACGTTCACGCGGGCACAAACGGTGACACTCCCGCATCGGAATCGTATAAAAAAAGCAAATACTACACGTATCTCAGCGACACAAAGCTTACAGGAGATGGTCCCACCGACGTTATAGCAATCGCACTTTCTCAGCTTGGATATAGAGAAGGCAGCTCTCTTGACGAGCTTGGCGGACTCTCCTCGGGAAGCGGCAACTTTTCGGAATACAACTGGAATTTCGGAGACTTCAGCACGGGATATAGCTACCATTGGTGCGCCGCGTTTGTTTCTTTTTGTCTGTTGCAGGCAGGCTGCCACGACCTGAACACCCTAAAGGATTGGTGCAGAGATCATCCCGGTGACAGTCAATATATATGGCGAGAGCTTGGATGTGAAAAGTGGCGCGTCGCATTAAAATCCGCAGGATTTTTCAAAACCTCCGTGGCTCATCAAAGCACAAATTCCCAAAAGCTTTCGGAAACCTACGATCCCGAATACACCCCCTCGGCGGGCGACTTGATCTTCTTTACGGACAACCCATATAAAACCGCATCTCACATTGGAATAGTTCTTTATATTGAAAACGATACGGTATATACAGTTGAAGGTAACACCCGTGCGCAGGACGGACTTGATGTGGACGGTGACGGAGTTTACATAAAGTCGTATAGCCTTTTCGATACTAAAATTACAGGCTATGCAGATATGCCATATAAGACTAATAATTCCGTCCAAAAGATTGACTACTCGGGCAAGACTTATACGACAGGAACGTATATGTCAAGAGCTGACATTCCCCTCTATGAAAGCAAGGACGCTGCATCCGCAAATGACGCAAGCATGGCTAAGGCAATTTTGCCTATGTATTCAATGCTCTGCGCAAGTGATGTGTATGACGACGGGATATTCTACGTCGAGTGCGTGATAGGCGAGGAGAAGATCACGGGTTATATTATGGGCGCGGGACAGACTATTCAGACCGCCGTAACTACCTCGGAGCTGCATATCCCCGAGGACAGCGGAGAGATTCCCACCCTACCGCAAGCATCAACATCAAGCGGTTGTAATTCGCTTTTGTATATCAACGCGGCTATGACTGTGATTTGCCTGCTCGCTTCGGGAGCGGTTATATTCAAAAAGAAAAAAACATGATAAAAAACAGGCGGTAAAACCGCCTGTTTTCAGTTTAGTTATAAAATTCGGGTTTAAGACTTCTCTCAAACAGGTCGTGCATAGCGTCCTTGGGCTGAACTCCGTCATAAAGCACGGTGTAGACCGCGTGGCATATAGGCATATCAACACCATATCTGTCTGCAAGCTTCATTATAGCCTTTGCGGTATAATATCCCTCCGCGAGCTTGTCGTATTTTTCACCCTTTACAAGCATCTCGCCGTACATTCTGTTGTGGCTGTGCTTTGAGAATACCGTTGCTTCATAGTCACCAAGGTGACAAAGTCCGTAGGCTGAAAGCTCATTTCCGCCCATTTTCGCGATAAGCCTTGACACCTCTCGCGCACCTCTTGACATCAATGCGCCCTTGAGAGACGAGAGCCCAAGCCCGTCAAGCATTCCCGCGGCAATTCCTATGACGTTCTTCGCCGCCGCTCCTATCTCGTTTCCGATAAGGTCGTCGCCGTAATAAAAACGTATAAGATCGCTTGAGAAATTCTCAACGAGATATTTCTTGATCTCCTTGTTGTCACTGTCTATAACCATACAGTTGGGCACGCCCGCATAAAACTCCTGAACGTGACCCGGGCCTATCCACACCGCAACCGCGCATGAGGGGTCAACTCCGTCCGTCACCACCTCGGAAAGTCTTCTTCCCGTTTCAATATCAATTCCCTTCATGCAAAGCACGAATATCTTATTCTTCAATTCAAGCGGTCTTATTTCCTCAATAAGCCCCGCAAGTCCCTGCGAGTTTATAGAGATTACTATAACGTCCGCTCCGCAAAGGCAGGATATGTTTGTGGAGATCGTGACAGTCTCGGGAAGCTCAAGCAGGTCGTTTCTGCGCTCACGCTGAAATCTTTGTATGTCGGGTGCTGTTGCGGGTCCGTAGAGAGTAACGTCAAATCCGCGTTTAGCTGAAAGATACCATGTGATAAGCGAGCCCCATCTGCCCGCACCGATAACACTTATTTTCAAATTAACCTCCCGTGCAAAAAGCACTTGCAAAAAGTCATATTTTGGTGTACAATATATCTGTACATCTGATAATACTATATTTATTATACATTATTTTGAAGAAAAAGTCAATAGAAAGGACTTATCTTAATGATAGCCATAAGTGTCAACAATCTCTGCCTTTCGTTTGGAGACAGAGTTATTCTCGACAAGGTGTCGTTTTCCCTTGAGGAAAATGACAAGCTCGGAATAATCGGTGTCAACGGAAGCGGAAAGACCTCGCTTTTCAAGCTCATAACGGGCGAATATACGCCAAACGACGGCGAAGTATATATATCCAAGGGCAAAACCGTGGGGGTATTGTCTCAGTACGGCGCGTTTTCCGACGAGGACGGTATCTATAGTGATAACGACAGCGCACTTGAGCATATGTATCTTGCCTTCCCCGTATTACTCGACGAGGAAAAGCGACTCTCGGAGCTTGAGGTATTGCTTGAGAACACCGAGGACGAAAATCACAGCGCTTATACCTCTCAATACACGGCTCTGCACGAGAAATTCATACGCGACGGCGGGCTTGAGTTCCGCGGTCGCTGTGCGTCAACCTTGTCAAGGCTCGGCTTTTCTGAGAGCGATATGAATCGCGCAGTCAAGCTCTTGTCAGGCGGTCAGCGTACACGTCTCGCGCTCGCTATCCAGCTTTGCCGTGAGCCCGATATACTTATGCTCGACGAGCCTACAAACCACCTTGACATTGAAACTCTCGCGTGGCTTGAGAATTTTCTCGCGCAGTACAAAAAATGCGTTATGGTCATATCCCACGACAGATACTTTCTTGACCGCGTGACAAACAAAACCCTCGCCGTCGAAAACCGCAAGGCAAAGCTCTACAACGGCAATTACACAAAGAGCATGGAGCAACGCCGAATCGACCGCGAGATATACGAAAAGCATTATAAGAATCAGCAAAAGGAAATAGCGCGCCAGGAGGCATACATCGCCCAGCAGCGCGCGTGGAACAGAGAGCGCAATATAATTGCCGCGGAATCCCGCCTCAAGCTCCTTGAGAAAATGGACAAGCTGGATGCCCCCGAATACTCCCCCCGCGCAATACGAATGAAATTTACCTCGTCTCTGGCAAGTGGAAACGACGTTGTAAACATCAAGTCCCTTTCTATGGGATTTGGGGACAAAAAGCTGTTTGAGAATCTGAATTTCCTCGTCAAAAAGAATGACAGACTTCTCATTATCGGTCCAAACGGTTGCGGAAAGTCCACACTCATAAAGCTTCTTATGTCCAAGCTCTCGCAGACAGGCGGAAGAATAGAATACGGCTATAACGTCGAGATAGGCTACTACGACCAAGAAAACCAGAATCTCAATGATAAAAACACCGTCCTTGAGGAGCTTTGGAGCGCGTATCCCACACAGACCGAGCAAAAGATCCGCTCCACGCTTGCGTGGTTCAACTTTTTCGGCGAGGACGTTTACAAGACCGTGGGCATGCTCTCGGGCGGCGAGCGAGCAAGGCTTACTTTGTCAAAGCTCATTCTCTCGCATATGAACCTGCTTATCCTCGACGAGCCGACCAACCACCTCGACATAGACTCGCGCGAGGCACTTGAGTCTGCGCTTGAGGATTTTGACGGCACGATAATCGCAGTCTCTCACGACAGATATTTTATTGAAAAGCTGGCAAGCAGAATTATAGAATTGAAGCCTCGGGGATACTGCGAGGGAGATATGTTTGACTATGAAATAACCCGCAAAAATCAAGCCTACACGGAATTTCGCGAGTTTACCGAGGCACGTAAGCTGCGACTTGCCACACAGTCAGGTGAGACGTACAAGCCGCAGACCATGACCAACTCCAAAGAGCAATACCTGAAGCAAAAGCAGAATGCCGCAGAGGCTCGAAAAAAGGCAAACAGGCTGGAAAAGCTCAAAAAGGAGATGACAACCCTCGAGGAAGAATTAGTCCTCACAGAGGAGAAAATGCAGGGCGAGGCAGCAACCGATTATAAAAAGCTCTCCGAGCTTGATAACCGCAAAACCGAGATAGAAGAACGTCTTATGGAGATATACGAGGAGCTTGAAGAAGCAGAATAAAAACTCCCCCGGGGGGGGGGCCACCGGGGGGGGGGGGCGGG